>NZ_JBVIPD010000017.1:0-171970 GCF_055578235.1 Streptomyces sp. NPDC033136
GGGGGGAGATGGGTGTGTTGGGAACGTCAGGCGCGGCGATCGGAGAGAAAAAGGACGGAGGCGGAGGTCCGGACGAACCAACGTTGGAGGCGCGCCCCCGGCTCGGGCCCCCGCCGTGGCTATTGCCGAGCTGCGGGCAGTCGTGCCGCTGGGGCGGCCCGGGTGGGCGCAGCGGGGCACCGCTGCGCCGGGTTGCGCCACCCGGCTCCGGCAACGATGCCGAAGCACCTGGCAATGCACAGCGCCTCACCCACCACCGACGCTCAACGCCGCCGCAGATCCGCCACCCGCGCCCGCTCCGCCCCGGCCCCTTGATCCCCCAGCATCGCCGTGGACCGCAACCCGCCTCCACCCCCCGGCGCCTGCCGCCGCGGCCCGGGCAACGGCACATCCCGGCGCTGCTGACGCGCCGGGACGGCATCACCCCCGGGGCCTGCCGGCCCCGCGGAACCCCCCTGCCCCCCGGCCACGGCGATCTGCACGCCCTGGTCGGCCAGTGCCTGGAGCTCCGTGGCCGCACGGTCGTCGTGGGCGGGCGGCTCGTCCGTCACGAGGCGGGTGATGAGGTCCGTCGGCACGGTCTGGAACATGGTGTCCGTCCCGAGCTTGGTGTGGTCCGCGAGGACCACGACCTCCGCGGCCGCCTGCACCAGCGCCCGGTCGACGGACGCCGACAGCATGTTGGACGTGGACAGCCCCCGCTCGGCGGTCAGCCCGCTCCCGGACAGGAACGCCCGCGACACCCGCAGCCCGTGCAGAGACTGCTCCGCACCACTGCCGACCAGCGCGTAGTTCGAGCCGCGGAGCGTACCGCCGGTCATCACGACCTCCACCCGGTTGGCATGGGCCAAGGCCTGGGCGACCAGCAGTGAGTTGGTGACGACGGTCAGTCCGGGCACCCGGGCGAGCCGGCGGGCCAGCTCCTGGGTCGTCGTACCCGCCCCGACCACGATCGCCTCCCCCTCTTCCACGAGATTCGCGGCGAGGTCGGCGATGGCGGTCTTCTCGGCGGTCGCGAGATGAGACTTCTGCGGAAAGCCGGACTCCCGCGTGAAACCGCCCGGCAGTACCGCACCGCCGTGCCGGCGGTCGAGGAGTCCTTCTGCCTCCAGCGCGCGCACGTCCCGCCGTACGGTCACTTCGGAGGTCTGGACGACGCGGGCGAGCTCACGGAGCGACACGGCCCCGTTCGCTCGCACCATTTCGAGGATCAATTGGCGACGTTCTGCAGCGAACACGAAACTGACAGTAACGCCAGCGACCGTCTGCTTTCAGCAGTTTGCGCTGAATAGCAGAAGATGTGCGTACGGAGCAGCGGGAAGTGATATAGGGCCTAGTCCCGCCGCCTATGCCGCACGCATGACCGAACACTCCCCGTGACCAGCGAGGAGTCGGTTTCGGTCTCAGCCCTCGCCCTCCGCCTTGCGGGTGTGCAACTGCCGTGCCACCTCCGCGATCGAGCCCGACAGGGAGGGGTAGACGGTGAAGGCGTTCGCGATCTGTTCGACCGTCAGGTTGTTGTCGACCGCGATCGAGATGGGGTGGATCAGTTCCGAGGCGCGCGGCGCCACGACGACACCGCCGACCACGATCCCGGTCCCCGGACGGCAGAAGAGCTTGACGAAGCCGTCGCGGATGCCCTGCATCTTGGCGCGCGGGTTGCGCAGCAGCGGCAGTTTCACGACCCGGGCGTCGATCTTCCCGGCGTCGACATCGGCCTGGGTGTAGCCGACGGTCGCGATCTCCGGGTCGGTGAAGACGTTCGACGAGACGGTCTTGAGGTTCAGCGGGGCCACGGCGTCGCCCAGGAAGTGGTACATGGCGATCCGTCCCTGCATGGCGGCCACGGACGCCAGGGCGAACACCCCGGTCACGTCACCGGCGGCGTACACGCCCGGAGCGGTCGTACGCGACACCTTGTCGGTCCAGATGTGACCGGACTCGCGCAGCCGGACCCCGGCGTCCTCCAGCCCCATGCCGGCGCTGTTGGGCACGGCACCGACGGCCATGAGGCAGTGCGACCCGGTGATGACCCGCCCGTCGGAGAGGGTCACCTCGACCCGGTCCCCGACCCGCTTGACGGACTGCGCCCGGGTACGCCCCATCACGTTCATGCCGCGCCGCCGGAAGACGTCCTCCAGCACGACGGCCGCGTCCGGGTCCTCACCCGGCAGCACCCGGTCGCGCGACGACACGAGCGTCACCTTCGACCCCAGCGCCTGATAGGCACCGGCGAACTCGGCGCCGGTCACACCCGACCCGACCACGATCAGTTCCTCGGGGAGCTCGTCGAGGTCGTACACCTGGGTCCAGTTCAGGATCCGCTCACCGTCGGGCAGCGCGTCGGGCAGCTCCCGAGGGTGCCCGCCGGTGGCGATGAGCACCGCGTCCGCCGTCAGGGTCTCCTCGCTGCCGTCGGCGGCGCGCACCACGACCTTGCGTGACCCGTCGAGCGCCTGCATGCCCTCCAGCCGCCCGCGCCCGCGCAGGACACGCGCCCCGGCACGTGTCACGGAGGCCGTGATGTCGTGCGACTGGGCGAGCGCGAGCCGCTTCACCCGCCGGTTGACCTTGCCCAGGTCGACGCCCACCACACGGGCGGCCTGCTCCAGGTGCGGGGTGTCGTCGGCGACGATGATGCCCAGCTCCTCGTAGGAGGAGTCGAAGGTGGTCATCACCTCGGCCGTGGCGATCAGGGTCTTGGACGGGACGCAGTCGGTGAGCACCGACGCCCCGCCCAGACCGTCGCTGTCGACGACGGTCACCTCCGCACCGAGTTGGGCGGCCACCAGCGCCGCTTCGTATCCGCCGGGTCCGCCACCGATGATCACGATCCGAGTCACGTACTCCATTGTCCCGCACCCCTCACCGTGGCACCGCGCCGGGGCCCGCCCGATGCGGCTCCGTTACGCGAGTGACGCCGGACGACCTGCCGTACCCTTCCCCCATGTCGCTCTACGCCGCGTACGCCGGCAACCTCGACGCGCGGCTGATGTCCCGCCGCGCCCCGCACTCGCCGCTGCGCGCCACCGGCTGGCTGAACGGATGGCGACTGACCTTCGGCGGCGAGCACATGGGCTGGGAGGGCGCACTGCCGACGATCGTGGAGGACCCGCTCTCCCAGGTCTTCGTCTCCCTGTACGACATCGCCCCGATGGACGAGGAGTCGCTGGACCGCTGGGAGGGCGTGGGCCTCGACATCTACCGCCGGACACGCGTACGGGTCCACACCCTGGACGGTGAAGAGCCGGCCTGGGCCTTCACCCTGAACGCGTACGAGGGCGGCCTGCCCTCCGCCCGCTACCTCGGCGAGATCGCCGACGCGGCCGAGTCGGCCGGCGCCCCCCACGACTACGTCATGGAACTCCGCAAGCGCCCCTGCTGACGCCCGGCCTCCGGGCGCCCTCTTCGTCGGAAACGACAAGACAACGATCGCCACCCCGTGAGCTCCGCCATCTACGCGCGTAGGCAATCAGCGGTTACCCTCATCGGCGTGAACGCATCTCTTCTTCCGGACGACATCCAGGGCGACCCCCGCGCGGCCGCCGACGCCGCCGCGGCCCGCCTGCGCGAACTCACGGGCGCCGAGACCCACGACGTCGCCCTCGTGATGGGCTCCGGCTGGGCCCCGGCCGTGGACGCCCTGGGCGCCCCCGAGGCCGAGCTCCAGGTCACCGAACTGCCCGGTTTCCCGCCGCCGGCGGTCGAGGGCCACGGAGGCAAGATCCGCTCGTACCGGATCGGCGACAAGCGCGCCCTGGTCTTCCTCGGCCGCACGCACTACTACGAGGGCCGCGGTGTGGCAGCGGTCGCCCACGGCGTCCGTACGGCCGTGTCGGCCGGCTGCAAGACCGTCGTCCTGACCAACGGCTGCGGCGGCCTGCGCGAGGGCATGCGCCCCGGCCAGCCGGTCCTGATCAGCGACCACATCAACCTCACCGCCACCTCCCCCATCATCGGCGCCAACTTCGTCGACCTCACCGACCTCTACTCGCCGCGCCTGCGCGCCCTGTGCAAGGAGGTCGACCCCACGCTGGAGGAGGGCGTCTACGCCCAGTTCCCCGGCCCGCACTACGAGACTCCGGCCGAGATCCGCATGGCCCGCGTCATCGGGGCGGACCTGGTGGGCATGTCGACGGTCCTCGAGGCGATCGCCGCGCGCGAGGCGGGCGCCGAGGTGCTCGGCATCTCCCTCGTCACGAACCTGGCCGCGGGCATGACGGGCGAGCCCCTGAACCACGAAGAGGTTCTTCAGGCGGGCCGCGACTCCGCGACCCGCATGGGTTCCCTCCTGACGCAGGTCCTCGGCCGCCTCTGAGCAACCCAGGCGCCCCGGACGCCGCGCCACCCGGCGGAGCCCACCGCGCCCCCTCCAGCTACGCGGACCCGGCGGTCCTCCGCAGCTGAGCGGGGCCACGACACGCCCGCACCCGCCGGACGACGCAACCGGACGACGCAAGGGGACGCCGATCGCAGCGGGGCGGGGCCACGAAGCGCCCGCACCCGCCGGAGGACACAAGGGGACGTCGTCCACAGCTGGGCGGGACCCGACGCGCCCGCACCCGCGTACGGCGAGAAGGGGACGTGTCGGGGGGTGTCCGCCCGCAGCGGTCGGCGCGTCAACGGACAGCGAGTCGGTGTCCGACCCCATCGCGCCGTTCCGAGGACGGACACCCCCCGACACGTCCCCGACCCACCACCCGGCGTCACGCGCTACGCGCACCCCACCCCACCCGCGCAGGCCGCCGCAGGCACCCGCACCCGCACCCCACCACCAACGGAGAGGCTGACACCGACCGTGCACGACGAACTCATCGCACAGGCCCAGGCGTGGCTCACCGAGGACCCCGACCCGGACACCCGCACCGAGCTCGCCCACCTCATCGACGCGCAGGACTACACGGAACTCGCCGCTCGCTTCAGCGGCACGCTCCAGTTCGGCACCGCCGGTCTCCGGGGCGAACTCGGCGCCGGCCCCATGCGCATGAACCGCACGGTCGTCATCCGCGCCGCCGCCGGCCTCGCCGCGTACCTCAGGAAGCAGGGCCATCACGACGGCCTGGTCGTGATCGGCTACGACGCCCGCCACAAGTCGGAGGACTTCGCCCGCGACACCGCCGCCGTCATGACCGGCGCCGGCCTCCGCGCGGCCGTGCTCCCCCGCCCCCTCCCCACCCCCGTCCTCGCCTTCGCGATAAGGCACCTCGGCGCGGTCGCCGGCGTGGAGGTCACCGCCAGCCACAACCCGCCCCGCGACAACGGCTACAAGGTGTACCTCGGCGACGGCTCCCAGATCGTTCCCCCGGCGGACCTCGACATCGCGGCGGAGATCGCCGCCGTCCCGTCCCTCACCACCGTCCGGCGCCCCACCGAAGGCTGGGACACCCTCGACGAGAGCGTCCTCGACGCCTACCTCGCCCGCACGGACGCCGTCCTGGCCACGGACTCCCCCCGCACCGCCCGCACGGTGTACACGGCGATGCACGGCGTCGGCAAGGACGTCCTCCTCGCCGCCTTCGCCCGCGCCGGCTTCCCGGAACCGGCCCTCGTCACGGAGCAGGCCGACCCCGACCCGGACTTCCCGACCGTCGCGTTCCCCAACCCGGAGGAGCCGGGCGCGATGGACCTGGCGTTCGCGAAGGCCCGCGAGACCGCCCCGGACCTGATCATCGCCAACGACCCGGACGCGGACCGCTGCGCCGTCGCCGTGCCGGACGGCACCGACTGGCGGATGCTCCGCGGCGACGAGGTCGGCGCCCTGCTCGCCGCCCACCTGGTCCGCCGCGGCGCGACCGGCGTCTTCGCGGAGTCGATCGTCTCGTCGTCCCTCCTCGGCCGTATCGCCGCGAAGGCGGGCCTCCCCCACGTGGAGACCCTCACCGGCTTCAAGTGGATCGCCCGTGTCGAGGGCCTGCGCTACGGCTACGAGGAGGCCCTCGGCTACTGCGTGGACCCCGACGGCGTACGCGACAAGGACGGCATCACGGCCGCGCTCCTGATCACGGAACTGGCCTCGCAGCTCAAGGAGGAGGGCCGCACCCTGCCCGACCTCCTCGACGACCTGGCGGTGGAGCACGGCCTGCACGCGACGGACCAGCTGTCGGTCCGCGTGGAGGACCTCTCGCTCATCGCGGCCGCGATGACCCGCCTGCGCGAGCAGCCCCCGACCGAACTCGCCGGCCTGCGCATCACCCGCACCGACGACCTCACCCGGGGCACGGACGACCTCCCGCCCACGGACGGCCTGCGCTACACCCTCGACGGGGCCCGGGTGATCGTCCGCCCGAGCGGCACGGAGCCGAAGCTGAAGTGCTACCTGGAGGTCGTGATCCCGGTCGCGACCCGCGCGGACCTCCCCGAGGCCCGCGCGAAGGCGACGGACCTCCTGGAGGCGGTCAAGCGCGACCTGTCGACGGCGGCAGGCATCTGAGAAATCCCCCCGCCCCCCCCCACGACCAGGAACTCTTCCGGGCAGCCTCGCACCGCTGCCACTGCCGCCGCGTCCCCCGAGGCGCCCGGAAGAGCCCCCGGCCGGACACCCGAGGTTCTCGCAGACCGCACCCGGCGGACGCCCCCGTCACCCCACCGACAGCAGAATCAGCACCAGCACTGCCCCGGCGACCGACGGCCCCACGATCTCGTAGGCCCACCGCACGGTCACCTCACCCCGCGCCGACTCCGCCTGGTGCCGTGCCTCGTGCAGCCTCAGCAGCTCGTCCATGATCCGGTCGGTCTCCGCCCGCACGGGGCCGTCGGACATGGCACCGGCGCCCAGGCCGGCCCCCAGCCCCGCACCCGTCCCGAGCGCACTGCCGCGGCCCTCGTCCCGCCCCATCTGCCGCCGTGCCTGCGCCGTCGCCCGCATCTCGCGCCGCGCGGCCCTCTTGCGGGCGCGCAGCGAGACGGGCACCGCCCACAGCTGGTACTTCGCGCCGGACTCGGTGAGGACCTCGTTGGAGTACGCGGACCTCAGCGCGGCGACCTGGCCCCAGGGCACCACGACGACGCGGAAGGGGTTGCGGATCCTCAGCCGGTCTTCGCCCGCGAACACGGCGGGCCGCAGCGTGAAGGCGACGACCAGCGGGACGACGAGGAGGAGCACGGCGAGCGTCATCCACGGCGTGCGCCCCACGCCCGAGACCACCGCGTCGATGCCGAGCCACCCGGCGATGGCCAGCAGCATCACGCCACCGGCGATGGCCGGAACCGACCGGTAGACCCGGTCCTTGGACTGGGGGTCCTCGGGCTGCGGCGCGGGCGACTGGGACTCGGGGCTCGTCATGCCTCGATTCTGCCGGACCCGCATGTCACGGGCGCCCCGCCCCCTCTCCCTCTCGTCCCTCCGTCCCTCACCCCACGGCGAAACCGCCGCGGGCCGCCGAAGAACCTCAAGGCGACCGGGGGGCTGTACAGCCGCTACGCGCGTAGATATGCTCGTCTGGTGACCATGCCCAGTTCTGCACTCACCGCAGCTCACCCCCTCAAGGACGTCACCTCGTCCGACAGCGCGCTGCGCCGCTTCCTCCACGGGCTTCCCGGAGTCGACGCGGTCGGGCTCGAGGGGCGTGCGGCCTCCCTCGGCACCCGTTCGATCAAGACGACCGCGAAGGCGTACGCGATCGACCTCGCCATCTCGATGGTCGACCTGACGACGCTGGAAGGCGCGGACACCCCGGGCAAGGTCCGGGCGCTCGGCGCGAAGGCGGCCCGTCCCGACCCGACCGACCGTACGACGCCCAGCACGGCCGCGGTCTGCGTCTACCCCGACATGGTGGCCGTGGCCAAGGAGGCCGTCGCCGGCAGCGGCGTGAAGGTCGCCTCGGTGGCCACGGCGTTCCCGGCCGGCCGCGCCTCGCTCGACGTCAAGCTGACCGACGTCCGGGAGGCCGTCGCCGCGGGCGCCGACGAGATCGACATGGTCATCGACCGCGGGGCGTTCCTCGCGGGCCGGTACATGAAGGTGTACGACGAGATCACCGCCGTGAAGGAGGCCTGCGGCACCTCGGCGCGCCTGAAGGTCATCTTCGAGACGGGCGAGCTCTCGACATACGACAACATCCGCCGCGCGAGCTGGCTCGGGATGCTGGCGGGCGCGGACTTCATCAAGACCTCCACCGGAAAGGTCGCGGTCAACGCGACCCCGGCGAACACGCTGCTGATGCTGGAGGCGGTGCGCGACTTCCGGGCGCAGACCGGCATCCAGGTCGGCGTGAAGCCGGCCGGCGGCATCCGCACGTCCAAGGACGCCATCAAGTTCCTGGTGCTGGTCAACGAGACGGCGGGCGAGGACTGGCTGGACAACCACTGGTTCCGCTTCGGCGCCTCCTCCCTGCTGAACGACCTGCTGATGCAGCGCCAGAAACTGGCCACCGGCCGCTACTCCGGTCCCGACTACGTGACGGTGGACTGATCACCATGGCTTCGGTATTCGCATACGCCCCGGCCCCCGAGTCGCGCGCGATCGTCGACATCGCGCCCTCGTACGGCCTGTTCATCGACGGCGACTTCACGGAGGCGGCCGACGGCCGGGTCTTCAAGACGGTCTCGCCCGCGACCGAGGAGGTCCTCTCCGAGATCGCCCAGGCCGGTTCCGAGGACGTCGACCGCGCGGTGAAGGCCGCGCGCAGGGCGTTCGAGAAGTGGTCGGCGCTGCCCGGCTCGGAGCGCGCCAAGTACCTGTTCCGCATCGCGCGGATCATCCAGGAGCGCTCCCGCGAGCTCGCCGTCCTCGAAACCCTCGACAACGGCAAACCGATCAAGGAGACCCGCGACGCGGACCTCCCCCTGGTCGCGGCGCACTTCTTCTACTACGCGGGCTGGGCCGACAAGCTCGGCCACGCCGGCTTCGGCGCGGACCCGCGGCCGCTCGGCGTGGCCGGCCAGGTCATCCCCTGGAACTTCCCGCTGCTGATGCTGGCGTGGAAGATCGCCCCGGCGCTCGCGACCGGCAACACGGTCGTGCTGAAGCCGGCCGAGACCACCCCGCTGTCGGCGCTGTTCTTCGCGGACATCTGCCGCCAGGCGGGCCTGCCCAAGGGTGTCGTCAACATCCTCCCGGGCTACGGCGACGCGGGCGCGGCGCTGGTCGCCCACCCGGACGTCGACAAGGTCGCCTTCACCGGCTCCACCGCCGTCGGCAAGGAGATCGCCCGCACGGTCGCCGGGACGCGCAAGAAGGTCACGCTCGAACTGGGCGGCAAGGGCGCCAACATCGTCTTCGACGACGCCCCCGTCGACCAGGCCGTCGAGGGCATCGTCAACGGCATCTTCTTCAACCAGGGCCAGGTCTGCTGCGCCGGCAGCCGCCTGCTGGTCCAGGAGTCGATCCAGGAGGAGCTCCTGGAGTCCCTGAAGCGCCGGCTGTCCACGCTGCGCCTCGGCGACCCGCTGGACAAGAACACCGACATCGGCGCGATCAACTCCGCGGAGCAGCTCACGCGCATCACCTCGCTGGTCGAGCAGGGCGAGGCGGAGGGCGCCGAGCGCTGGTCCCCGGCGTGCGAACTGCCGGAGAGCGGCTACTGGTTCGCGCCCACGCTGTTCACGAACGTCACCCAGGCGCACACCGTCGCCCGGGACGAGATCTTCGGCCCGGTGCTGTCGGTGCTGACCTTCCGCACGCCGGACGAGGCGGTCGCCAAGGCCAACAACACGCCGTACGGCCTGTCCGCCGGTATCTGGACGGAGAAGGGCTCCCGCATCCTGGCGGTGGCGAACAAGCTCCGCGCGGGCGTGGTCTGGTCCAACACGTTCAACAAGTTCGACCCGACCTCGCCGTTCGGCGGTTACAAGGAGTCGGGCTTCGGCCGCGAGGGCGGCCGCCACGGCCTGGAGGCGTACCTCGATGTCTGACGCGCGACTGAGTGTCCTCAAGACCTACAAGCTGTACGTGGGAGGCAAGTTCCCGCGTTCCGAGAGCGGCCGGGTGTACGAGGTGACCGACTCCAAGGGCAACTGGCTGGCGAACGCGCCCCTGTCCTCCCGCAAGGACGCCCGGGACGCCGTGGTCGCCGCCCGCAAGGCGTTCGGCGGCTGGTCCGGGGCGACGGCGTACAACCGCGGCCAGGTCCTCTACCGCGTCGCCGAGATGCTGGAGGGCCGCCGCGGCCAGTTCACGCGCGAGGTGGCCGACGCCGAGGGTCTGTCGAAGTCCAGGGCCGCGGCGGTCGTGGACGCGACGATCGACCGCTGGGTCTGGTACGCGGGCTGGACCGACAAGATCGCCCAGGTGACCGGCGGCGGGAACCCGGTCGCGGGCCCCTTCTTCAACCTGTCCTCCCCCGAGCCGACGGGCGTGGTCGCGGTGCTGGCGCCCCAGGAGTCGTCCTTCCTGGGGCTGGTGTCGGCGCTGGCCCCGGTGATCGCCACCGGCAACACGGCCATCGTGGTGGCGAGCGAGCAGTCCCCGCTCCCCGCCCTGTCCCTGGCCGAGGTCCTGGCCACCTCGGACGTCCCCGGCGGCGTGGTCAACGTCCTCTCGGGCCGCACGGCGGAGATCGCGACCCCGCTCGCCGCCCACCAGGACGTCAACGCGATCGACCTCGCGGGCGCCGACGAGACCCTGGCGAAGGAACTGGAGATCGCGGCGGCCGACAACCTCAAGCGCGTCCTGCGTCCACAGCCTGTGGATTACACGGAGACGCCCGGCATCGACCGCATGACGGCGTTCCTGGAGACGAAGACGGTCTGGCACCCGACGGGTTCGCTGGGCGCCTCGGGCTCCTCTTACTAGCCGCCTCTCATGCACGGAAGCCCCGGCCCTCCTCCGTCCGGGAGGGCCGGGGCTTCTCTCCTGCGCGCCTGTCACCCTGGCGGGCCTACCGCGACAGCAGCCCCGCAGCCTGCCCCACCACCGGAATGCTCGCCATCGACTGCGCCTGCGCCACCGGGCCCGTCAGCGCCTGGGACGTCACCGGCTTGAAGTCTGCGAGCTGGGTGCCGACGCCGTTGTCGAGCGGGTCGACTCCCGTGCCGGGCGAGCGGGTTGGGCTTGAGGCCGGCGACCGGGCCGGTGACATAGCCGACGGTGCCGGTCGCGGCCTGGAGGCCGGACTGGGGGTCGATCTTGCCGAGGGAGGTGGGCCGGGTGTTGCCCCCCAGGACGGACTGCGTGTCCGCCACCGCCGTCGCCGTGCCCGCGCCCAGGGCCGCCCCCGCGGTCGCGAGGACGGCCAGGGCACGCCGGGCGGCCGGCTTCTCGGGAGAGTCGTGTCGGGCCATCGCTGCCACCTTCTGACGCACTGGGTAATCGATTCGACACGAAGGGCAGTTGAGGTGTGACGCGCGCATCAAAGGCGACCCGCGGGGTCTACGGCCCACTGTGGATGCCTCACACTGGTGTCCCGTGAGTTCCCCTCTGCCCATCCCCACGCGAGTCGTGCTGCTCTGCGGCCCCTCCGGCTCCGGCAAGTCCCTCCTCGCGGCCCGCTCCGGCCTCCCGGTGCTGCGGCTCGACGACTTCTACAAGGAGGGCGCCGATCCGACACTGCCCCTGGTGGCGGGGAGCTCCGACATCGACTGGGACCATCCCGGCTCCTGGGACGCGGACGCGGCCGTCGCGGCGATCACCGAGCTGTGCCGCACGGGCCGTACGGATGTTCCCGTCTACGACATCGCGCTGAGCGCCCGTACCGGCGCGGAGACGGTCGAGACCGGGCGGACGCCGCTGTTCATCGCGGAGGGCATCTTCGCCGCGGAGATCGTCACGCGCTGCCGGGAACTCGGCGTCCTGGCCGACGCGCTGTGCCTGAGCCGCGGCCCGGTGAGGACGTTCCGGCGCCGCTTCCTGCGGGATCTGCGGGAGGGCCGCAAGTCGGTGCCCTTCCTGCTGCGCCGCGGCTGGCGCCTGATGCGGCTGGAGCGCACCATCGTCGCCCGTCAGACGGCACTGGGCGCGCACGCCTGCGACCGTGACGAGGCGATGGGCCGGCTGGCGGCCGCGGCGGCGGGCCGGTGCGCGAGTCTGCGTACGGCGGCCTGAGCGGCGAGGCGCCGGCGAGACACCGGAAGAAGGCGGCACAAGAGAAAGCGGGACTGGACGGACCCCCCGGCCCTCCAGTCCCGCTTCCGTGCTTCCCCCGTGGTGCTCCCCCGTGTCCCCCACCTTCCTGCGGAGACGCCCCCCAGCGTCTCCGCAGTTCCCCCGTGGCCCCCGTGGGCCCCCTTGTGGTGCTTCCCCCAGCCTTCAGGCGACGAGCTCGCCGAAGGCGTCCTCCTCGTCACGGCCGAAGCTGAGGACCTCGTCCTCGCGCAGCCGGCGGAGCGACCGCCAGATGCTGGACTTCACCGTGCCGACACTGATGTCGAGGATGTCCGCGATCTCCGGGTCCGTGCGGCCCTCGTAGTAGCGCAGGACCAGCATGGTGCGCTGGAGTTCGGGCAGCCGGGCCAGCGCCTGCCACAGGACCGCGCGCAGCTCGGTGCCGCGCATCGCGTCCGTGTCGCCGGGCGTCTCCGGCAGTTCCTCGGTCGGGTACTCGTTGAGCTTGCGGCGCCGCCAGGCGCTGATGTGCAGGTTGGTCATGGTGCGGCGGAGGTATCCGCCGACCGCCGCCTTGTCACTGATCCGCTCCCACGCCCGGTAGGTCGAGAACAGAGCGCTCTGCAGCAGGTCCTCGGCCTCGAAGCGGTCGCCGGTGAGGTGGTAGGCGGTTGCGTACAGGGAGGCGCGGCGCTCCTGGACGTAGGCGGTGAACTCCGCCTCCGCCAGCGAGCGGCGCTCCCCCGGGTCCTCCCTGTACGCGGCTCCCCCGTGAGCCGCCCCCGTCCCCTTGTTCTCCCCCGTGTGTGCGTCAACCACCGTCATGAACCCGGTGTGCTGACGCCCGGTGCCCCGAGCGCACCCCCGCCCTCCCCCACGCTCGAATCCGCTCGCGCGGGAGGGGCCCCCATCGGCACCGGACTTCTCGGCACCCCGGTTCACGTCGTGCAGGCGCGTGATCACTGCGCTGGTGCTGATGCCGTGCAGCGTGTTCATCTCGCGCCCCCCGTCGTGGACTTCCGGTGTGCGGCCCGCCGTTGGGGGCGGGCTTCCTTGCCTGTGCCGAAAAGCTTGGCGCCGCACTTTCATGGCCGTGTCCGCCGACTGTCACAGACCTGTCACAGGGGCCGGGCCCAGCGGGAACACGGGTCCTTCACAGCGGCCGGCGGTACCGGCGCCACTGTCTCGGACCCACCGGTCGAACCCCGACCCCTCCATGGGCCAGAATGAGCCCGTGCCTTCCCTGTTGCTGATCGAGGACGACGACGCCATCCGGACGGCCCTGGAGCTCTCACTGACGCGCCAGGGTCACCGCGTGGCGACCGCTGCCAGTGGTGAGGACGGTCTGAAGCTGCTGCGCGAGCAGCGCCCGGATCTGATCGTGCTGGACGTGATGCTGCCCGGCATCGACGGGTTCGAGGTGTGCCGTCGCATCCGGCGCACGGACCAGTTGCCGATCATCCTGCTGACCGCGCGCAACGACGACATCGACGTGGTGGTCGGGCTGGAGTCCGGCGCCGACGACTACGTCGTCAAACCGGTGCAGGGGCGCGTGCTCGACGCCCGGATCCGGGCCGTGCTGCGGCGCGGCGAGCGGGAGTCCAACGACGCGGCGACGTTCGGCAGCCTCGTCATCGACCGCTCGGCGATGACCGTGACGAAGAACGGCGAGGACCTCCAGCTGACGCCGACCGAGCTGCGGCTGCTGCTGGAGCTGAGCCGGCGGCCGGGGCAGGCGCTGTCCCGGCAGCAGCTGCTGCGGCTGGTGTGGGAGCACGACTACCTGGGCGACTCGCGGCTGGTGGACGCCTGCGTCCAGCGGCTGCGCGCCAAGGTCGAGGACGTGCCGTCGTCCCCGACGCTGATCCGTACCGTGCGGGGTGTCGGCTACCGGCTGGACCCGCCTCAGTGACACAGCGGCACCAAGGGGGGGACCGCGGCTGGACCGCGGCGCGCAAAGGATTTCTGTCGCGGCTGCGCTTCACCAGCCTGCGGCTGAGGCTGGTCGTCGTCTTCGGCCTGGTGGCCCTGACGGCGGCCGTGTCCGCGTCCGGCATCGCGTACTGGCTCAACCGCGAGGCCGTGCTCACCCGTACCCAGGACGCCGTGCTGCGGGACTTCGAGCAGGAGATGCAGAACCGGGCGGCCTCGCTGCCCGAGCGTCCGACGCAGGACGAACTGCAGCACACCGCGGGCCAGATGGCGGGCAGCGACCAGCGCTTCAGCGTGCTGCTCGTCGCCCGGAACCCCGACGGCAGGACCGTCTACGGCAGCTCCGGCGGGCTGAGCGGCTTCTCGCTGCGGGACGTGCCGGTCTCGCTGCGTACGGCGGTGAACAAGGCGCAGAAGGCCGACGGGGCCGACCAGCACCCGTACCACCTGTACTGGCAGCGGATCATCGACGACGACACCCCGTACCTGGTGGCGGGCACGCGGGTGACCGGCGGCGGACCGACCGGGTACATGCTCAAGTCGCTGGAGCCGGAGGCCAAGGACCTCAACTCGCTGGCCTGGTCGCTGGGCATCGCCACCGGGCTCGCGCTGATCGGCTCGGCGCTGCTCGCGCAGGCCGCGGCGACGACCGTGCTGAAGCCGGTGCAGCGGCTCGGGGCGGCGGCGCTGCGGCTCGGCGAGGGCAAACTGGACACCCGGCTCAGGGTGTCGGGCACCGACGAACTCGCCGATCTGTCAAGGACGTTCAACAAGGCGGCCGAGGCGCTGGAGAAACGGGTCGCCGACATGGCCGCGCGGGACGAGGCGTCCCGGCGGTTCGTGGCGGACATGAGCCATGAGCTGCGGACGCCGCTCACCGCGATCACCGCCGTGACGGAGGTGCTCGAGGAGGAGCTGGAGGCGGAGACCGGCAGCATGGACCCGATGATCGAGCCGGCCGTACGGCTGGTGGTCAGCGAGACGCGGCGGCTGAACGACCTGGTCGGGAACCTGATGGAGGTCACCCGCTTCGACGCGGGCACGGCCCGGCTCGTGCTGGACGACGTCGACATCGCCGACCAGATCACCGCGTGCATCGACACCCGCGCCTGGCTGGACGCGGTCGAGCTGAACGCCGAGCGCGGCATCCACGCCCGGCTGGACCCGCGCCGCCTGGACGTCATCCTGGCCAACCTCATCGGCAACGCGCTCAAGCACGGCGGCTCGCCGGTGCGGGTGTCGGTCCGCGAGGAGGACGACTCGCTCGTCATCGAGGTGCAGGACCACGGGCCCGGCATCCCCGAGGACGTCCTGCCGCACGTCTTCGACCGCTTCTACAAGGCCAGCGCCTCCCGGCCGCGCTCGGAGGGCAGCGGCCTGGGCCTGTCCATCGCCCTGGAGAACGCCCACATCCACGGTGGTGAGATCACCGCGGCCAACTCGCCCGACTCGGGCGCGGTGTTCACCCTGCGGATACCGCGCCACACGTTCGAACCCGGGGAACAGCCCGCCGAGGGCGAGCGGAAGCCCGCCGCCGACACCGGCCGGGGCCAGGGCGAGGACTCGAAGGAGGACGCCTGATGACCGCACGTCTCGTGTCCTGGGCCCGGATCGGTGCCGTGTCCGTACTCGCCCTCCTGCTGACCGGCTGCGGCATACGGGCCACCGAGGTGCCGACGAACTTCGGGCCGGCGCCGTCGCGGGTGCGGTGTTCCCTCGCCGAGCCGGATGTGCCGACGCAGGCCGCCCGGGGGCTGCCGGTGCAGGTGTTCCTGCTGTGCGGGTCCTCGCTGGTGACCGTCGACCGGACCGTGCGGGTGCCGGACGGCGCGGCCGACTCCGAGCGGCGGATGCTGGTGGCGCAGGGGCTGCTGGACCAGCTCGCCACACCGCCGTCGCCCGCCGAGAAGGAGGCCGGCTACAGCACGGACGTCCGCGCGGGCATCACCGTGGGCGGGCCCCGGCCCGGCGACCCGGAGGACACCCTGCGGCTGAGCGCGGCACCGGACAGCCTCACCTCGTACGCCCTCGCGCAGGTCGTCTGCACCTTCTCCGACTTCGCGGCCGGCCAGGGCGACGGTTCCGTGGTGCTCGGCGGCCCCGGCGCCGACTCGCCGCGCCGCTACGCGTGCACGGACGAGGTGCGGGCCCGCCCGGGCAGCAAGGAACCGCCCTCCAAGGACCCGGCCGGGGAGTGATCGGGCCGGGATCCGCCGGGCTGTGGCGCATGCCTCACCGGCGGACCGGTGCCCCTCGCGGAACCGATCCCGCCGGAGGCCGCGTCTAGGGGGGCGTGCAGCGTCAAGGCTCCATCGGCGGCAGCGCCGCGTTCCGCATCCGGGTGACAGGAGGTGTCCTCCTCGTCGCACACCTCGCGTTCGTCGCCTGGTACACGCTGCGGCCGCTGGACGTGCCCTGGGTGATGCCCGCCAATCTGCGGCCCTTCGCCGGCATCCGGACCGATCTCGCCCTGGGCTGGTACGAGGCCGCCCGTCACATCGGCGAGAAGCTGGCGCTGCTCGCCCCACTGGGCGTGCTGCTGCCGATGGCGAGCGGCAGACTGGCCGGCTCGCCGCTGGCGTCCCTGCTGCGCACCGTCGCGGCCGGTGCGCTGCTTTCGATGGGCATCGAACTGCTGCAGACCGGTGTTCCCGGCCAGGTCGTCGACGTCGACTCGCTGTTCCTGAACACCGCGGGCGTGGCCCTCGCGCATCTCGTGCTCGTCCCGGCCGGCCGCTCCTGGCTGCGCCGCCGCACCGCCGGCCTGTCCCTCGCGCCCCTGCCCGCGGAGGAACAGCCGCCTCAGGGTCGGACCCCGACGATTCCCAGGGTCGGGATCGCCCCATGGAGCGACGCTTTACCCCCTTCGTCTCCGTAGCGTGGAGTGCAGATGGGGTACTCGGACCGGAGACCTCACACACCGACGTTGAAGGAGTCGCACATGTCCCGCCTCGCCCGCCCCACCAACGGCCGCATGATCGGCGGAGTGTGCGCCGCGCTGGCACGGCGCTTCGGCACCTCCGCGACGACGATGCGGGTGATCTTCCTGGTCTCGTGCCTGCTGCCCGGTCCGCAGTTCCTGCTCTACATCGCGCTGTGGATCCTGCTGCCCTCGGAGGACAAGGTGCAGAACAACGCGCAGACGGCCTGGTAGCGCCGACGCGCGTGAACGCCGACGGGGCGCACCCTGTGTCCAGGGTGCGCCCCGTCGGCGTGTGGTGTCCGCCCTCGGCGGGAGGGGTCAGCCTCGGCGGGAGGATCAGCCGACCGGAACGCCGTTCACCGGCAGGCCGTGCGTGGGCAGGCCCTGCACCGGGAGCCCGCCGAGCAGCTTGGCGGCCGGGCCGGTCGGGCCCTCGGCGAGCAGCTGCTCGGCGACCGGATGGGCGCCGGCGAGACCGGCACCGGCCGCCGTCTGCTCCTGGCCCAGCGCCTCACCCGAGCCCGGCAGCGTCTGGGAGAGCTGCTCCGCCGGGAGAGCCTGAGTGACGGTCTCCGGCGTCTGGGCGGTGTCCGGGAGGGCCGGGGCGGCGTTGGCGGCGCCCGCACCGGCGGCGGCGAAGGCGGCACCGAGAGCGGCGACACCGAGGGACTTGGCAGCAGACTGCTTCATGAAATGCGTCCTCGAAATGGGGTGAGGGGGTGTGAGCGGTCCAGCGACCGTAAACACCCCGCGCCACCCGCCGCAAACATCGAAATGCGGACGGATTGTGAACGCCGCCCGCATTCGCTGTCTTCCGATACCCCCCAGGTCACCCTTCCGAGGGCGAAGAATCGCTGGTGGAGGCGGTTTGCCGGAACAGCCATTCGGATTTCAGCTCGGCATAACCGGGCTTGATCACGTCATTGATCATGGCCAGTCGTTCATCGAAAGGAATGAACGCTGATTTCATCGCATTGACGGAGAACCACTGCATGTCGTCGAGCGTGTAACCGAACGCCTCGACAAGGTGCTCGAATTCCCGGCTCATGCTGGTGTGCGACATCAGACGATTGTCCGTGTTGACCGTGGCACGGAAATGCAGCCGGCGCAGCAGCCCGATGGGGTGCTCGGCGTACGAGGACGCCGCCCCGGTCTGGAGGTTGGAGCTCGGGCACAGCTCCAGCGGGATGCGCTTGTCCCGGACGTAGGAGGCGAGCCGCCCGAGTTCGACCCGGCCGTCCTCGTGGACCTGGATGTCGTCGATGATCCGCACCCCGTGCCCGAGCCGGTCGGCGCCGCACCACTGGAGGGCCTGCCAGATGGAGGGCAGCCCGAAGGCCTCGCCGGCGTGGATGGTGAAGTGGTTGTTCTCGCGCTTGAGGTACTCGAAGGCGTCCAGGTGCCGGGTGGGCGGGTAGCCGGCCTCGGCCCCGGCGATGTCGAACCCCACCACTCCCAGGTCGCGGTGACGGTTGGCGAGTTCGGCGATCTCCAGGGCGCGGGCCGCGTGCCGCATGGCGGTGAGCAGGGCGCCGACGCGGATGCGCAGGCCCTTCTCGCGGGCGCGCCGCTCCCCTTCCCGGAAGCCCTCGTTGACGGCCTCGACGACCTCTTCGAGGCTCAGCCCGCCCTCCAGGTGCTGCTCGGGTGCGTAGCGCACCTCGGCGTAGACGACACCGTCCTCGGCGAGGTCCTCGGCGCACTCGGCGGCGACCCGCACCAGGGCGTCACGGGTCTGCATGACGCCGACGGTGTGGGAGAACGTCTCCAGGTACCGCTCCAGGGAACCGGAGTCGGCGGCCTCGCGGAACCAGAGGCCGAGTTTCTCCGGGTCGGTCTCGGGGAGCTGGGAACAGCCGCTCTCGCGGGCGAGTTCGACGATCGTGGCGGGGCGCAGGCCGCCGTCGAGGTGATCGTGCAGCAGAACCTTGGGCGCCCGGCGGATCTGGTCCGGTGTCGGGGTGTTCGCGATGGTCTGGCTCGTCATTTCCGCACTCTAACTCCTACGCGCGTAGATGGCGCGGGCTCGGATGCTTCACGTTTCCGTCGATACGTAACGGTGACCCCGACGACGGGGCGAGTACACCCACCCTTCTGACACTGTTCTGTCATGGCACACCAAGCGACGCCGGTTCCCAGGGCCCGGCTGGGCAGGACACTCGGTCCGGAGCCGACATCGGTGAGCGGCGTGGTGCTGCTGCTCCCCGGCGGTGACGAGGTCTCCGGTCGCAGACCCTCTCCCGTGCTGGCGACCGCCTCCGTACGCGCCCTCGGACGCCGCCTGACCCGCGCCGGCCGCGAGGAGGGGCTCGCCACGCACGTGGTGCACTACCGCTGCCGCGGGTGGAACGGCACCGAGGCGAATCTCGCCCGGGACGCGACCTGGGCGGCGGACGAGGCCGTACGACGTTACGGGGACGTGCCCGTCTGTCTCGTGGGTCTCGGCATGGGCGCCCGGGCCGGGTTGCGGGCGGGTGGCCACGAGGCCGTCAACTCCGTGCTCGCGCTTGCTCCCTGGCTGCCGGAGGAGGACGCCGCGGCGCCACCCGAACCGGTGAAACAGCTGGTGGGCCGGCAGGTGCTGATCGTGCACGGCACGAACGACGGGCGGACGGATCCCGAGCTGTCGTTCCGGCTGGCGGTGCGGGCGAAGAAAGCGAACCGCGAGGTGTGCCGGTTCGAAGTGCACGCGGACGGGCACGGGTTGACCCAGTACCGGGACGAAGTGCTGGCGCTGGCCGAGGACTTCGTGATGGGGGCGCTGTTCGGACGGGCCATGTCCCGGCCCGTTCGGGACGCGTTCGCCGCGCCGCCGCCGCTGGGGCTGCGGATGCCGCTCGCGGCCGGGTTCAGTCCTTCGAGGCGGTAGCGCCGTGGAGGTGCCTGCCCCCTCGCCCGTGCGGGTCGTTCGTGGCTTGCCGCGCCCTTCCCCGCGCCCCTGACTAGGGCAGCAGACTGCCCCTCCTCGAGAGCAGGAACCTCTTGAAGGCCGCCACCGGGGGTGTGTCCGGGTGGCCTTCCAGCCAGGCCACCCCGATCTCGCGGGCCGCCCGGGGGGCCGTGACCGTCAGTTCCACCACCCCCGGGCGCGGGACCGCCGGCGGGGGCAGGAGGGCCACGCCCAGGCCCGCCGCCACCAGGCCGCGCAGGGTTTCCGCCTCCTCCCCCTCGAAGGCGATGCGGGGCTTGAACCCGGCCTCCTTGCAGAGGTCGTCGGTGATGCGGCGCAGGCCGTAGCCGGGTTCCAGGGTGACGAAGGTTTCGTCGGCGGCCTCGGCGAGACGGATACGGCGGCGCCCGGCGAGGGAGTGGTCGGCGGGGACGACCAGACGGAGCTTCTGCTCGTCGAGGCGGCGCGCCACCAGGTCGGGGGCGTCCGGGACCGGCGACGTCAGGCACAGGTCGAGTTCACCGGCCCGCAGCCGTTCCAGCATGGCCTCGCCGTAGTTCTGGACGAGGCTGAAGCGGACGCGAGGGTGGTCGGCGCGGAAGGCGTGGAGGAGGCCGGGGACCGTCTCGGCGCCCATGGTGTGCAGGAAGCCGAAGGCGACCTTGCCGCTGGTGGGGTCGGCGTCGGCGCGTACCTCCTCGGCGGCGCGCTCGACCTCGGCCAGGGCCCGCTCGACGGAGGTGAGGAAGGTGCGGCCGGCCGGGGTGAGGGAGACCGTGCGGCCGCGGCGGGCGAACAGGTCGACGCCCAGGTCCTGCTCCAGACGGGCCATCGACCTCGAGAGCGTCGACTGGGGGACGTTCATCTCCTGGGCGGCACGGGTGACGTGCTCGGTACGGGCGACGCCGGCGAAGTACGCGAGGCGGGGCGCCAGCACCTTCGACATCTCCGCCATGTCTTCTGTGTCACTGGACGGTGACAGGCGAGGCCGTGAACTCGGTTGATGCACCATGGGAACGATTATGGCCGTTCCGTGCATTGGACGGATCAGTGGAGGCGTCCGTACGTTCGAGGCATGTCTCCCGCCAGTACCGGGGCGTCCACGATCGTGGGCGCCGATGCCTCTGTCCCTGCCACCGACTCACGTGTGTCCCCGGGCGGGCCCGGCTACCGCCGGATGAGCTTCGCCCTCTTCCTCGCGGGTGTGGCGACCTTCGCGCTGCTGTACTCGACCCAGGCGCTGCTCCCGCTCATCTCCGGTGAGTTCGGGGTGACGGCGAGCGACGCGAGCTGGACGGTGGCCGCCGCGACGGGCGGGCTGGCGCTGTTCGTGCTGCCGATGAGCGCCCTGTCCGAGCGCTTCGGACGGCGTACGGTCATGACGGCCTCGCTGGCCGTGGCGGTGACCGTCGGTGTGCTGGTGCCCCTCGCCCCCTCCCTCGGTGTCCTGGTCGCGCTGCGGGCCCTCCAGGGCGCGGCCCTGGCCGGGCTGCCGGCGTCGGCCACCGCGTACCTCGCCGAGGAGGTCAGCCCGAAGGCCCTGATCACCGCGATCGGGCTGTTCGTCGCGGGCAACAGCGTCGGCGGGATGAGCGGCCGGGTCATCACCGGCTGGGTCGCGCAGGAGTGGGGCTGGCGGATCGCCGTCGGCGTGATCGGCGCGCTCGCCGTGGCCTGCGCGGTGGCCTTCCGGCTGCTGCTGCCCGCCCCGAAGAACTTCAAGGCCGGTTCGCTGCGGCCGCGCGTCCTGGCCCGGACGGTCCGCGACCACCTGTCCAACCCGCTGCTGTGCCGGCTGTACGCCATCGGCGCGCTGTTCATGACGGTGTTCGGCGGTGTGTACACGGTCATCGGCTACCGGCTGACCGAGGCCCCGTTCTCGCTGCCGCAGGGCATCATCGGCTCGATCTTCCTCGTGTACCTCGTCGGTACGGTGTCGGCGTCCACGGCCGGACGCCTGGTGGGCCGGCTGGGCCGCCGGGGCGCGCTGTACGCGGGCGCCGGCACGACGGCGGCGGGTCTGCTGCTGTCCCTGGCGGGCTCGCTCCCGCTGGTCCTGCTGGGCCTGGTCCTCATCACGGCGGGCTTCTTCGCGGGCCACGCGGTGGCCTCCTCGGCGGTCAGCAAGACGGCCTCCCACGGCCGCGCCCAGGCGTCCGCGCTGTACCAGTCGGCGTACTACGTCGGCTCCAGCGCGGGCAGCACCGTCGGCGCCCTCGCCTTCCACGCGGGCGGCTGGGCCGGGACGGTCGGGATCGGTCTGCTCGCCGTGCTGGGCGTCGTGACGATCACGGTGTTCGGGACCCGGGCGGCACGGACGCAGCGACGCCTGACGACGGCTGCCTGAATCTCGAAGCCGGACTGTTCCCCCTGGTCGGGGCCGGTTGTCAGAGGGTGCGGATAACGTCCGCGTCCGCTGACCACCGGACCGAGCAGGGGGATTTTCCATGGAGTTCCGCATCGACCGTACGGCGCTCGCCGAGGCCGTGGGCCAGGCCGTGCGCGCCCTGCCCGCGCGGACGCCGGTGCCGGTGCTGGGCGGGCTGCTGCTGGAGGCGGACGCGGGACGGCTGGCCGTGACGGGGTTCGACTTCGAGGCGGCGGTGCGGGTGGAGGCCGGGACGGAGGTCGCGGTGGCCGGGCGGGTGCTCGTCCCGGGGCGGCGGCTGGTGGACGTCTGCCGGGTCCTGCCGGAGGGTCCGGTGAGCTGTGCGCTGGAGGCCTCGCGGTTCGCGGTGGAGGCCGACGGCACACGCTTCGGGCTGTCGACACTGCCGCTCGCCGAGTACCCGGCCCTGCCGGTGCCGCCCGCGCCCTACGGCACGGTGGACGCCGCCGCGTTCGCGACCGCCGTGGCCCAGGTCGCCGTGGCCGCCGGCCGCGACGACACACTGCCCCTGCTGACGGGCGTCCACCTGCGCCTCGAGGGCGGGGAGATGACGCTGGCCGCCTCGGACCGCTACCGCTACGCCGTGCGGCGGCTGGAGTGGAAGCCGGGGGTGGCGGCCGGCGAGGGTGCCGTGGAGGCGCTGCTGCCCGCACGGCGGCTGCTGGACCTCGCGCGGACGCTGGGGCGCTGCGGCGAGGTGGTGATCGGACGGGAGCCGGGCGGGGGCGGTGGCCTCATCGGGTTCGCGGGCGGACCGACCCGGACCGCGCTGCGGCTGCTGGACGGACGGCTGCCCGCGTACACGTCGCTGTTCGGCATGGCCGGGGCCGCGGTCGCCGAGGTGGATCGCGAGGGGCTCGCGGAGGGGGTGCGGCGGGTCGCGGTGGTGGCCGAGGCGAACAGTCCGGTACGGCTGGACTTCTCGGCCGACGGATTCGTGCTGCTGGGCGCCGGCTACGGGGACGACGTGGCGGCCCAGCGGCTGCCGGCCACGCTGACCGGCGCCGAGGAGATGCCGGTGGCGTTCAATCCGGCCTACCTGCTGGACGCGCTGACGTCCTTCGAGAGCCCGCGCGTACGGCTGGAGCTGCTGGGGGCGGGGCAGCGGGCGCTGTTGCACGCCGTGGACGCGCACGGAGCGGCCGACGGGGGGCACCGGCATCTGCTGATGTCGGTGAAGCAACTCGCGTGACGCGGATCGTGTGGGGCGGCTCGCGTGACGCCGGCTCGCGTGGGGCGGCTGGCGTGAGGCGGATCCGGTGGCGGTGCGGCGTGTGTGACGTGCTCCGGGCCGGTCTGGATCACGTGCTGCGACCTGCGCCCTCGTGCGCTCGAAGGGCCGTTGTCAGTGGGCTGCGGTAGCTTCCCAAGTGCTGGGACGCGAAGGCGCGTGACGGAACTTCCACAGGGGTGGGTGGACGATGACGAACGGCACGGCGACACCGACAGACCTGGACACCAGGCTGGAGGCACACCGCACCGAGCTGACGGGGTACTGCTACCGGATGCTCGGCTCCTCCTTCGAGGCCGAGGACGCGGTGCAGGACACGATGGTCCGCGCCTGGCGCAGCTACGCCACGTTCGAGGGCCGCTCCAGCCTGCGCTCCTGGCTCTACCGCATCGCCACCAACGTGTGCCTGGACATGCTGACCGCGGGGAACAAGCGCGCCCGGCCCATGGACCTGACCGAGTCCACCCCGCTCGCCCAGGCGGCCCTCTCCCCCCGCCCGGACAACACCTGGCTGGAGCCCATGCCGGACGCCCGTGTGCTGCCCACGACCGACGACCCGGCGGAGGCGGCGATAGCCAAGGAGTCCGTGCGGCTCGCCTTCATGGCCGCCCTTCAGCGGCTGCCGGCCAAGCAGCGGGCCGTGCTGATCCTGCGCGAGGTGCTGGCCTGGAGGGCCAGCGAGGTCGCCGAGCTGCTGGGCACCTCGGTGGCGTCGGTCAACAGCGCCCTCCAGCGGGCCCGCGCGACCCTCGCCGAGCGGCAGGAGGCGGGCGCCGACGCGGTCGTGTCCGACCCGCTGGACGAGGACCAGCAGAAGCTGCTGGACCGCTATGTGGCGGCCTTCGAGGGCTACGACATGTCGGCGCTGACCACCCTGCTGCACGAGGACGCGGTCATGACGATGCCGCCGTTCGACCTGTGGCTGACCGGCGTGCGGGACATCACCGGCTTCATGACCACCCTCGGCGCGCCCTGCGCGGGCTCCCGGCTGGTGCCCGTGCAGGTCAACGGCCTGCCGGGGTTCGCCCAGTACAAGCCGGACCCGGACAAGGGCGGCTTCACGCCGTGGGCCGTCCAGGTGCTGGAGATCTCAGACGGCCGGATCACCGGGTTCCACTGCTTCCTCGACACCCAGCGCTGGTTCCCGCTCTTCGACCTGCCCCTCCACCTCGAAGCGGAGACCGACGAGGTCGAGCAGGGCGCGTAGGGCCGGGTCGGGATCGCGCAGCCGTATCCGCCCTCCCTCCCTCCGGGCGGCCAGCTGGAGCCGCGCGAGCAGGTCGACGGTGGCGAGCCCCGGTGGCCCGAGGCTCCCGACATCGCACACCACGACCCGGGCACCGCCGGTGTGCAGCAGTGCCCGTACGTCGTCGCTCAGCCCTCTCACCTCGTCCCGGGTGACAGGGCCGGCCAGTACGAGCACGGGCGGTGTCATGGCGTCCACGATCGGTAGACCGGGCGGGCGGCGGTAACTCATCGGGGGGTGACCGTCCGGGCACCGCGAGGATCACCTTCGCGGGGTGTCGATGATCTCGGCTCTGCCCCCCGGGGAGAGCGCCGGTGTGCTCGCGGAGCCGGACCGGCTCGTCCCGCGCGTTGTGCGTCAGCACGTGGTCGCCCTCAAGCGCGCAGTACGTGGTCGCCCTCAAGCGCGCTCATTGGTGCGCATCCGACGCGCCGGTCGGGACCGGCGGCGGTCCGCCGGTCCCGACCGGTTCCGTTCGCCGGACGAGAAAGGCCCAGGTCAGGCGATCCGCTCCAGCACCACCGGCGATGCCGTGAAGTCCGTCCCCGGCGCCGCGATGTCGTAGGAGCCCCCGACCGCCCCGAGCGCGTACTCGAAGCGTTCCGGGGTGTCCGTGTGGAGGGTCAGGAGGGGCTGGCCCTCGGTGACCTCGTCGCCCGGCTTGGCGTGCATCTCGATGCCCGCGCCCGCCTGGACCGGGTCCTCCTTGCGGGCACGTCCCGCGCCGAGGCGCCAGGCGGCGACGCCGATGTCGTAGGCGTCGAGGCGGGTGAGGACACCCGAGGCCGGGGCCTTGATCACGTGCTGTTCGCGGGCCACCGGAAGCGCCGCGTCCGGGTCGCCGCCCTGGGCCGTGATCATGCGGCGCCAGACGTCCATCGCCGAGCCGTCGGCCAGGGCCTTCGCGGGGTCGGCGTCCCTGACACCCGCCGCGTCGAGCATCTCGCGGGCCAGGGCGATCGTCAGCTCGACCACGTCCGCGGGGCCGCCGCCCGCCAGGACCTCCACCGACTCGCGGACCTCCAGGGCGTTGCCGGCCGTGAGGCCGAGCGGGGTGTCCATGTCCGTGAGGAGCGCGACCGTCTTCACACCGTGGTCGGTGCCCAGGCCGACCATGGTGGAGGCCAGTTCGCGGGCATCCTCGAGCGTCCGCATGAAGGCACCGGTGCCGGCCTTCACATCCAGGACCAGCGAGCCCGTGCCCTCGGCGATCTTCTTGGACATGATCGAGGAGGCGATCAGCGGGATGGCCTCGACGGTGCCGGTGACGTCCCGGAGGGCGTAGAGCTTCTTGTCGGCGGGGGCCAGGCCGTCGCCCGCCGCGCAGATCACCGCGCCGGTGGTGTCGAGGACGTTCAGCATCTCCTCGTTGGACAGCAGCGCACGCCAGCCGGGGATCGACTCCAGCTTGTCCAGGGTGCCGCCGGTGTGGCCGAGGCCCCGGCCCGACAGCTGGGGGACGGCCGCGCCACAGGCGGCGACCAGGGGGGCCAGCGGCAGTGTGATCTTGTCGCCGACGCCGCCCGTGGAGTGCTTGTCGGCCGTGGGGCGGGACAGGGACGAGAAGTCCATGCGCTCGCCGGAGGCGATCATCGCGGCCGTCCAGCGGGCGATCTCACGGCGGTTCATGCCGTTGAGCAGGATGGCCATCGCGAGGGAGGACATCTGCTCGTCGGCGACCTCCCCGCGGGTGTACGCGTCGATGACCCAGTCGATCTGCTCGTCGCTGAGCTCACCGCGGTCCCGCTTGGTGCGGATGACGGAGATGGCGTCCATGGCCATGGCTTGGGCTTCCTTCCGAGGGTGGGTAGCTGTTCGCCAGGAGGTGTGCACGAGGTCGAGTCAGCTCGATCGTGTGATGGTCGGCTTCCTGGCTTGCGGTGTGCTGGGCCGTTCGGGCTACGGTGGTCGTGCGATCTGGGACACCGGGCGTGGCGCCGGTGTGCGGGGCCCCCGCTCCACCGGAGTGATGGTTCGGGGCCTCCCCGTCGCCTCTGGCTACACCCACATGGTCAGGTCGCACAGGGAACCGGCCTCCCGGGCCCGGACCACGGACGGGATCCGTGTCGCTGCCCCGGGGCTGAGTACGCCGGGGACCAGTACGCCCAAGACCGTTCGGGGCGTGCGGCTGAGCGGACTCACTTCTGCTCAGTCCACAGGAACGGTTCCAGAAGCCGTGCGGCCTCTCTGAGCCGGTCGCTCAGCGACTCAGAGAGGCCGCACGGGAATTACGTGCTGAGGTGGCCCGGGCCGAAAGCCTGGGGCAGCATCTCCGACAGCGGCAGGATGCCCGCCGGGGTCTCCAGCAGGAGGTCCGGGCCGCCGAACTCGTGGAGCAGCTGGCGGCAGCGGCCGCACGGGACGAGCGCGGCACCGTCGCGGTCGACGCAGGTGAAGTGCGTCAGACGGCCGCCGCCGGTGTTGTGCAGCTCGGAGACCAGGCCGCACTCGGCGCACAGGCCGACCCCGTACGAGGCGTTCTCGACGTTGCAGCCGGAGATGATCCGGCCGTCGTCGACGAGGGCGGCCACGCCGACCGGGTAGCCGGAGTACGGGGCGTACGCCCGGGACATGGCGTCCCGGGCCACCGCGCGCAGCTTCTCCCAGTCGACGGCCGGGTCGGCGTCGGTCACTTGCCCTGCCCCTTCCGGTACTGCATGCCGTTCGCCCTCGGCATCCGCAGACGCTGGGCGGACAGCGCGAGGACCACCAGGGTGATGACGTACGGCGTGGCGGAGACGACCTGGTTCGGGACCTCGTCGGTGGTGGCGTACCAGGCGAACACCAGGGCGCCCAGGACCAGAGTGACCACGGCCGGGACGTACTTCTTGCGGACCACCAGCCAGATGGCGCCGATGACCAGCAGCAGCGCGCCGAGCAGCAGCAGGGCGTGCACGTTGGCGGAGCCGCCGCGCAGGTTGAGGCTGTCGGTGTAGCCGAACAGGCCGGCTCCGAGGGCGAGGCCGCCCGGCATCCAGTTGCCGAAGATCATCGCCGCGAGGCCGATGAAGCCGCGGCCGCTGACCTGGCCCTCCAGGTAGAAGGGGTTGGCCACGATGGACAGGAAGACACCGCCGAGGCCGGCCAGACCGCCGGAGATGACGACGGCGATGTACTTGTACTTGTAGACGTTGACGCCGAGGGACTCGGCGGCGACCGGGTTCTCACCGCAGGAGCGCAGCCGCAGGCCGAAGGCCGTGCGCCACAGGATCCACCAGGTGGCGGGGATCAGCCCGATGGCGATCAGGGTCAGCCAGGAGACGTCGGTGACCAGGCCGCCGAGCAGGCCGGCGATGTCGGAGACGAAGAACCAGCCCTGGTCGTTGAGGTCCCTGAGCGCGTCGGACAGGCCCGGCACGGTGAAGTTGCCGAGGGATTCCACCGCCGGGGACTGCTTGGCGGAGCCGCCCGTGTGGCCCTCGAAGGCGAGGGGCGCGAGGTAGCGGGTGGCGCCGAGGGCGAGGATGTTGATGGCCACACCGGAGACGATGTGGTTGACGTTGAAGGTGACGGTGACGAAGGCGTGCAGCAGACCGCCGATCGCGCCGCCGGCGATGCCGACCAGGACACCGGTCCACGGGCCCCACTGGAAGCCGGCCCAGGCTCCGAACCAGGTGCCGAGGATCATCATGCCCTCGAGGCCGATGTTGATCACGCCCGCGCGTTCGGCCCACAGGCCGCCGAGACCGGCGAGGCCGATCGGCACGGCGAGCTGCAGCGCGGTGGACATCTGGCTGACGTTGGTGATGCCGTTGGCACCGGTGATGAGGCGGACGATCGAGGTGAGCGCCAGTCCGCCGGCGATGATGAGCAGCAGGACGGGCCACGACAGGCGGCGGCCGGTCGGCGCCGCGGGCTGCAGCGTGGGCTGGTTGACGTCGGACGCGGTGGTCATCGGCCAGCCACCTCCTTCGTGTTCTGAGCGCCGAGGACGTGACCGGCGGCGAGTTCGGCGCCGACGCGGCGCTGCTGGCGGCGCAGCCCCCATTCGCGGACGGCCTCGTAGGAGACGACGACCGAGAGCACGATCAGGCCCTGCATGATGACCGCGATCTCCTTGTCGTAGCCGTGGAAGTCCAGCTCGGGCGAGGCCTTGTCGAGCCAGGCCCACAGCAGGGCGGCGAAGGCGATGCCCACGGGGCTGTTGCGGCCGAGCAGGGCGATGCCGATGCCGAGGAAGCCGATACCGGTGGGGAAGTTCAGGCTGTAGGTGTGGGTGTCGCCGAGCAGGATCGGCAGGCCGGCGAGGCCCGCGATGCCGCCGGAGATCAGCATGGCGCTGAGCACCATGCGCCCCGGGTCCACGCCGCTGGCCGCGGCGGCGGTCTGCGACGCGCCGGAGGCGCGCAGGTCGAAGCCGAAGCGGGTGCGGTTGAGGACGACCCAGTAGCCGATGCCGAGCAGGACGGCGAGCACCACCAGGCCGTAGATCTCGCCGGCCGGGCCCATGGGGATGCCGGGGATCCAGCCGGTCTCGGACATCTCGCCGGTGGTGTTGTTGTTGCCGACCTTCACACCGAAGACGGTCGGCAGCCACAGGTAGGCGATCACGGAGGTGGCGACCGCGTTGAGCATGATCGTGGCGACGACCTCGCTGACGCCGCGGGTGACCTTGAGGACACCGGCGATGCCGGACCAGAAGGCGCCGGTGAAGACGGCCGTCAGGAGCAGCAGCGGGACCTGCAGGACGGCTGGCAGGTTCATGTGCGCGCCGACGATGGCGGCCATCATGGCGCCGAGCTGGTACTGGCCGTCGACGCCGATGTTGAACAGGTTCATCCGGAAGCCGATGGCCACCGCGAGGGCCGCGATGTAGTACATCGAGGCCTGGTTGATGATCAGGACCTGGATGTCGGAGAAGCCCAGCTGCTCGAACATCAAGGCGAACGGCTCGAACGGGCTCTTGCCGGACGCGATCAGCACGATCGCGCTCAGGACGAAGGCCACGGCTAGCGCGATGACCGGCCCGGCCACCGCGAGGAGCACGCGCTCCTTGTCGAACTTCTTCATCAGCGGGCCTCGTCTTCCGGAGACTCGGGGGCGTCTGCCTTCGAGGTCTCGGGGGTGTCGTCGTGCTCGAGGTGCCCTGCGGCGGCACCGGTCATGGCCGAGCCGAGCTCCTCGGGGGTGATGGTGGCCGGGTCGGCGTCCGCGACCAGCTTGCCGTCGTAGATCACGCGCAGCGTGTCGGACAGGCCGATCAGCTCGTCCAGGTCGGCGGAGATCAGCAGCACGGCCAGGCCCTCGTGGCGGGCCTCGCGGATGTGGTCCCAGATGGCGGCCTGGGCGCCGACGTCCACGCCCCGGGTCGGGTGGGCGGCGATGAGGAAGCGCGGCTTGTGGCTCATCTCGCGGCCGACGATCAGCTTCTGCTGGTTGCCGCCGGACAGGGAGGCGGCGGTGACGTCGATGCCGGGGGTGCGCACGTCGTACGCCTCGACGATGCGGCGGGTGTCCTCCTGGGCGGCCTTTGGGTCCAGCCAGACGCCCTTGGCGAGGGGCTTCTCGGTGACGTGACCGAGGATGCGGTTCTCCCAGAGGGGTGCCTCCAGGAGGAGGCCGTGGCGGTGCCGGTCCTCGGGGATGTAGCCGATGCCCTGCTCGCGGCGCCTGCGGGTGGGCCAGGCGGTGATCTCCTCGTCGGCGAGCCGGATGGTGCCGGAGTCGGCGTGCTTGAGGCCGATGAGGGCGTCGACCAGTTCGGTCTGGCCGTTGCCCTCGACTCCGGCGATACCGAGGACCTCGCCCGCGTGGATGGTGAAGGTGATGTCGTCGAGGAGGGCCTTGCCGCCGGGGGCCGCCAGGCGCAGCTTGTCGACGCTGATGACCGGGCGGTCGGTGACCGTGGACTCGGCCGTCTCGGGCGTGGGCAGCTCGCTGCCGACCATCATCTCCGCGAGCTGGCGCGGGGTGGTCTCGGCGGGGACGGCCGTGCCGACGGTGGTGCCGCGGCGGATGACGGTGATCTCGTCGGCGACGGAGAGCACCTCGCCGAGCTTGTGCGAGATGAAGATGACCGACAGGCCCTCGGAGCGCAGTTCGCGCAGGTTGGCGAAGAGCGCGTCGACCTCCTGCGGGACGAGTACGGCGGTCGGCTCGTCGAGGATGAGGGTGGTGGCGCCGCGGTAGAGGACCTTGAGGATCTCCACGCGCTGCCGGGCGGCGACGCCGAGCTCCTCGACCAGGAGGTCGGGCTTGACGCCGAGGCCGTAGCGCTCGGAGAGGTCCTTGATCTTGCGGCGGGCCTTGGCGCCGATGCCGTGGAGCTTCTCACTGCCGAGGACGACGTTCTCGAGGACCGTGAGGTTGTCGGCGAGCATGAAGTGCTGGTGGACCATGCCGATGCCGCGGACGATCGCGTCGGCCGGCGAGGAGAAGCTGACCTGCTCGCCGTTGACGGCGATGGTGCCCTCGTCCGGCTTCTGCATGCCGTAGAGGATCTTCATCAGCGTCGACTTGCCGGCGCCGTTCTCGCCGACGAGGGCGTGGACGGTGCCCTTGCGGACGCTGAGGTGGATGTCGTGGTTGGCCACGACACCGGGGAAACGCTTGGTGATCCCGGCGAGTTCGACGGCGGTCACCGATTCGTTTTCGTTGACCGCCGCTCCGGCCGGAGGGCTGCTGGACGCGTTGATGGCGCACTCTCCTGGGGACGGGGGCCGTCTACGCGCGTAGCGCCCCTACGGCATACAAAGGGGTCCGACGCCCCGCGCCGACGGGGTACGAGGAGCAGCCTCCCCGCACCCCGATGGGCGGACGTAACCCCGGGGGTTACCGCCTGCTTCGAGGCAGTCGCTCGTCAGCTGCTCTTGACCTTGATCTCGCCGCTGATGATCTTCTCCTTGGCCGTCTTGATGGCTGCCTGGAGCTCGGCGTCGTCCGCGAACTTCGGGTTGGAGTTCGACAGGCCCACCTCGCCGGTCTTCAGATCGCCACGAACGATACCGGTCTCGGGCTTGCCGTCCTCGACCGACTTCGCCAGGTTGTACACCGCCTTGGCGACGTCCTTCATCGCCGAGGTGAGGATGAAGTCCTTGTACTTGGCAAGGGCTTCCTGCTGGTACTGGTCGGAGTCGACACCGATGGCCCACACCTTCTTGGCGGCGGCGGCCTCGATGACGCCCTGGCCGGACAGGCCGGCGGCCGCGTAGACCACGTCGGCCTTCTTCTCGATCTGACCCTCAGCGGCCGTCTTGCCCTTGTCGGGGCTGGAGAAACCGCCCTCCTCGGCCGTCTGGGTCAGGTACTGGGAAAGGACCTTGACCTTCGGGTTCGTGTCCTTGACGCCCTGCTCGAAGCCCGCCTGGAACTTGTGGATCAGCGGGATGTCCACACCGCCCACGAAGCCGACGACGTTCGACTTGGTGCTCTTGGCGGCGGCGACACCGGCCAGGTAGGAGGCCTGCTCCTCGCTGAAGACCAGGTCGGCGACGTTCTTGGTGTTGATCGTGGCGTCGTCGACGATGCCGAAGGTGGTGTCCGGGAACTTCTCCGCGGCGCCCTTGACGGCCGAGGCGTACGCGTAGCCGACGCCGATGACCGGGTTGTAGCCCTGCTTCGCCAGCGAGGAGAGGCGCTGCTCCTTGTCGGCGCCCGTCTCGCCATCGGTGGGCTCGACGTCGGCCGTCTGGTACCCGAACTCCTTCTTCGCCCGCTCGAGGCCGGCGTAGGCCGCGTCGTTGAAGGACTGGTCGCCCTTGCCGCCGACGTCGTACGCGATGGCGAGACCCTTGTCGCCCTTCGAGTCCGACGACCCGGAGGTCGAGGTGCTGCCGCAGGCGGAGAGCGCGAGGGCCAGGGAGGCGGTCGCTGCGCCTGCGACCGTGATCCGGGAAATCCGGCGCATGTGTGGGTGCTCCTGTCGTACGGGCGGATCCAGGGAGTGCGCGAGCGTTCACGCACCGGGCGGCGTGGGGAGGTGCTCGCACTGCCCCGGGGTAGCTCAGCGCCGGGGACGGTTCAGCATCGACGCTGGCTTCGCCGCAGATTAACGCGCGTAGACCTGCCTGAAAACCCCTTCTGTCCACCTTGTTATGCGCCCGTGGCCAAGCCATCACCCGACCCTGGTCCGGGGTCGCCGACCGCGAACGGGGGGTGGCGCTGGGTGACCCGCTCCCCCTGGAACCACGAAGCGGGCGGACACCTGGGGTGTCCGCCCGCTCTGTCGCCCTGCGACCGCGGCCCTACTCGGTCTTCACCGTGATGGAGCCGTCGATGATGCCCTGCTTGGCCTTGTCCACGGCCTCCTTGAGGCCCTCGACCTCGGCGAACTCGGGGTTCGACTCGGACAGGCCGACGCCGTCGACCTTCAGGTCGAAGGTCTGCGTGCCGGTCAGCGGCTTACCGTCCTCGACCGACTTGGACAGCGCGTAGACCGCGCCGCCGACGTCCTTGAGGGCCGAGGTGAGGATGTAGTCCTTGTACGGGGCGAGGGGGGGCTGCTTGTACTGGTCGGAGTCGACGCCGATCGCCCAGACCTTCGCCTTGGCGGCGGCCTCGATCACGCCCTGGCCGGACAGGCCGGCGGCCGCGTAGAGCACGTCGGCCTTCTTCTCGATCTGGCCCTCAGCGGCGGCCTTGCCCTTGTCGGGGCTGGAGAAACCGCCCTCCTCGGCCGTCTGGGTCAGGTACTGGGACAGCACCTTCACGCCGGGCTTGGTGTCCTCCACGCCCTGCTTGTAGCCGGCCTCGAACTTGTGGATCAGCGGGATGTCGACACCGCCCACGAAGCCGACCACGTCCGACTTCGTGGCCTTGGCGGCGGCCACACCGGCGAGGTACGAGGCCTGCTCCTCGGCGAAGACGAGGGAGGCGACGTTCTCGCCCTCGACCACGGAGTCCACGATGCCGAAGGTGGTGTCCGGGTACTTGGAGGCCACGGCCTTCATCGCCGGGCCGTAGGCGAACCCGACACCGATGACCGGGTTGTAGCCCTGCTTGGCCAGCGAGCCGAGGCGCTGTTCCTTGTCGGCGTCCGTCTCGCCCTCGGTGGGCTCGATGTCGGCCGTCTTGTAGCCGAACTCGTCCTTGGCCTTCGTCAGGCCCGCGTATGCGGCGTCGTTGAAGGACTGGTCCCCCTTGCCGCCGACGTCGTACGCGATGGCGACACCGCGGTCGCTGGTGTCGCTGTCGCCGCTGTCACTGCTGGTGCCGCCACACGCCGTGGCGACGAGCCCGAGCGACGCGACCCCCACCGCGACGCGGGTCAGTTTGGAAATCCGACGCATCTGAAGTTCCCCATTCTGCAAAGCCCCGCAGCGGGTGCTCGGTTCGGCGCACATTAACGCGCGTAGACACTCCTGGGAACGGGTCGCAGCGGGGCCGTTATCCATTCGTGCCGATGGCCGGTTACGCCCTTGTGAACCACGGGGTCGAACGGGGCCGAAAGGTGCACTCGGGCACACGGCGCGTGCCTGCTCGTCACGGGCTCCAGGCTGCCGTGGGGCTGCGCCGCCCGCAACCGGAGACGCCGCCGGGGTGGTCGAGGGCCGGCGTTGTCGTCGCCGGGGGCGTCGTCGCCGGGACTGACGGGCCGACCGGGGGCGCGGGGTTGTCGTTCCCGTGCGGCGCCGTCGTGGCTGGTCGCGCGGTTCCCCGCGCCCCCAAGAGGGTGGCTTCAGGCGCGCTCGGTTTCCTGTGCGCCCAAGGAGGTGGCTTCAGGCACGCCCGTTTCCTGTGCGCCCAAGAAGGTGGGAGCTCCCCGTGCCTCCTGGAAGGACTAGCGCAGGCCGTTGACCAGGGCCGCTGCCGTGAAGAGCTCCACTCCGACCGTGATGGCCGACTCGTCGACGTCGAAGTCGCCCTGGTGGAGGTCGCGGACGTGCCGCTCGCCGGGGGTGCGGACGCCCAGGCGGGCCATCGCGCCGGGGACGTGCTCCAGGTACCAGGAGAAGTCCTCGCCGCCGAGGCTCTGCTCGGTGCCCTCGACGGACTCGACCCCGCGCCGGGAGATCATGGCGTCGCGCAGCAGCTCGGTCACGCCGGGCTCGTTGACGACGGGCGGGACGCCCCGCACGTAGTTGATCTCCGACTTGGCGCGGTGCAGGTTGGCGACCTCGTCGATCGCGCCGACCACGACGTCGGGGGCCTGCCGCCACGCGTCGATGTCGAGGCACCGCACGGTGCCGGACAGCTCGGCGTGCTGCGGGATCACGTTCGGCGCGTGCCCCGACTCGATGCGGCCCCAGGTGATGGCGAGTCCGCTGCGGCTGTCGAAGCGCCGGCCGACCAGGGCGGGCACGTCGGTGACCACCCGGGCGGCGGCTGTGACCAGGTCGGTCGTCAGGTGAGGGCGCGCGGTGTGGCCGCCCGGGCCGTCGAGGCCGATCTCCAGCCGGTCGCAGGCGGAGGTGATCGGCCCTTCCCGGAGCCCGACCTTGCCCGCGTCCACCCGGGGGTCGCAGTGCAGGGCGATGATCGCGCCGACCCCTTCCAGCGCCCCGCACTTGATGACGTCGGCGGCACCCCCGGGCAGCACCTCCTCGGCGGGCTGGAAGATCAGCCGGACGGGGCGGGGCAGCAGGCCCTGTTTGTGCAGTTCGGCGAGGACGAGGCCGGCGCCGAGGACGACGGTGGTGTGCACGTCGTGGCCGCAGGCGTGCGCGCGGTCGGGCACGGTCGAGCGGTAGGGGCACTCGGCCTTGGTGTCCGGGATGGGCAGGCCGTCGATGTCGGCCCGCATGGCGAGCATGCTGGGGCCACCGGCCCACTGCTCGCCCTCCACACCGATGTCGCAGACGAGTCCGGTCCCCACGGTGAGGACACGCGGCTTGAGGCCGGCCCGCTCCAGCCGCTCCTTGATCGCGGCGGTCGTGCGGAACTCCTGGTTGCCCAGCTCCGGGTGCATGTGCAGGTCGCGCCGGAACGCGATGAGCTCGGCGCGCAGTGCGTCGGGCAGCGCGCCGGGAAGCACGGCTCCCCCGGGAAGATCGACCTCGGACTCCATTGACATCAATTGCTTCACCCTTTGAAGGGTAGGGCGCCAGGGCGGTCGGCCGACCGCCGATCAACAAAACTTCAACCCGTTAGGGGAAGAAAATATGACCACCGGACGCATAGCCATCAACTGAGATGGGTAAAATCGCCAGCCCTCAGGGCCTGGACGGTCACCCCACCCCACGGAGTGTGACTTCGGCCACATCTGCGTCACGATTCCGGTATCCATCCATCCTCTTCCACGGATACCACGCCCCGCGCGGCGAACACGGGCGTGTTCATCAGCCGGACCCGCGCCACCGCTAGGGTGCGCCCGTGCGCCCTCCCGAGTTCCTCCAGTCCACGCAGGTCTCCTACGACGCCATCGCCGAGGCGTACACCGCCGAGCACCCCGACAGCCTGGCCGGGAAACCACTGGAGAGTGCCCTGCTCACGGCGTTCGTGGAGCTGGCCCGGGCGCCCGGGGAGTCTCCGCGGGCTCCGGTCGCCGACCTCGGCAGCGGCCCCGGGTACGTGGCGGCGCGGTTGCACGGCTTCGGCCTGCCGGTGTTCGGGATCGACATCTCGCCCCGCATGGTGGCCCTGGCCCGCCGAGCGCACCCGGAGCTGCGCTTCCACGTCGGCTCGATGACGGCCCTGGACCTGCCGGCCGAGACGCTCGGCGGGATCGTCGCGCTCTACTCGATCATCCACGTGCCGGACGAGCACCTGCCGTCGGCGTTCGCCGAGTTCCACCGCGTCCTCGCGCCGGGCGCGCCCGTCCTGCTCGGCTTCCAGTCCGGGGACGAGAACGGGCGTCTGCGCGCGTCCGAGCGCTACGGCCGGGAGATCTCGCTCGACTACCACTGGCGCACGCCGGAATCCGTGGCGGACCTCCTCACGAAGGCGGGCCTGGAGCTGTACGCCCGGGTCCTGCGCGAGCCCCAGGGCGAGGAGCAGCGGCCGCGCGCGTTCCTGCTGGCCCGCAAGCCGGAACTCGCCCCGCCCGGCGCTTTCCGGCCGAGCGGTCGCGGCTAGGGGGCTTCTGATGGATCTCCGTGGAAGAATTAGCGGCGTTCGGTGCGTGCTCTCGGCGTGCCGGGCGGAAGGCCTTGTAGCGGAGCTACCAGGCCTTTTGTCCGGTGCGGCGAGTGGGGGTCCCCCCTGCTCGAAGAGCTTGGGGGAGCGTGCCGAACGCCGCGACGCCGCGGAGATCCATCAGAAGCCTTCTAAGTGGAACCACCGAAGCCCTCACGCCCCGCGCGCCGATGGAAACGAGTCCCGTCGGTCGTGGAGTGGTGGCAGCGTGAGGACCGGCCAGGGGGCACGACATGATTCCCGGGACCAGCCGGGCCGCCCCGCCCACAGCCCGCGGCCCCGAGGGGCCCTTGCGCTGTGCCCGCCCGGATCGCGCGGCCTGGCGCCTCCCCGGGCTCCCGGCCTCGGCCGAGCAGGGGGCACCCCCGTCCAGGGCTCTCCGGCGCCCTGCGCTGGACGGCACCGGACCGCGATCTGACCGGACGCGCGTCGTGCGCGGACCGCTCAGACGGTCTGCACCGCTGCCAGGCGGTGGACGTCCCGCGCCGTGCCCGTCACCCCCGACAGGAAGCCCTGGGCCCGCGGTGACGCGGTCTCGGTCAGCCACGCCGGGTCGATGTCGCAGACCGCGACGCGGACCTCCGTGCCGGACAGGGCGAGGGGGAGGGTGTGGACGACCGTGGAGGGGAAGCTGAGGATCGTGCGGCCGATGGGGCCCCGGCGGGCGATCAGTTCCAGGGGGAGTTCGGGGCGGACGATCTCCAGGCCCGTCTCGACGGCGAGGCGGTGGAGCTTGTCGGTGCTCTCGCGGCGGTGGGCGAAGTAGCGGGTGGCGCCATGGGCCCTCGCCAGGGCGCGGACGGCCTCCAGGTAACGGCCGTCGTCCACCACCCCGGTCTCCACCAGGGAGGTGCCCACCAGGTCCGCGCCCTTGGTGATGCGGGGCGGGCCGAAGCGGGAGCGGGTCCAGGCGAAGGTGTGGGCGGTGACCGTGACGCCCGCCGGGGTCTGCTCCAGCGGCATGGAGGAGAAGACCTCGACGTTCCGCCGGTCGCCGGGGGTCAGCCGGCGGCGGGCCGCGGCCGACACCGGCGCGAAGATCACGTCCCGCGGGCCGGGGCGGCCGCCCTTGCGGTGCCAGCGCATCAGGCGTTCGCCCCGGGCCAGCTGCCCGACGAACTCCATCGTCGCCGTGCCGTCGTCGACGACGACCAGGTCACGGGCGCGGGTGATCGTCAGCAGCAGCTGGACGTAGCGGGAGAAGGGGTCCCCCAGCACGATCCGGCGCGCTCCGCGGAGCAGGCCGGCCAGGCCGCCGATGGTCTGGAAGGGCGCCAGGGGCCCGCCGCGCGCCTCCTCCCAGCGGACCTCGTGCCCCTCCTCGCGGGCCAGGTCGGACATCCGCCGCAGCTGGCCGCGCGTCATCGGGTCGACGGGCGACAGCACCACGAGGGTGAGCCCCACGCCGGGCGCGTGCGCGTGCGCCCACTCCAGCACGTTCAGCAGCTGTACCGGGCTCTCGACGAAGGCGAGAGTGTGGGGGCCGGCGTTCCCGGCGCGGGGGCTCATCGACGTACGACCGTCCCGTCGTAAGGGGTGGTGTGGGGGTGGTGCGCTCAGACGCCGACCGGCTCGCCCGCCGCCGTGGCGATCTCCGCCTCGGCGACCACACCGGCGACGCGGCGCAGCTTCTTCATCGGGGCCAGCTCGGAGTCGTAGACCTTCTTGACGCCGTCGCCGAGGGAGGCCTCGATGGTGCGGATGTCGCGGACGAGGCGGGTGAGGCCCTGCGGCTCCACGGAGGCGGCCTGGTCGGAGCCCCACATGGCGCGGTCGAGGGTGATGTGACGCTCGACGAAGGTGGCGCCCAGGGCGACCGCGGCGAGGGTGGTCTGCAGGCCGGTCTCGTGGCCGGAGTAGCCGATCGGGACGTTCGGGTACTCCTGCTGGAGCGTGTTGATGACGCGCAGGTTGAGCTCCTCGGCCTTGGCCGGGTAGGTCGACGTGGCGTGGCACATCACGATGTTGTCGGAGCCGAGGACCTCGACCGCGTGACGGATCTGCCGGGGCGTCGACATGCCGGTGGAGAGGATCACCGCGCGGCCCGTGGAGCGCAGGGCGCGCAGCAGCTCGTCGTCGGTGAGGGAGGCGGAGGCGACCTTGTGGGCGGGGACGTCGAACTTCTCCAGGAAGGCGACGGCCTCGGTGTCCCACGGAGAGGCGAACCAGTCGATGTTCTTCGACTTGCAGTAGTCGTCGATCGCGCGGTACTCGTCCTCGCCGAACTCCACGCGGTGGCGGTAGTCGATGTAGGTCATCCGGCCCCAGGGCGTGTCGCGCTCGATGTCCCACTGGTCGCGCGGGGTGCAGATCTCCGGGGTGCGCTTCTGGAACTTGACGGCGTCGCAGCCGGCCTCGGCGGCGGCGTCGATCAGCTTGAAGGCGTTCTCGAGATCGCCGTTGTGGTTGATGCCGATCTCACCGCAGACGTAGACCGGGCGGCCCGGGCCGACCTCGCGCGAACCGAACCGGCGGATACGGGAGTTGGTGCTCATGGCAGAGATGTCCTTACGTGTGGGACTTGGCGGGGACTTCGAGAGAGGGGCCGAGGATCCAGCTGGCGATCTCTCGGATCGCGCCGTCGCCACCGGGGACGGTGGTGACCGCGCGTGCGGCGCCGCGCACGACGTCGTGGGCGCTCGCGACCGCCACGGGCCAGCCCACGAGGGCGAAGCACGGGAGGTCATTGACGTCGTTGCCGACGTAGAGCACGCGCTCCGGCGCGATGCCCTGCTCCTCGCACCACTGCTTCAGCGCGAGGTCCTTGCGGTCGATTCCGTGCAGGACCGGGAGCTTGAGCTTCCGGGCCCGGGCGGCGACCACAGGGTTCTGTTCCGTGGACAGGATCAGCATCTTCAGGCCGCTCCTGCGGAGGGCCGCGATGCCGAGTCCGTCCCCGCGGTGCACGGAGACGAACTCCCGTCCGTCGGAGTCGACGAGCACCCGGTCGTCGGTCTGGGTGCCGTCGAAGTCGAGGACGACCGCGTCGATGTCGTCGGCGGTCGGGAGCGCGCCGGGCCTGTTCGCGTCGAAGAGCGGGGCCAGGGCCCGGGCGCGGGCCAGGTCGTGCGGATCGTCGATCTCCAGGACCCGGGCGGGGTCGGTGCGCACGAGTTCCGTGCGGCCGAAGAAGCGGTGCCGGTGCTTGCGGAAGCCCGGCGCGTCCATGCCGTAGACGGCGCCGGTCTCCAGGAAGTCCTGGGGGCGGTCCTGGCGGCGCGGGCGGAAGGACTTGTCGTGGTTGATGCCGTAGCCGCCGGCTTCGGCGCCGGTCCGGGCGACGGAGCCGGCCGCCACCAGGGCCTCGGCGTACTCCGCGTCCCGCCAGACGAACCCGTGGAAGGGCGCCACGGTCAGCGCGGTGTCGGCGCCGTTCCCGGCGATCGCCTCCACGACACCGTCCACGTCCTCGCGGAGGATGAACGGGCTGGTGCACTGCACCAGCAGCACCACGTCCACCTGCGCCCCGCGCGAGGCCTCGTGGGCGTCCATGGCGTGCAGCACCGCGGCCTCGGAGGTCGCCGTGTCCCCGGCGATCGCGGCGGGACGCAGCACGATCTCCGCGCCGGCCTCGCGGGCGGCGGTGGCAATGGCCTGGTCGTCGGTGGAGACGACGACGTCGGTCACCAGCCGGGAGGCGAGGCACTCCCGCACCGCCCGGGCCACCAGCGGGACACCGCCGACCGGCAGGAGGTTCTTCGCGGGCACGCCCTTGGAGCCGCCGCGCGCGGGGATCACCGCGAGGACGCGGCGGGCCGAGGCGCTGGGGCCCGCTTCCGGGTGGGACATGGTCTCTGCTCCTTGACGTAGGATCGGGCGGCTCACAGCTCGCCCATCCGCCGGATGACGGGCGCCACGCGCTGCACGCCGTGCCGGTAGGCGCCGCGCGCCGCCCGGCGCACGATCTGCCGGACCGGTCCGGGCTCCTTGCCGGCGGCGGGCGCGCCGGGCAGCGGGGTGCCGTCCGGGCCGAGGTGGTGGCGGGCGAGGATCCCGGGCAGGTAGCCGGGCGCGGTGACGGGTGTGTAGTACGGGGTCAGCGGAGGCAGGCCGCCGGGCCGGCCGAGCAGCTTCGCGATGCGTTCGCGGGCCGCGTCGAAGGCGGAGTCGTAGCAGCCTTCCGCCGCGACGCCCTGCCGGGAGACCCACTCCTCGTCGGGGACCGGCCGGTGCCCGGCGTCGAGCTGGTCCCAGGAGGCGAGGCAGCCGGAGCCCACGAAGTGGTGGTTGCCGAGCGACTCGCGGATACCGAGGTCGGTCAGCACGGCCGTGGGGACACGGCGGTGCAGCGACTCCAGGGCGGCCGTGGAGCTGACCGTCACCAGCAGGTCGGTGCGGTCGAGGACCTCGCCCATGTTTCCGTACACGAGGCGGAAGTTGGCCGGCGGATCGAGGCGCTGCACCAGCTTCTGGTACGGCAACTCCTCGATGTGGGTGGTGTGTTCGCCCGGCTTGGAGCGCAGCTTGAGCTGTACCTCGCGCTCGGGGTGCCTGCGGGCGTGCTGGACCAGCCGGTCGAGCAGGTACGCACGGTCCTTGCGGCTCTCCGGGACGGAGGGCTGGGCGGCGAAGACGACCGTGTAGGGCCTGCGCCCTTGCTCCGCGGAAGGGTCGGGCTCACCGGTGTAGGGAGCGCCACCGAGGAACGGCAGGGCCACCTCGGTCACCGACGAGGCGTCGGCGCCCACTCCCTCGTAGACGGCCCGGAAACGGTCCGCGTCCTGGCGGGAGTTGGCGAGGACGAGGTCCGCGCCGTGCCGCAGCAGCAGGCCGTCGGCGAGCTTCTCGTAGACGACACCGACGTAGCCGGTGACGACGACGGGCCGCGAGGTCCGGTTCTCCCAGACGCACCCCAGGCCGTGCAGCATCGCCTGCACACCGCCGCCGACGAGGGCGAGGACGAGGACGTCGTAGGACTCCTCGGCCATGGTGCGCAGGAACTCGACGGCGGTCACCTCGCGGAGCGAGTCCGCTTGGACGCCGACTTCCTGGAGCTGACGGGGGGTGGGGGTGGCGCGGCCTCGCAGGAGGTAGCCGTCCAGACGCAGGTCCGGACGTCCGGTGGTCTCCGGCGCGACGCGGTTCGCGGTGAGCGCGCCCCATTTCCACCGGGTGTCGGAATCCGCGAGGACGGCCACCCGCAGGGCCTTCGTTGCACTTGTTGGCACGTCCCCGACGCTAGGAAGCCATTTCTAGGTCCGGCCCAACCGGAACACAACAAACGGTTAACAGCACATCGCCGAATGGGGATTCCGGGCCTGATCGACCCGCCGGCAGGTCTGATTCATGACTTTGCCACGCGGAGTTCACCTGGTATCAACCAGACCGTCAGGACGAATGCCGGGCGGCCTCATAACGTCTTACGCGTGGTCAAGCTCTCCGTCATCGTGCCGTTCTACAACGTGCAGCAATACGCCCCGGACGCCATCAGATCTCTGCGTGCAAATGCCCGCGAGGACTTCGAGTTCATTCTCGTCGACGACTGCTCGACGGACGGGACAAAGGAAATCCTCGAACGCGCCGAACGCGAACTGCCGGGTGCGGTGCTCATCAGGCGCAACGAGAAAGGGGTGTCCGCCGCGCGCAACACCGGAATCGACGCAGCGCGGGGCGAGTACCTGACCTTCCTCGACGGCGACGACTGGGTGGCACCGGGATACTTCGCACAGCTCCTCGCCAGTATCGAGTCCCTGGGCTGCGACTTCATCCGTACCGACCACGTGCGGTGCACGGGCGCGCAGCGCACGGTGCACCGCGTGCCCTTCGGTCCGCGCGGCGTCGTGGTCTCGCCCCGTAGCGTGATCCTGCCAGCGGAACGTTCCACGCCGGTCGACTACCCATACTCCTGGGCAGGCGCCTACCACCGAAGGCTGGTCGACGAGGGGCTGCTGCACTTCCCGGAGGACTTGCGCACGGCGGAGGACCGGCCGTGGATCTGGGCGCTGCACCGCAAGGCCGGGTCGTTCGCGGTGCCGGACCTGCTCGGCATCTTCTACCGCCGGGGAGTGACCTCCTCGCTCACCCAGATCGGAGACACGCGGCAGCTCGACTTCATCCGCTCGTTCGACCGGGTTCTGGCGGAGACCGCCGAGGACCCCGACGCCGACCGGTTCCTGCCCAAGGCGGTGCGCACCTACTGCGCGATCATCAACCACCACCTCGCGACAATAGACAAGTTCGAGCCACAGGTGGCCCGCAAGCTCCGTTCGCTGAGCGCCTCCGCCCTGCGCCGTATGCCGCAGGACCTGCTCAACGAGACACTGAACTCCATGGACCACGCTCGCGCCTCCCAGCTGCGCCGACTGCGCCGGAGGCCCTCCACGGCCGGGGAGGCCGCCGCCTGATGACCGCGACCACCATGCCCGCCACGGGCGGCGCCCGCCGCACCACGCAGATCTTCTGCGCGTCCACCCTCTTCGGCGCCGCCACACTGGCCGCCGCGATCGACTCCGACTGCTTCGGGTTCGCGGACCGGCGCCTGCTGCTGATCAGCAACAACAGCGCGGCTCCGGAGTTGTCCCGGGCCTTCGACCAGTCCCCGGGCTTCGAGCAGCTGCGCGACCGGTTCGACGGCGTCCTGTCCTGGAACGACGCCATCTCCCCTTTCCATCCGGGCGGTTGGTCCCCGCGCCCGGACGACCAGCTGCTGTTCGAACGCTATCTGCGGCTGCTGTGGGACCTGGGCGACGACCGCGTGGAGCTGGCGGTGGAGTCCATCCAGGTCAACCCCTCGCTCGCCATCTGCCAGATCTTCGGCGGCGCCCCCGTGGACGTGTACGCGGACGGGCTGATGAGCTACGGCCCGACCCGCTTCAAGATCGACCCGCTGGTCGGCACCCGCGTACGGCGGGTGCTTCACCTCGATCTGGTATCGGGCCTGAAGCCGCTGCTGCTCACCGAGTTCGGGGTCGAGCCGCAGATCGTGACGACGGACGCATTCCTGAAGGTGCTCGCCGAACTCAGCGAGACAGGAAGCGAGTTGCCGGAGATCGACGGACCGGCCCTGATGCTGGGCCAGTACCTCTCCGCGCTCGGCATCCTGACGTCCGAGGAGGAGGAAGACCTCCATGTGCGGATGCTGCGGGGCGCGGTCGGACTCGGCCACCGCCGTGTGGTGTTCAAGCCGCATCCCTCGGCCCCGCCCAGCTGGTCGCAGGCGCTGGAGCAGGAGGCCCGGAAGCTGGACGCGGACCTCACGGTGCTCGACACGCCGGCCCTCGCCGAGGTGCTCTACCAGCGGATGCAGCCCGCGCTGGTCGTCGGCTGCTTCTCCACCGCGCTGTTCACCGCCTCGGCGCTGTACGAACTGCCGGTCGCCCGCATCGGCACGGGCACGCTCCTGGAGCGGCTGACGCCATACGAGAACAGCAACCGCGTGCCGGTGACCATCGTCGACGCCCTGCTGCCCGACCTCGGGGACCGAGCCGCGGTCACCGAGCGACGGCGCGGTATGGATGTGGAGATGCTCACCAAGCTGGTCCAGACCGTCGGCTACGCGATGCAGTCGAAGATCTACCCCGATCTGCGGCCGGCGGCCGAACAGTACCTGGCCAGGCATCTCAACCAGCACACCTGGCGCTATTTCAAGCGCCGCCGTCTCACCTCGCTGGCGCTGCCAGGCGCGGTCCCGGCTCAGCTGGCGTTCATCCCGCGCAACGCGACGGTACGCCGGGCGGCGCGGCGAGCGCGGGCGTTGAAGAACGCCGTTCGCCGTTGAGCCAACCAGAGCAAAAACGACCGTACGACTGAGGAAAGGATGGGGGAACCATCGGATTACCCCGTTGATCTCACGGCGAGGCGGGGGCGGAGCCCGTAGGATCACGGACAGCGCCCAACCGAAAACCGGCCAAGGCCTGAGTCGCCCACTACGCCGGAACGCCGTTCGCGGCTGACAAGCCTGGCCACCGTCGGCCACCACGGCATGCCCCCACGGTGGCGCGGCGATCGGCTCAGAACGCGCTCAGCCCGTGGTGCGCCAGCACCCAGTGCACCGGCTGAGCGTAGGACCGGTACTCGCTCACGGTGCTGTTGCACGTCGCGTCAGGGGGCGTGTTGCCCCCGGACAGGATGCCGAGGGCATAGGTCCCCGACCACACCGGACCGCCGCTGTCTCCCCCGAGGCTGCAGAGTGAAGTCTTGATCATGTTCTTCAGGATCGTGCCGTCGGTGTAGGTGACGGTCTCACTCGGCGAGAGCACCTCGCCCACGAGGTCGCCGCTGACGGCGCCGGCGCGCTTGAACCCGAGAGTGCACTCCGCGCTGCCGTCCTTCTAATAGATGCCGATGCCGCCGACGGATTCGTAAGCGTTCGGCCTGATCACACCGGGGACCCTCGCGACGTGCACCGCGTCGCCGTAGTCGGCGACGAGGTTCATGAGCCGCTTCTCGTCGGCGGCGGACACACCGTCGAAGATCTCGACGGTCACCTGGTTGGTGCTCGGGTCGACGCCCCAGAAGGTGTTGGGAATCGGGTCGGTGTCGGCGATCCGCTGGTCGAGGGTGGCGCGGACGGAGGTCAGCGCAGCGGTGCTGTGTTTCACGATCTTGGCGACACCGCCCTCGGCGCGGACGGCCCGCGCGGTGGCTTCGTCGGTGACGGCGACGACCAGTTGTCCGGCCTTGTCGTAGTAGACACCGCCGGTGCGGTCGGTACCCGACTCGGCGGCGAGCGCTCTCGACTTCCCGGGATCCGTGATCGGCGTCGGGGCCGCGTTCGCGGTTGGTAGGCCAGCACCGCGAACAGGCCGCATATAGCCAGGGCCATCGACGTGTGACGTATCGAGTGTCTTCGCATGCGTTGCTCCTTCGGAAAGCAGAAACACGACGTCCTTGATCGCCGTGCCTGAAGGAGTGCATGGAGAAGTGTGGGGCCCGTGCGGTTACTAGGTGTAGGAGGGCTGAACGGTTTATGACAGATCGTCAGATTGCCGTACGCTGGTTGCCAGCTTCCCCGCTCTCGGCTCGTTGACCCACGCCTTGTCGATCGAGCCGTGGTTGCGCAGCCCGGAAAAGGCTGCACCCTCGACAAACTGACGCAGCGACTCCTGCCTTTTGGTTCGGAGATGTTGGGAGAATTGAACCGAAAAAGACGTCCAGATGAACGCCTCGGGGTCGGGCGGCGAATCGTTCGCCGGTCAACGACGTCGTTCCTGTGTTTCGGACTAATGTGCTGAGGCGCCCACTGGCGACTGATGGCACACCCACAGAAGCAGCAGAACCGCAGGACGACCCGTCGAGGGGATTTTCGTGACCAGCATGACCGTCCGCCCGGCCCCCGAGACCACCAGGCGGCCGGAGCCGGCACGGCCACCCCGTCAGACCCGGTTGCGTGCCCTTGACGGGCTGCGGCTGATCGCCGCGCTGATGGTGGCGGCGTACCACTACGGCGGCCGCGACGGCGACGTCACCAAGGCCTGGGGCAGCTCGCCCGAGCAGCAGTTCCCCACCCTGCACGAGTACTTCGCCTACGGCTGCCTGGGGGTCCAGGTCTTCTTCGTGATCAGCGGATTCGTGATCTGCATGAGCGGCTGGGGGCGGCCCCTGAAGTCGTTCTTCGCCTCCCGCACCTCCCGGCTGCTGCCCGCCTACTGGGTGGCGGTGGTGCTCGTGACGGCGGTGTTCGCGCTGCCGGTGGTGGCCTACAAGGCGGTCTCACCAAGCGACGCGCTGGTGAACCTGACCCTACTGCAGATGCCGCTCGGCGTGGACCGGGTGCTCGGGGTGTGCTGGACGCTGTGGGCGGAGATCCGCTTCTATGCGCTTTTCGCGCTGTGCGTCGTGCTGCCCGGCGCGAGCCGCCGCCGAGTGATCATGTTCTGCGCAGTCTGGACGCTGGCGGCCGTGATCGCGCAGAACGCGGACATGCCGCTGCTCGACATCGTCCTGATGCCCGAGTACGCCCCCTTCTTCATCGGCGGCGTCGGCCTCTACCTCGTGCACCTCGACCGGCGGGACGCCTACGCCTGGGGCATCGTCGCCGTGAGCTGGCTGATAGGACAGCACTTCGCGGTGCGAGGGCTGTGGCACGCAACCGACGCGGGCGGCTTCTCCTACCGCTCCTCCTTCGGCATCGTGCTCGTGGTGACGTTCGGCTTCGTGGCGGTCGCGGTGATCGCACTGGAGTGGCTGAACTGGGCGAACTGGCGCTGGCTGACGGTGGTGGGGGCGCTGACATACCCGTTCTACCTGATACACGAGCACCTCGGCTGGGTGGTCATCCACGCCCTGCACCGCGGCCTGGGTCTGGCGTCGGCGGAGACCTTCGCCCTGACGGTGGCCTCGATGCTGCTGCTGGCGTGGCTCATGAACCGATACGTGGAGAAGCCGCTGACGCCGCGGCTGCGGGCGGTGCTGAGCGATCCGCCGAGAGTGCCACGCTAAGAACTCCTAACGCGATGCCCTCGTGCGGGCCGAGTGCTGTGTGCGTGCATCATGACGACAGTCGATGCGAGTGTGGGGAACGGCTATGGCCGAGGGCAGCACTGTGAACTGCTCCGGGTCTGATGGAGGCTCGATTCCCTGAGGGGATCGAGTCATGGCACGTCCGTTGTCGTTGTTGCCCGCAGAGTCGGGCACGGCCAGCAGCATCCCGTCCAGGGCAAGTACCCGCAGCCCTCGGAAGAGCTCGCCGTCCGCGCCGAGCGGCCGTGCCACGGACCGGAACAGTTCCCGCATCACCGGCCAACCGAGCCGCTGCCGGGCCGGCAGTACGTGGGGCGCTCCGGTCTCTAGTCACGCACTGGCGAGGGACAACTTCACCGCGAACCCGAGGAACAACGCGCCCGCCGCCGAGGTCGCCCCCGCCGACAGACGCCTGCGGCGTCGGAAGGCGGCGGCCAGCCTGGTGCCGCCGAAGATCAGCGCGCTGAGGTAGAACACGCTGGCGAGCTGGGCGAGAGCGCCGAGGACGACGAAGGACAGGGCGGGATAGGTGTACCCCGGGTCGACGAACTGCACGAAGAAGGCGACGAAGAAGAGGATCGCCTTGGGGTTGACCAGGCTGACGACGAAGGCACGGCGGAAGGGCCGCTCCCCGGCGGGCGCGGAAGCCTCCGTACCGGACCGCTCCACACGCGTCCTCCACATTCCCCACGCGGCCCGCAACATGCCCAGCGCCAGCCACGCCAGATAGCCGGCCCCGACGTACTTCACGATCCCGAACAGCACGGCGTTGGCCTGCAACAGGGACGCGACCCCGGCCGCCGACAGCGTCATCAGCACGGTGTCCCCGCACCAGACCCCGGCCGCGGCGGTGTACCCGGCCCGCACACCGCGCCGGGCTGCGACGGACAGGACGTACAGGGAGTTGGGACCGGGCAGCAGAACGATCAGGACGAGGCCCGCCAGGTAGGTGGGCAGATCGATGACACCGAACATGGGAGCGAGTGTCGCACAGGGGCGGCAGGAGGATCAGAACGCGTCGCTCGGTACGTATGTCCCCCACACCTCCCGCAGGGCGTTGCACACCTCGCCGACCGTGGCACGGCCCCGCAGCGCGTCCTTCATCGGGTACAGGACGTTGTCCGCACCCTCGGCGGCCTTCTTCAGCGCGTCCAGGGCCGCGTCCACCGCCGGCTGGTCGCGCTCCCCCCGCAGCTTCGCGAGCCGCTCCGCCTGCCGGGCCTCGATGGCGGGGTCCACGCGCAGCGGCTCGTACGGCTCTTCCTCGTCCAGCTGGAAGCGGTTGACGCCGACTACGACCCGCTCTCCGGAGTCGGTCTCCCGGGCGATGCGGTAGGCGTTGCGTTCGATCTCGTTCTTCTGGAAGCCGCGCTCGATGGCGTCGACCGCGCCGCCCAGCTCCTCGACCTTGGTCATCAGCTCGACGGCCGCGGCCTCCACGTCGTCCGTCATCCTCTCGACGGCGTAGGAGCCCGCGAAGGGGTCGACGGTCGCCGTCACGTCCGTCTCGTGGGCGAGGATCTGCTGGCTACGGAGGGCCAGGCGCGCGGACTTGTCCGTGGGCAGCGCGATGGCCTCGTCGAAGGAGTTGGTGTGCAGCGACTGGGTGCCGCCCAGCACCGCCGCCAGGCCCTGCACGGCGACCCGGACCAGGTTCACCTCCGGCTGCTGGGCCGTCAGCTGCACCCCGGCGGTCTGCGTGTGGAAGCGCAGCATCAGCGACTTGGGGTTCTGCGCGCCGAACTCCTCGCGCATCACCCGCGCCCAGATCCGGCGCGCGGCACGGAACTTGGCGACCTCCTCCAGGATCGTCGTCCGGGCGACGAAGAAGAACGACAGGCGCGGGGCGAAGTCGTCGACGTCCATGCCGGCCGCGACCGCCGTGCGGACGTACTCGACGCCGTCGGCCAGGGTGAAGGCGATCTCCTGTGCGGGCGAGGCGCCCGCCTCGGCCATGTGGTAGCCGGAGATCGAGATCGTGTTCCACCTGGGGACCTCGGCCCGGCAGTACCGGAAGATGTCGGCGGTCAGCCGCAGGGACGGCTTCGGCGGGAAGATGTACGTACCCCGCGCGATGTACTCCTTCAGCACGTCGTTCTGGATCGTGCCGGTCAGACTGCCGGCGCTCACCCCCTGTTCCTCGGCGACCAGCTGGTAGAGGAGCAGCAGCAGGGCCGCGGGGGCGTTGATCGTCATGGACGTGGAGACCTGGTCCAGCGGGATGCCGCCGAACAGCACGCGCATGTCGTCGATCGAGTCGATGGCCACGCCCACCTTGCCGACCTCGCCGTGCGCGATCGGGGCGTCGGAGTCGTGGCCCATCTGGGTGGGCAGGTCGAAGGCGACCGACAGTCCGGTCGTGCCATGGGCGATCAGCTGCCGGTAGCGGGCGTTGGACTCGGCCGCCGTGCCGAACCCGGCGTACTGGCGCATCGTCCAGGGGCGGCCGGTGTACATCGACGGGTACACGCCGCGGGTGTACGGGTACGCCCCGGGCTCCCCCAGCTTCTCCGCCGGGTCCCAGCCCTCCAGGGCCTCCGGCCCGTAGACCGGCTCGATGGGCAGTCCGGACTCCGACTCACGCGCCATGGTGGGTTGCCTCCCGCAGAGCAGTGACCTCGCTCACCACCATGCCCCGTGGTTCGCGGCGGGTCACGCCCGGGGAACATCTCAGGTGACATCCGGGGCACGCCGGTGAGACGACTGGGGGGCCGTGTGCGTACCAGGGGCATGGGGAGAGCGATCGCGGCGGCGGTCGCCGTACTGGCCGCGCTGACCGGCTGTACGGTGCAGGCCCCCGGCGGCGAGGGCAAGGGCCGGCCGCCGGTGCACATCGAGATGCCCGACGGCACCCCGTCCCCGGCCCGCAGCTCCGGTGACGACGACGGCGGCTACGACGACGGAGGCGGCAGTGCGAGCACCGCCCCCGCCCCGCCCGGTGACGACGACAAGCCCCGCGCCGCGCCCCGTGTGCTGTGGTCCCCCGGCGACACCGGCCGGGACGTCCGGGAACTCCAGGCCCGGCTGCGGCAGGTCGCCTGGCTCTTCGAAGGACCGACGGGGACCTACGACGAGCGGACCGCCGAGGCGGTCAGCGGCTTCCAGGGCAAGCGCGGGCTGCCCCGCACCGGGAGGACCGACACCGTCACCTGGCAGCGGCTGCTGGGCATGACCCGCGAGCCGGGCCGGTGGGACCTGTACCTGATGGGCGGCCAGCCGGCCGACCCGCCGGACCCGCGCTGCCGGAGCGGCCGCGTGCTGTGCGTCGACAAGACCAGCAGGACCCTGCGCTGGATGATCGACGGGCGGACCCTGTCGACGATGGCCGTCCGCTTCGGCTCGGAGTACACACCGACCCGGGAGGGTGTCTTCTCCGTCTACTGGAAGTCCCGCGACCACGTCTCGACGCTCTACGACTCGCCCATGCCCTACGCGATGTTCTTCAGCGGCGGCCAGGCCGTGCACTTCTCGCCCGACTTCGCCGCCCGGGGCTACGCGGGCGCCTCGCACGGCTGCGTCAACGTCCGGGACGAGGCGGCGATCGCCGAGCTGTACGCGCGGGTCCGCAACGGCGACAAGGTCGTCGTGTCCTGGTGAGGAGCCGGGAGGAGAGGGTGGGGCGGGGGGGGGGGGGGGGGGGGGGGGGGGGGGGGGGGGGGGGGGGGGGGGGGGGGGGGCCCCCTCCCCCCCCCCCCGCTCAGGTGCACGAGCCGTAGGTACGGGGGGAACCCCGGCTCTGTGCGAAAGCCGATGACCAGTCGGCTCACTCTTTACTGCGCCGGGGCAGCCGAAAACGTCACACCCTTGGCCAAGAGATCTTCACCGCGTGCGAAACCGCAGGTCGCAGGGGGGTACTCGCACGCTTGGACCAGCCACTGTCCGCGTCGTCCCCGGCGTCACCCTTGCGCGCGGCCCGCTTACCGGTCTTCCGGTCGGCCTTGTCCTGCTTACGGTCCTGCCCGCGATCCCGGTCCTTGTCCTGGTGCCGCCCCTGGCCCTGGCCGTGGCCTTGGCGCTGGCCTTTGCCATGCTCCTGGCTCTTGCCCTGGCCCTTGCCCCTGCTCTGTCCCTGCCCCTTGCCCTCGTCGTTCCGCTCCGCGGAGCGGGGATCGGTGCCGGCCAGGACACGCTCGCAGTACTTCCCCACGCGCGTCTCGCCCGCCGCGTCCCGCAGGGCGCGCCCGCGGCCGGAGTCCAGCCGCTTGCCCTCGCGGAGGTCGCGGCAGGCGGAGGTGATCTCGCCGCGGTCACCGGCGGTCCCGTCGCCCCGGCCGCCGGGGTCGGGCTCCGGTGTCGCGCCGCCGCGCGCCTCGTCCCTGCCCTCGCCCTCGGCCCCGCCCGTCGGTGTACCGCTCGGGACGTCGTCCGGGCCGGACCCGCCCTGTACGGCGTCACTCGGCGAGGGCGACACCAGCGGGCGCTCCGGAGGGCTGACGGCGGCGGAGACCGAGGCGCCGGGGTGGGGTTCGTCGCCGCCGAACGGTGCCCTCAGGGCTCCGGTTCCGGCCGCCACGGCGACCCCGCCGACCATGCCGACAGCCAGGGCGGCGGCCAGGGCGAGGCGCGCGGGACGGGCCCGGCGAGGCCGGCGGACGGCTGCCGAGCCGCTGCCGAGCGGGGTTCCGAGACGGACCAGCTGGGCATCGGTGCCCGCGGACGCGTCCTGGCCGCCGCTCGCCGCACCGGCCGCACCGGTGCCGGCGCGTTCCTCGCGCACCTTGCGGAAAGCGGCCACCGCCGCGGCCTCACCGGGGAGTTCCTCGCTGGTCAGCGGGGGTGTGGCGGAGAGCGCGCCGAGCGTCCTGGCGAGGTGTTCGGCCTTGCGTCGATCGGCGTCGTCGACAGCTTCCGGTGACTCTCCGCTCAGCAAACGCTCCGCCGTTTCGCGGTCCAGCCACCCGTACTGCTCGTCGGCCATCACACATCCTTCTGCGTCCGCGCGACGCTGTGCGTCACTCCTGCGGACGTCACCGCACCGCCGCACGGTTCTCGCTGGGGCGGCAGGGCGTCGAGCACCCCGGCCGATTCCGGATCGGCCTGCGGGTCGTCGCCGAGCAGCTCGGCGAGCCGCTTCAGGCCCCGGTGGGCCGCCGTGCGGACGGCGCCCGGGCGCTTGCCGAGCGTCTCGGCGGCGGTCTTCGCGTCGAGCCCCACGACCACGCGGAGCACGACCGCCTCGGCCTGGTCCTGGGGCAGCCGGGAGATCAGGGAGAACGCGCCGTCGGTGCAGAGCGCCTCGATGGCCTCGCCGGCCGTGTCGGACTCGGCGGCCCGACCGGTCAGTTCGGTCTCGTCCCCGCCGATCGCGGGCCTGCGCCCGCGCATGCGTATGTGGTCCAGCGCGCGATTGCGGGCGATACGGGCGGCCCAGCCGCGGAACCGGTCCGCGTCGCCGGTGAACCGCTCCAGGTCACGGGCTATCTGCAGCCACGCCTCGGAGGTCACGTCCTCGGCGTCGGGGTCGCCGACCAGCGTCCGTACGTATCCGAGCAGCCGTGGGTGCACGGCTCGGTACACAGTCCGGAACGCGGTCTCATCTCCGTCCTGTGCCGCACGCACCGCGGCGGTCAGCTCCGCGTCGTCCCCCAGCACCGCGCGCCCTTCTGCGCCTCGACCGGCGCCGCTCTCGCGGACCGGGTTCTCGCCGTCGTGGTTGCTCAATTGGTGGTCGCGGTCACAAGAACCGCAGGTGGTTGCGGTGGTCTTGCCGCCTGCGCGTTGGCGCGAAGGCGACGTTACGACCTGAAACCACTCGCCGTCCACGTCCGCCCGAGATGCAACTAAGCCGTGACACGGCGGGGTGTGACAGAAAACGCACCCGAGGCGCTGTAGGAAGTACGGGTCGCCGCGCGGCCCGTGCCGCGCGACGGCCGGGGCCTCTCCTGTGGGGGGTGGCGGCCCCGGCCGTCTCCGGCTGCCGCCCCGACCGGGTCGATCGGGCACCAGATCGACAGCCCGAGGAGGGCTGTCTCACACCTGCAGAGTCGCCACGGGGTTCTCCACCACGTCCGGACCACGCCACCGGCATCAGCGACGCAGCGCTTCCACGGGTGGGATGCGCGATGCTCTCCGTGTTGGCATGGGCGGCAGGGGTCACGAACGCCCCCATCGCGACCACCGCTGCTGCCACGACGGAGAGACTTTTTCACTGTCTTCTCCTTGACGATCCATCGAGTACTACCGGGGGCTGCGCGCGAAGCGGCGTCAGGCCGCGTTCCGCTGGCGGCGCGCGAGAGCCTCGGCGGCTGAGCGGCGGCGCTTGTCGTGGACGTCCACGAGGGTGCCGGCGCCCTGACCGGAGGTGGCCTCGCCGACGCGGAGGCGTTCGGCTACGGCTGCCAGGCGGGTGTCGTCGGGACCGACGGCAAGGTAGAAGAGGGCTTCGTCGACGGCGCGGTCGTCACCGCCCCAGCGGACCACGCCGTCGAGTTCGGCGAGGATGTCGCGGAGAACCGCGAGTTCCAGGGGGAAGTAGCCGCCCTTGGTGCCGGGCGGGTAGTGGCCGGGCCGGATGCGGACGGCGGTGCCGGAGGCCAGGTTGCGGGCGGGCCCCCGGAGCCCCTTCGGGGCCGCCCAGCCCATGGCCTCGCCGGGCTGGAGCTCGGCGATCTCATAGTGGAAGCGGCGGACGAGGTGGACCAGGACGGTCTCGGGAGCGCCTAGCCGGACCTGGAGGTCCGTCACCGCAGTGCCCGGCACGGGCCGGGAGGCGATCGATCCGCCCTGGTCGGCGGCGATCTCCATGGCCCAGCCGTTGGCCGAGCGGGTTCCGGTGAGGAGCCGCTCGTTACGGGCCTCGGCCCGTGCGACGCCGTCGCGGACGGCCTTGGGGAAGGTGTAGTCCCTGGGTTCGGCGGCGTATGCCGCGGAGGCCAGCGCCTGTGACTGCGGGAGCGCTACCGCGGCGGTGGCGACGGCGGCGGCACGCAGTAGAAGGCCTCTGCGGGACAGCGGGGAGGCGGGAGTGGCGCTCACGTGGTCCTCTTCTCGGGATGCTCGGATGCGGTGGTGTGGCGGCGTTCGGCGACGGCGATCAGGGCGAGCGTCACCGCGATCACCGCACAGACCGTCATCACGGGTGTGATGAAGTCCGGGACGGCCGCCGCGTAGGAACCACCTGACGACAGGCGGCAGTCGAGGGCGGGTGGCAGGTAGGACACGCGGTACTCGCTCACCTGCCCGTACAGCGCGGGGTCTGCGTCCTGGCAGGCCTGGGCGGTGCCGCTCTCGTCGAGGAAGAGCGACACCAGGCCCCAGACGTAGGCGACCGCGGCGAAGGCTCCGGCGAGCGCCGCGCCGCCGCCCGCCACGGCCCCCCGGCCGATCGCCGGGAAGCCGTATCCGAGGAGACCGATGGCCGCCACGGCGGCGACGACGATGCCGAGCAGCAGGGGCAGGGCGGCGGGATACGAGGAGGTCATGGCGATCACCTCATCCGCCGACGAGCTGTCGGACAAGGTTGTTGTACTTCTCGAAGATGTGGTATAGACCCATCCGCTTGGCGGCATCGGCCTCGGCCTGGTCGCCCCAGCCCTGGTAACGGCGGATGATCTCGAAAGTCTCGCCCTCGGTGTAGTCCAGGCTCATGGCACGCAGGGTGGTCTCGCCGGCCGGCGGGTTCTTACCCCCAGGCTTGCCCGCGACGCCCCACAGGTGGATCAGCGGCACGGTCCGCATGGCGAAGGCGTTGTCCTTGTTGACCTTCTGCCACATCGCCCAGATGTCGGCGTCCTTGGTCGGGTCGGTGCGAGTGCCGGTGACGAAGCCCTTGTCGATGCAGTGGTTCCAGGCGCGGATGCCGACCTCGCCGCTGATCTGCGCGATGCCGGTCGAGGAGTCCTTGACGATGCCGACGCCGTTGAGGTGGTACGAGGCGACCTGGTGGTCCACTCCCTGGTCGATCAGGTCGTAGTGCCGCATTTCCCAGTACGCGGAGGTCTGGATCATCGCCTTGCGCATGGTGTACGCACGGGACAGCTGAGTGGTCTGCGCGTCGTGCGACATGATCGTCTCGAAGCACTGCGTGTGGGTGAACAGGCGGGCGTCGGCGCCCGTGCCGCCGTCGTCCTCGTAGCCGATGCTGCGCATGTAGCGGCTGAGGTCCTCGTGCAGTGCGTTGAGGAAGGAGCCGTCGAAGGCGACGTCGGGGCGCGGTGGCCGGGGCGCGTTGAAGGAAGCCTGGCCGGTGTCGCGGCCGGAGGCGATGTTGACGTCGATCTCGATGGCACCGGCGCCGGAGCCGACGGTCCGGGTGACGATCTGGTCGTACGCCCAGTCGGCGGGCAGCGGGTAGCCGAAGTTCCCGGAGAAGCCGGAGGACATGTCGGAGACGAACGAGGCGGTGGAGTGCCCGGCCTCGCCGACCCGGGTGCAGACGTTGCGCGGCCCGTACACACCGACCTCGAACCGTCCGCCGTCGGCGGCCAGCGCGTCCACGATGCCCTTGAAGTGCGGCAGGACGTTCGACGTCACCTCGTGGTCGAGCGCGTCGAAGTCGACGGCGAAGAAGATCCGCGTGCCCGACTTGAAGCCGTGGTCGACGGCGGCGTTGGCGGCGGCCTGGCCGGCGGCCCGTCCGGCGGCGTAGTTGAAGCCGTCGGCGTCCCGGCCGTACGTCTGATAGATCGGGAAGCAGCGCAGGCCGTTGGCGGCGATGGTGGCCAACTCGCCGGGCTGGATGGCCTTCTCGGGGAGAGAGGTGGCGCTGGGGTTGGTGAGGTAGCGGCCTATGTACTTCACCCCGGCGGCCTTCAGGCTGGCCGCGCGAGCGTCAGTGATCTTGGTGACGCCGTCGCAGGCCTCGCCGTTGCGGCTCTGGTCACCGTAGGAGACGAGGAGGGAGGCCCAGGTGGAGAAGTCGCCCTTGCCGGTGACCGGGAGTTTCGCGAAGGACTGGAAGCTCTGGACGGCGGTGGAGACCGCGCTGGTGAAGTTGCCGAAGGCGACCGGCCGCTGGTTGAGAATCATCGCGCCGGTGAAGAGCCGCGCCCAGTTGCCGGAGCTGCCGACCGACAGGGTGTGTGACTTGAGACCGGACTGGGTGCCGGGGCCGAAGACACCGTTGGCGGCCCCGTCCGCCATCCCGATCTCGTACTGGACGGCGAAGAGCATCGACTTGGCAACGTCGCGCGAGTGGTGGCCGTCGCAGGGGATGACGTAGAAGTCCTTGCGCAGGACGTACTGGCCGTTGAGCCACTGCTGCACCGAACGGACCACGCTGGACCCACCGCTGACGGTGACGTACGCGTCCATGTTGAACAGGCCCTTGATGACCTTCGGCCACAGGGCGCTGCCCGGATAGACCGCGCTCAGTCCCATGTTGGCGTTGAGTTCGGTGACGGACTGCTGGACGCGGGCGCTGTAGGTGCCGTCGATGCCGCCGCCGTCGTAGCCCTTGCAGTACAGAGCGGACTGGAGGATCCGGCAGAAGTCCGCGGACGGCACGTTGTTCGCGTCGATCTTGCCGAACTTCTCCCCGAGGGCCGCCAGGGTGGCCGGGCCGAAGCTGTTCGACAGGTTGGTGATGCCCAACTCGTACTGGAGCGCGCGGGTCAGGGCGTACATGGTGGGCCAGCCGGTCTGCCCGTTCTCCTCCACGGTCATGCCGATGCGGCTGCCGTACGTACGGTTGATGAAGACCTGGGCTTGACGCACCATCTCGTCGGCCATGAAGTGCCCTCTCAGCAGGGATGCGGGGCCGCACCTGGGTTCGGGCGGCACTGGACGGGTGAAGCGGCACGGGGGCGGGCGGGTCCTGCAGTTCGGACACGGAGGCGCCCGCGGTAGCCCGATGCTCATGTCCGGAGGGGACGGGCCCCTCCTGTCGCGATCGCTCAGGCGGACACTCGGCCGTCCGGTCAGCGCCGACGGCCGGAGCGTCCGCACCAAGGGGAGGCCAAATGCGGTACCTCATAAGGGAATTGCGCGGACGAGATCAGCACCCGAGGGAGCTCTCACTCGACCATTGCACGACCCGAACAGCAGACGATCTTGGATCGATCCCAGCAATAGCACCTAGATCAGGCACAGCGAGCGGCCTTTTGTGATGCACCCGTACTCAAGACGGCACCAAACGTGCGCACAACCTTTCGCCCGCTCACGCGTCTCAACTGCCGTAAGAGCAACGTTTAGATGGTCACTTCACGGGGAAACCGAAGAAGCCTGAACGACAGCTGACCACAGCCGCCCCGGGGTGCGCATCGCCCCGCAAGCGCCCTTCGCGGTGAGCGGCAAAGGTCTGAACGGACGACGGGATGCCTTGCGTCTTCCCCCATCGCCTCAGGGGCGGCGGCTCTCGTTGGGGCGATCGGGCCGCCCCTCGGTGCGGGACCCTCCGCCGCCGGTGCCGCTTCCGCCGCCGTGCGCGGCGCCCGAAGCGCTGCCCCCGGCCGAGCCGGTGCCCGCGTTGCCGGAGCCGGTGGTACCGGGGGCTCCCGGGGGCCTGGCCTGGTCGGCGGTGCTGCCGGGCTTCGCCCCTGTCCCTGTCCCTGTCCCCGTCCCTGGCCCTGGCCCTGTCCCTGCCCCTGCCCCTGTCCCTGTCCCGGCCAACTGTCGTGCGCAGTACGCCGTGACGTTCCTCTCCCCGTCCGCCTCCTCGACGAGGCGCTGCCAGGCCGTCGCGTCCATGGCCTTGCCCCGGCCCGAGACCTGCTCGTAGGCACGGCAGTGTGCCTCGATGTCCCGGGAGAGGCCGGGACGGTCCCGGCCCGCCGGGGCGGAGCCGGTCGCCGCGTCGGTGGGCCCGCCCGTCGAGGCGCCGGGGTCCCGGGAGGAGGAGGGCAAGCGGTCGCGTTCGTCGGCACCGTCCGTGGGCCCCACCGAGCCGATCGCCGCGACCGCGACTCCGCCCAGGGTGAGACTGGCGAGCAGCACGGAGAACGTGGCCTTCAGCGAACGCGTTGTGTGCCGCCGTTCCGTGGGACGCCAGTCGTCGCGGCGGCGGGTGCGGGCCCGGTGCGCGCCCTCGGCCCGGGCGGCCCGGAACGCGGTCACGGCCCGTTGCTCGGCCTCGGCGTCGATACGGTCCCCGAGCAGGGCGGCGGCAAGGAGTGTCTCCACTTCGGCGGCGTCGAGGTCGCGACGTGACCCGAGGCCCGGGCTGCCGACGCCGGGCGGCCGGTGGTGGCCGGGCAGCCGTCCGTCGGCGTCCGGTACGGCCCCGTGGCCGTACACCGGATCGCCAGGGTGCACACGCCGACGGCCGGGAAGCCCGCCGTCGCTCCGCCGTTCACCCATGTCCGTTCCCGTCCCTGCTCGATCCACTCGCTCCACTCGCCCCACCCGGCCCGCCGGGTCCCACCAGTACGTCCCGCCGGCCGGCCCTGTTCAGGCCGCCGAGCCCGCCCGGCCTGGACCGGCCGCCAGGCGAAGCCGCCGACTCCGGTTACGTCGACTCACCCAGCGTCCGGGGCTCCTCATCCGTCACTCTCTCCGCGCCCAGTTGCCCGGCGAGGCGTTTCAGGCCCCGGTACGCGGCCGTGCGCACCGCCCCCGGCCGCTTGCCCAGGACACGCGCGGCGGCCGGGCCGTCGAGGCCGACCACCACCCGCAGCAGCACGGCCTCGGCCTGGTCGCGCGGCAGCCCCCGGACCAGTTCCAGGGCGTGCTCGGTGGACATGGCCTCCAGCGCCTGGTCGTGCGTGCTCCACGGCCCGGGCAGGTCCAGGACGTCCTGCTCGAGCGCGGACGACCGGGGGCGTGTCCGCTGCCGGCGCAGGTGGTCCAGCGCCCGGTGCCGGGCGATGGCCGCCGTCCAGCCGCGGAAGCCGGCCCCGTCGCCCCGGAACCGCCCGAGGTCCCGGGCGATCTCCAGCCAGGCGTCGGACGCCACGTCCTCCGCGTCGTCCCCGGCCAGACCGCGCAGGTACCCGAGCAGCCCCGGCTGCACGATCCGGTAGGCCACCGCGAAGGCCGCCTCGTCACCCTGCTGGGCCCGTGCGACGGCCGCGCCGAGTTCCCCGTCGTACGCCTGCACGCGCCGGGGTTCCGCTCCCTGACCCACGTACCGTCCTCGTCCGTGCCGAGTGCGTGCCCTCACGCTGATCAGCGCCGGTCGGTCCGGAAGTGTCACAGCGCGTCAGGCGTCCGGCCGCCGGTCAGTGTTGGCCACCGTTCGGGTCATCCCGACCCGCCGTCCTCGGGAGTGCGGGCCCGGACGGGTTTGGCCCAAGTGACGTACCGGGGAGTGCTGCACGCGATGCCACCGCCCACGAAAGGCGAGCACCGTATGACACCCCGCCTCCTGCGCACCGCCGTCGCCACCGCCCTGGCCCTCGGCTGCCTCGGCCTGACCCAGCCCGCCCGGGCGGCCGGCTCCTCGGACGGCGTGCACACCGTCCGGGTGCCGGACGGTGATCCGCACGAGCGGTCCCTCGCCCCGCGCACCACCGAGCCGTTCAGCATGATCGGCGTCACCTGGGACGACCCGCACGCGGCCCTGGACGGCATCGCGCAGGTGCGCACTCGCTCCCGGGAGAGCGGCCGGTGGAGCGCCTGGCACGCCCTGGACTCCGACGTCCGGACGCCCGAGACCGGCCCCGACCATCACCGGCCCGGCGTGCGCGGCGCCACCCAGCCACTGTGGACCGGGGCCTCGGACGGCGTCCAGGTGCGGGTCTCGGGCGGGCGGCTGCCGGAGGGACTGCGCGTCGAACTGGTCGATCCCGAGGGCGGGTCGGACGCCGTGCACACCGCGGTCGCCGAACCGGACGCGGTCGGGCCGGCCGCCGGAGCCGCCCCGGCGGAGCGTCCCGCCATGACGCCGCGCTCGCAGTGGGGCGCCGACGAGTCCCTGGTGAAGAGCCCGCCCACCTATACCTCCGGCACAGAGGCGATGTTCGTCCACCACACGGCGGGCACGAACGACTACGCCTGCTCCGAATCGGCGTCGATCGTGCGCGGCGTGTTCCTCTACCACGTGAAAAGCTACGGCTGGAACGACATCGGCTACCACTTCCTCGTCGACAAGTGCGGCACCGTCTTCGAGGGCCGCGCGGGCGGCGTCGACAAGCCCGTCCTCGGCGCGCACGCCTACGGTTTCAACACCGCCACCAGCAGCGTCTCGGTGCTCGGCGACTACTCCGCGACGACCACGAACGCCGCGGTGCGCGAGTCGGTCGCCCAGGTCGCGGCCTGGAAGCTCGGCCTGTACGGCGTCGACCCGACGGGGACGGTGGTGCTGACCTCCGGGGCGGACAACGGAAAGTACAAGCTGGGCGAGAAGGTCACGCTGCACCGCGTCTCCGGCCACCGCGACGGCAACCCGACCGAGTGCCCCGGCCAGAACCTCTACGACGACCTGCCCGAGATCCGCACCCTGGCCGCGAACGCCGCCAAGCCGAAGGAGTCCGCCCCGGAGCCGACCGAACGCGGGACCGAGATCGTCCTCGGCCGCTGACGCTACCGCCGGGCCGCGCTGCTCACCGCGTCCCGGCACAGCAGCCGCAGCGACCCGTGCCCGGCATAGCAGCGGCGGGCCTCCTCCATGGGGTCCCACAGGCGCCCGTCGGGGGTGCGGATCCAGTGGTCGCCGCCGGTCGCCCACCACTCGGCGCCCGCCTGACGTGCCATCACCTCACCGGCGTAGGCACCGAAGCCGCGCAGCACTCCCTCGACGGCGGCGTAGGGGGCCCCTTCCTGCCGTATCCCCTCGATCATCCGGTCGATGCTCCACAGACTCTGTGCCGAGTAGTCGAGGCGCAGCCGTGCTCCCTCGCGCATCGTCGCCACCGTGTCCGCCGCCCACCGCTGCGGCTTCGCCGCCGCCGAGGGCCTGGTCTCCGCTTGAGTCGTCACACCCGGGAAAGCGCTGCGGCGAAGCGTTTCGTCACCGGGATCCGGGGACTTCCCCGAAGTGACGCAGAACCGCCCCACCTCACCCGACGGACGGTCACAGGACCCTGACAGGAACGGGGTTTAAGGGCCCACGGCGAAAGGACCCCCGAGGGCGGCCGGGCCTCTGCGGCCCGTGTGTCAGCGCTGTTGCCGGCGCCGGCGCGACACCACCGCGCGCAGCACCCGCCGGCCCTCCGTCGACAGTTCCAGTACCCGGCGCAGGCCGGCCGGGCCGTGTCCGGCCAGGACCTCCAGGACGGTGATCTGGCGGCGCAGTTCGGCGGCGACGAGCGGCGACATCCCGTCCGTGCGGCCCTCGCGGCGTACGTCCACCGACGAGGCCTCGTCCTCGGCGGTGTCGAGGAGACGGTGGATCTGCAGGGAGGCGACGGAGCAGGCGTCGGCCCACACCCGGACCCCGTCGGCGGACGGTTCCGCGGGGGCGCTCTCGAGCATCCGCTGGGCGAGCAGGGCCGCCTCGTCCTCGGCGCCCGCCGCCTCCAGCTTCCCGCGCGCCTGCTCCAGCCGCTCGCCCCACGCGCCGGCACCGGCGTCGTCGGCGAGGGTCGCCCACACCGGCCGCAGGGTCTCGTCGTCGCCGCCCAGCAGCGGCACGCACCGATCAAAACAAGCCAGCCCGCTCGCGGCCAGCCCGCGTTCGTCGGCCTGTGCGATCAACTCCACCAGGCTCATCCACGCCTCCCTCCGCGGGCCCTTCTCCAGGGCCCTGCCAGGCCGCTCGCAGCCTCACCCCTCACGGAACCCGCACTTCCCCTTACTGCGTGCAACGGGCCCGGAGTGTCACAGGGGCACCACGCCCAGGCGGTCGAGGAAACGGAAGAAGAGGTTTTCAGCCTGGGGGCCCCCGCTCGGGCGAAGCCGAGAGTGGGGGAGGATCAGGGTCTGAGGTCAGTACGTCCACCAGTGCGTCGGCGTTCACTTCGAGCCCGGCCCCGGCGGCCCGGCGGACGGCGCGCCCGGCCGCGTCGCGGGGTTCGAGGAAGTAGTCCTCCAGCGAGAGGCCCTCTCGGCCGGCCCCCGGACACCCGGCCATCGCGTCCCGGGCGAGGCAGGTCGTCCACGCCCCGCTCTCCGGCGCCGCGGCCTCCAGCACCACGCACGCGCTGTCCATGACGTAGCCGAACAGCGCGGGCGCCCCGGCCTCCCGGGCGAGGGCGTTCATGTTCCCGATGTCGCCGTCGCCGCTCGGGCACTCCCAGACCTGCCACCCGCCCGGCGCCGGATCATGCGATGTCAGGCCGTCCCCGGCTCCCGACAGCGCGGCCGGCTCCGCGAGCGGCCGCTCCCCCCGGCCCACGACGAAGTATCCCCAGTGCCCCATGTTCCGGTTCCCCCCGGCATGTTCGGTTCGGCTCGCGCCAGAACACCACAGCCGTATGGGAGTTCGCAGCCGTATGGGCCCATTCGTTCCAGGTCAGCCGAGCCTGTCGGCCAGTGCCCGGAACTGCGCCCAGGACAGCTCGGGCTTGTCCGGGTCCCACAGCTTCTGCACGGTCGCCCGCAGCGGCATCCGGACTCCGGCCGCCACCTGGTCCTCCGTCTGGGAGTTCGCGAGGTCGCACCAGACGGCGAAGGACCCGCCGAGGATCTGGCCGTCGTAGCGCTCGGGCACGGCCTCGGTGCCGCGCAGCACCCGCGGGGTCCACTGCTCGTAGATCCGCTGCCCCGTCGGGTAGACGAAGGTCTGCGGCTCGCCGAGCACGTAGTACAGGAACTCGTCGTTGTAGTTGATCACCTTGCGGCCGGCGCTCAGGTACTCCGCGGGCTGCCGGGCGCCGATCTCCTTGCCCGTCCAGTAGGCGACCTGGATGTCCTTGTCCGCCTCGACGGAGGTGTCCCGGAAGAAGCCGTCGTTCCACGCGCGCGGGACGCGCTGGTGCTTGCGGACGGTGGCCGCCCGGTCGTTCAGCCAGCCGGTGGCGAGGTCGGCGACCGTCGCGCCGGAGCCGTACTTCTCCCGCGCGGCGGCGGCCAGCTGCGGGAAGGACGCCTCCGGGTCGGAGCGGACCAGCGCCTGGTACTCGTCGCCGCCCAGGTGCCAGGGCTTGCCGGGGAAGAGATCCGCGTACTCGTTCAGCAGATCGTCGACGATGTCGGCGCTCGCGGCCTTGGAGATGTCGATGGCGCCCCGCACCGCCGAGCCCTGCGCGGTGCGCAGCTGGAGGTCGGGATGGGCGTCGATGACCGCGCCGAGGTGCCCGGGCGAGTCGATCTCGGGCACGACCGTGATGTGCCGGCTCTCCGCCAGGTCGATGATCTTCCGCACCTGCGCCTTGGTCAGGTGCTGCTCGGACACGATCTCCGGATGCGAGTCGGACTCGATCCGGAACCCCTGGTCGTCGGAGAAGTGCAGCCCCAGCTGGTTGAACTTCAGGTCGCCCAGCTCCCGGATCCGGTCCTCGATCCAGCCGGCCGTGAAGTGCTTGCGCGCGATGTCCAGCATGAACCCGCGCTGTGCCTTGGCCGGCTCGTCGCGCACCACGCCCTCGGGGGCGGTGCCGCCACCGCGCGTCTCCTGCTTGAGCGTGCGGGTGCCGTAGAAGACGCCCGCGTCGGCGGGCCCGCTGATCTCCACGCGCCCGTCGCGCACGGTCATGACGTACGACTCCGGGTTCGCGCCCTTGTCGTCGTTCAGCGTCAGTCGCAGGTCCCCGGCCCGCTCGTCGCTCTTCTCGCCCTGGTACGTCAGTCCCAGCTCGCCGGCGACCAGCCGCCCCTCGTCGGCCAGCGCCGGGTCGTCCACGACCACGCGGTTGCCTTTCTCGGGACGCCAGCCCGGGCCCCGCGCGGCGGTGTGGTCGCGCACGGCGGGGATCGTGCGGGGCGCCTCGGACAGGGCGTAGGAGCGGCTCGGGCTCGCCTCCGGCGAGGTCGTGGTGGGCGCGGCGGCGGCCCCGCCCCGGGAGGATCTGGCCTCCGGCCCGGTGGACCCGCCGTCGCCGCCCGAGGCCGCCCAGAGGGCGAGACTCACCCCGGCCGCGACCACGACCAGGGCGACGGCCATGGCCACGACCAGCACCTGCCGCTGCTGCCGCTGATTTCCCTGCTTCGCCGGACGCCGGCGCCTGTGCTGACTCACACGGCCAACCTAAGACCCCACCAGGCGTCACGCGCGTCCACCACGCGTTCCGAAACTCTCTCTCCGGGGTGAAATTCGGGCATCCGTCGGACACGTCTCGGTCGCACTCGATAGCGTGACGTCACATCTCTCACAGCACGCCCTGCCGACACACGTGACGCCCACGAGGACCCACGCTGCCTGCGCACCGTCCCCCAGATCTCCCCGGCCGGCTCGCCATACCGGTGGAGCACTTCAACGCAGCCTCCGCCGAGGCCCTGGAACAGACCCTCCTCACGTGCCTGCGCAGCCTCCGCTGGTCCCGGCGTGTCGCGGCTCACCGCCCCTACCCGGACCTGGACTCCCTGCTGGCCGCCGCGGACGAGGCGGCCTACGACCTGACCTGGGCCGACCTGGCCGAGGCCCTGGCGGCCGAGTCCCTGCCGCCCCTCCCCGCGGACACCTACGCGGCGGCCCACACCGCCCTGAACGCGGCCCACGCCGCCTACGAGGCCCGCTTCGGGCACGTGTTCGTGATCTGCCTGGACGGTGTCTCGCCGTCGGAGACCCTGGACCGCCTCCTCGAAGCCATCCGGTCACGATTGACCAACGATCCCGAGGAGGAGCGGGCGGTGACGGCGGACGAACTCCGGCGGCTCGCGAGGGGGCGTCTGCTGCATGCCCTCAGGGGCGCGGGGAACTGCCCGGTCAACCACTGACGGCCCGCACCCCGGCGGCCCCGGAAACCCCCCGTACTCCCCGTCCGCGCTAGCCCACCAGTACCTCTTTGCATGCCAGTTTGATCACACCCCGGGACCCCGGCTCAGCCCGGCGGCAGCACATCGCTACGATGCTGGGGGCCGGTGGACCGTACCCGGCCGGGCCCGACCGACAAGGAAAGCCGGCGCGGCCCCAATCACCGCTCCCGGAGGAAACTTCCGTGCCGGCTGGAACGCTGTACCGCGGCCGGGAAGGAATGTGGTCCTGGGTGGCTCACCGAGTCACCGGCGTCCTCATCTTCTTCTTCCTGTTCGTTCACGTGCTGGACACCGCCCTCGTCCGTGTGTCCCCGGAGGCCTACGACACGGTCGTGGCCACGTACAAGACGCCGATCGTCGCGCTGCTGGAGTACGGCCTCGTCGCCGCCATCCTCTTCCACGCGCTCAACGGCCTGCGTGTCATCGCCGTCGACTTCTGGATCAAGGGCGCGCGGTACCAGAAGCAGATGCTCTGGACCGTCGTCGCCCTGTGGGTCGTGCTGATGCTCGGGGCGATCTACCCCGTCCTCGGCCACGCCGCTCGTGAACTGTTCGGGAGCTGACGCCAATGTCCACGACTGAGAAGACCGCAGCCGGCGTGGGCCCCGTCGAGGGCGGCGCCGTCTACACCGTCGACAACCCGGCGCCCCTCATCGAGGCCCCGCGCAAGCGGACCAAGAAGACCCCGAAGACCACCCGGGGCAACTTCGAGCTGGCCGCCTGGCTCTTCATGCGCCTGTCGGGCGTCGTGCTGGTCGTGCTGGTCCTCGGCCACCTGCTGATCCAGCTCGTGCTGGACGGCGGCGTCTCCAAGATCGGCTTCGCCTTCGTGGCGGGCCGCTGGGCGTCCCCGTTCTGGCAGGTCTGGGACCTGCTGATGCTGTGGCTCGCGATGCTGCACGGCGCCAACGGCCTGCGCACGGTCATCAACGACTACGCGGAGCGCGCGAACACCCGGCTGTGGCTCAAGGGCCTGCTCTACACCGCCACGGTGTTCACCATCCTGCTGGGCACGCTGGTGATCTTCACCTTCGACCCGAACATCCGCTAGGCACGGGGCTGCGAGAATCATGAAGATCCACAAGTACGACACCGTCATCGTCGGCGCCGGTGGCGCCGGTATGCGCGCCGCCATCGAGTCGACGAAGCGCAGCCGCACCGCCGTGCTCACCAAGCTCTACCCCACCCGCTCCCACACGGGCGCCGCGCAGGGCGGCATGGCCGCCGCGCTCGCGAACGTGGAGGAGGACAACTGGGAGTGGCACACCTTCGACACGGTCAAGGGCGGTGACTACCTGGTCGACCAGGACGCCGCCGAGATCCTGGCGAAGGAGGCCATCGACTCCGTCCTCGACCTGGAGAAGATGGGCCTGCCGTTCAACCGGACCCCGAACGGCACCATCGACCAGCGCCGCTTCGGCGGTCACTCGCGCAACCACGGCGAGGCCCCGGTCCGCCGCTCCTGCTACGCGGCCGACCGCACCGGCCACATGATCCTCCAGACGCTGTACCAGAACTGCGTCAAGGAGGGCGTGGAGTTCTACAACGAGTTCTACGTCCTGGACCAGCTGATCACCGAGGTCGATGGTGTCAAGAAGTCGGCCGGTGTCGTGGCGTACGAGCTGGCGACCGGTGAGATCCACGTCTTCCAGGCGAAGTCCGTGGTCTACGCGTCCGGCGGCTGCGGCAAGTTCTTCAAGGTGACGTCCAACGCGCACACGCTGACCGGTGACGGCCAGGCGGCGGTCTACCGCCGCGGCCTGCCGCTGGAGGACATGGAGTTCTTCCAGTTCCACCCGACCGGCATCTGGCGCATGGGCATCCTGCTGACGGAGGGCGCCCGCGGTGAGGGCGGCATCCTCCGCAACAAGGACGGCGAGCGCTTCATGGAGAAGTACGCGCCGGTCATGAAGGACCTCGCGTCCCGTGACGTCGTCTCCCGCTCCATCTACACGGAGATCCGCGAGGGCCGCGGCTGCGGTCCCGAGGGCGACCACGTCTACCTGGACCTCACGCACCTCCCGCCGGAGCAGCTGGACGCCAAGCTGCCCGACATCACGGAGTTCGCCCGTACGTACCTCGGCATCGAGCCGTACACGGACCCGATCCCGATCCAGCCCACCGCGCACTACGCGATGGGCGGCATCCCGACGAACGTCGAGGGTGAGGTCCTGGCGGACAACACCACGGTCGTCCCGGGCCTGTACGCGGCCGGCGAGGTCGCCTGCGTGTCCGTGCACGGCGCCAACCGCCTCGGCACCAACTCGCTGCTGGACATCAACGTCTTCGGCAAGCGCGCGGGCATCGCCGCCGCGGAGTACGCGCAGAAGGCGGACTTCGTCGAGCTGCCGGAGGACCCGGCGGAGCTCGTGCTCGAGCAGGTGGAGCGGCTGCGCAACTCCACCGGCGCCGAGCGGGTGTCGGTCCTGCGCCGTGAGCTGCAGGACACCATGGACGCCAACGTCATGGTGTTCCGCACCGAGCAGACGATCAAGACCGCCGTCGAGAAGATCGCGGAGCTGCGCGAGCGCTACAAGAACGTGGCGATCCAGGACAAGGGCAAGCGGTTCAACACGGACCTGCTGGAGGCCGTCGAGCTGGGCAACCTGCTGGACCTCGCCGAGGTCATGGCGGTCTCCGCACTCGCCCGCAAGGAGTCCCGCGGCGGTCACTACCGCGAGGACTACCCGAACCGCGACGACGTCAACTTCATGCGGCACACCATGGCGTACCGCGAGGTCGGCGCCGACGGCTCCGAAACCGTCCGTCTCGACTACAAGCCGGTCGTCCAGACCCGCTACCAGCCGATGGAGCGTAAGTACTGATGGCTACCCCTGTTCTGGACAAGGAAGACGCGGCCGGCAAGCCCGAGCCCGGTTTCGCCGACTCCCCCTACATCACGGTCACCTTCCGGATCCGCCGCTTCAACCCGGAGGTCGCGGCGGAAGCCACCTGGGAGGACTTCCAGGTCGAGATCGACCCGAAGGAGCGCGTTCTCGACGCCCTCCACAAGATCAAGTGGGAGCTGGACGGGACGCTGACGTTCCGCCGGTCCTGCGCGCACGGCATCTGCGGCTCGGACGCCATGCGGATCAACGGCAAGAACCGCCTGGCCTGCAAGACGCTGATCAAGGACATCAACCCGCAGAAGCCGATCACGGTCGAGGCCATAAAGGGCCTGACGGTCCTGAAGGACCTCGTGGTCGACATGGAGCCGTTCTTCCAGGCGTACCGGGACGTCATGCCCTTCCTCATCACGAAGGACACCAACGAGCCCACGCGCGAGCGTTTCCAGACGGCCGAGGACCGCGAGCGCTTCGACGACACGACGAAGTGCATCCTCTGCGCGGCCTGCACGTCCTCCTGCCCGGTCTTCTGGAACGACGGCCAGTACTTCGGCCCGGCCGCCATCGTCAACGCGCACCGCTTCATCTTCGACTCGCGCGACGAGGCCGGCGAACAGCGTTTGGAGATCCTTAACGACCGCGACGGCGTCTGGCGCTGCCGCACGACCTTCAACTGCACGGACGCCTGCCCGCGCGGCATCGAGGTCACGAAGGCGATCGCCGAGGTGAAGCGGGCGCTGATCACGCGCCGCTACTGAGCCGACCGCTTGACCGAGAGGGCCCTGTTTCCGCTGGAGACGGGGCCTTCTGGCATATGCCACACCATCGGGTGAAAGAGGCTGCGACGGCCGCGCGGGCGTCCTGCGACCTACCATGATGTTCTCGACACCAGCCCCCAGGAGGCACCTGATGTCCGCAGCTTCCGTCGAGCAGCCCTTCCACGACGAAGAGCCGGTCACCCTGACGACCATCGCCGACGAGATCATGGAGCGCCATCCGGGCTACCGCGTCGAGATCATCGGAGGCCATCTCCTCGTGACCCCGTCCCCGGATGCTCCCCATGCTCGGGCCCTGACCGGCCTCATGATCCCGTTCATCGCAGCCGGCCTGCACGGCGGTGAAACCGAGACCCTCCAGAACGTCGGGCTCTGGCTGCCCACCGGCGCCGAGGACTACGCCATCCCCGACCTCGTCGTGGTGGACGCCGACATCGACGACCACCTCGTCGAGAACAACGCCTACGACCCGGCCTGCTTCCGTCTCGTCCTGGAGGTCACCTCCGGGAACTGGAAGGACGACCTCAAGACCAAGGTCACCGCCTACGCCGAGGCCAAGGTGCCCGTCTACGTCGTCGTCGACCGCAGGCACCAGCGCCTCCATGTCCTGACCGACCCAGTGGGAAGCGGCTACGAGAAGCACCGCCCGCATGCCCCCGGCGAGCTCGTCACCCTCCCCGACTCCATCGGCGCCAAGGTGACCCTCGACGCGGCCGAGATCCTCAAGGCCGGCCAGGCGAGAGGGAGCGACTGAGTCTCACAACTGGCTCAGGATCGAAGGGTCGGTGATCCTCGTGTCCTCCGCCAGCAGCATCGCCTTGCTCAGGATCACCGACAGCATGCGGTCGCCCTCGAAGGGCAGGTAGCCCGTTCCCTGGGCCTTCGGGTCGGACTTCGCAACGATGCAGACGTACTGGTCGTTCGGGGTCCTGAGGATGTTGCCCGAGCCGAGGTGGATCTTGTACGTGTGGCGGTCGCCCTTGACGTGGAGGAAGCGGCCCTCCAGGGTGCAGCGGTCGGCTATCGCCAGGCGCGGGACCAGGCGTTCGAGCAGGAGCCTGCGGGTCTCGGCGCTCTGGTTCAGCTCACCGAAGCCGTACGACGTCCAGTAGTCGCGGAAGCGGCCGTCGGGGCCGCCGTCCTGCCAGGTGGGGTCGTTGCCGATGCTGGCGACGCCCACGAACAGGTCGACGTCGCGCAGGACTTCGGAGAGGACCAGGGGCGGGATGTCCTCCAGGGGGAGCAGGTCGACGGGGTCCTGGCCGTCGTGGAGCCACATGGTGTACTCGCCGCCGGAGCAGTGGGCCCTGTTCTCCGGGGCGTCGATCGGGTAGAAGCGCACCTGGTCGGTGCGCAGGCGCAGATAGCTGCCGGATTCGGTGGTGTCGACGCCGTAGTCCTCGCCGTCGCCCTCGATCCAGTACTCGGCACGCAGGCCCCACCGGGGCAGCTCGCGGGTGGCCGGAGGGGCCGAGTCGTCGACGCACAGGCGGAGCTTGTTGCGCCAGCCGCGGATCGCCGCCAGGGAGTTGAACTGGTGCTGGCGCAGGATGTGGGCCGCGAAGCGGTTGGAGTACGTGCGCGTGGCGCGCTCCGCGTCCGTGATCAGGTAGACCTCGCGGTGGGCCTGCTTGAACGGCTGGGTGACGCCGTGCCGTTCCAGCCAGTCGCGCCAGGCGACGATCTCGGCGGGCTCGTGGCCGACCGGGTGCCACAGTTCGACCCGGGTGCCGTCCGTGAGCGGTTCACCGGCCAGCGTCCGTAGTGCTCCGTCCGCGTATCCAACGGTTCTGCCGTCGATCGTCCACAGCAGGCGGCGGGCCAGGGTGCCGACCAGCGGGTGGTCGAGGTAGCGCTCGCGCCAGACGGCGTAGGACCAGGTGCGGCGGGCGAGGAACTGGCGGTCCAGGCGCTCGCTCTGTGCCGAGAGCATCTTGTCGATGTCCTTGACGGCCGTCTTCAGTTCCCTCAGTTCGTCCGCGTGATCGCGCCTCACCGCGGCCGGGACGCCTCTGACGGGCTTGCCGGCGGCGTTGTGCCAGCCGAGGACGGCCTTCGGGCCGCGGATCTCCAGCAGGGCCGTCGCGTCGCCGAGGCGGTACGTCGCCCGGCCGACCTCGGTCAGCCCGTAGGCCGGTACCGCCAGTTCCTCGATCTCCTCGCGGCCGAGGCCGAGCGCGGTGGCGCGGGCCTCCAGGGCCATGTCCAGGATCTTGGCGGTGTTCTTGTACGTCACCCGCGTGGCCAGTCGGGCGAGTTCGGCCAGGGCCGCCTCGCTGTCGATGCGGGCCAGTGCGACGACGCCCGCGTTGGCGACCTTGGGGTTGCGGGGGCCGAGGCCGGCGACCTTCTTCAGAGAGGTCTCGACCAGGGCGCCGAGCGCCCGGGCCGTGCCCGGGTGGGGCGGCAGGAGGGAGACGAGCCAGGCCAGGCCTCGCAAGGCCGTGGCGTTGTAGGGGTCGTAGGCGTTGTTGACGTCCGGTCCCCACTCCTGGCGTTCCAGCGGGAGCGTGCGGGGGCGGCCGACGAGGGCGAGCCAGGTCAGGACCGTGTCGCGCACGCGGTCGGGGCCGAGGGTGTCCAGCAGGGCGCGGGCCTGCTTGTCCCATTTGGCCGTGGGCTTGGAGGCCGTGGCCGTCAGGGCGTGTGCGAGGAGGGCCTGCCAGTCGGGGGTCGTGGCGTCGCGCAGGGCCTGCTCCGCCCATGCCTCCCCGACGTTGAGGACGGGGTCGGTGAACTGCCGGGCCAGGGCGACGAGGTCGTCGTCCGCGCGGTAGGCGTCCAGGGCCGCGCGGCGCAGGACGGCCACGACCGGCGCCGGGAGCGTGCGGCCCGCGGCCAGTTCGGCCCGGGCCAGGACGTCGAAGCGGGCCGCGTACCAGAAGGACTGCCGCCGGGCCAGGTCATCCAGGGCCCTGCGGCGCTCGGCCGCCAGCGGGTCGTCGTCGAGGCCCTCGGAGACCAGGCCGCACAGGGCGAGGAAACCGCAGCGGACCTCCGTGTCCTCACCGGCCCGGTCGAAGCGCTCGGCCAGGGCGTGCAGCAACGCGCCGCGGTGCCCGGCAGGCAGGGCGCGGAGCTGGTCCAGCAGCGGCGTCCAACCGCCGTACCAGCCGTGGCGGCTGGACTCCACGATCCGCAGCGCCTCGTCGGCGACCCGGCCCATGTCGCCATCGGCGATCCGGTCGCGCAGCCGGTCCGTGTGCGAGCGGGGCGTACGGAAGGCGCTCATCAGCCACCCACCAGCGGGACGAGTTTCAGGAACGTGACCTCGGTGCCGAGCGCCAGCTCGATCTCCTCGTCCGGGTCGGTGACCTGACGGTCCCTCACCAGCACCAGGAAGCCGTTGCCCGCGAACGCCCGCAGCGCCAGGGCCGTCTGCGCCTCCGGGTCGATCCGGCGGGGCGTGCGCACCGCGTACCCGTTCAGCACGCGCTCGGTGTCCTCGGGCTGCACGAGCCCCTGGAACACCTGAGGCGTACGGGCGTTGAACTCGGTGACCTCCTGGAACACCCGACGGCGGATCAACTCCCGCACGGTCAACCGCTCCTCGGCGATCTCCAGCCCCCAGGCCGCCCGCCGCTCCCCCGCTGTCGTCTCGTCGACGAACGTCACGATTCCCATGCCGACGACAGTACGAGCCACCACTGACAATCACCGCCGGGCGACGTGACGCAGGCCCCGCACCCCTGCGTTGAACATGTTCAAAAAGAGGTCTAGAGTCTCTCCCGACAGCATTTTGAACGCGTTCAAGAAGGGTGGGGCAATGGACCTCACGGTCATCGCCTACGTCATCTACCTGCTGGTCAGCATCGGTCTGACCATCTGGGTGGCCCGCACGCTGAGCCGCAACGGGCGGGTCTTCCTCGCCGACGTGCTGCACGGCAACGAGAAGCTCGCCGACGCCGTCAACCACCTCCTGGTGGTCGGCTTCTACCTCGTCAACCTCGGGTTCGTCGCGCTGTACCTGAGCGGCGACGAGACCATCACCGACGCCCGCGGGGTCTTCGAGGCCCTGTCGACCAAGCTCGGCGTGGTGCTGCTGGTGCTCGGCGTGATGCACCTGGCCAACGTCTACGTGCTGAACCGGATCCGGCGCCGCGGCGCCATGGAGCGGGAGCAGCTGCCGCCGGTGCCGCCGCAGGGCTGGGTCGCCCCACAGGCCCAGGGCTGAGCGGAGACCGGCATGAACGCCACCGCACCGGGCCCCCGACCCGCCACCGCACCACCGGTCCGAAGGCTCACCGTCCTGTACGACGCCGAGTGCTCCCTGTGCGCGTTCCTGCGCGACTGGCTCCTGCGGCAGCTCCAGCTGGTGCCGCTGGAGCCGGTCCCGGCCGGCTCCGAGGAGGCCCGGCGGCGCTTTCCGGGCCTCGACCACGGCGCCACGCTCGACGAGATCACCGTCGTCGGCGACGCCGGGCAGGTCTACCGGGGCGCGGCCGCCTGGGTCGTCGCCCTGTGGGCGCTGCGCGAGCACCGGCCGCTCGCCCACCGGCTGAGCACCCCCTCCGGCGCCCGGCTCGCCAAGGGCGCGGTGCTCGCCGCGGCCAAGTGGCGCGGGGCGCAGTGGCACCGGGGGCAGCAGCAGGGTGGGGGAAGGCGGGGCGGACGGGTCTACCGGCGGGCGGACGGGTGGTCGTACGACCCGGTCGGCGGCTGGACCTACACCGCGCCGGGCTGCGCCGACGGCACCTGCGCCCCCGGCAGCGGCCCCCGGTAACGGCCCCGGCCCTGGCGTTAGGCTCTCCTACCGTGCCCGCGAAGAACGACGGCCCCGACGAGGGCGCCCACCTCAGCAAGTCCGAGCAGACCCGCGCCCTGATCCTGGAGACGGCCATGCGGCTGTTCCAGGAGCGCGGCTACGACAAGACGACGATGCGGGCCATCGCCACGGAGGCCGGTGTCTCCGTCGGGAACGCGTACTACTACTTCGCGGGCAAGGAGCACCTGATCCAGGGCTTCTACGACCGGATCGCCGCCGAGCACCAGGTGGCGGTCCGGGAGATCCTGGACCGGGAGAGCGATCTGGAGGCCCGGCTCGCGGGCGTGCTGCGGGCATGGCTGGACATCGCCGCGCCCTACCACGAGTTCGCGGTGCAGTTCTTCAAGAACGCCGCCGACCCGGACAGCCCGCTCAGCCCCTTCTCACCGGAGTCGGAGCACGCGCGTCTGGAGGCCATCAGCGTCCACCGGGAGGTGCTGGCCGGGGCGACGAAGAGCAAGGTGCCCGAGGAACTGCGGGACATCCTGCCCGAGTTGATGTGGCTGTCCCAGATGGGGCTCGTCCTGTACTGGATCTTCGACCGGACCGAGGGACGGGAGCGCAGCTACCGGCTGGCCGAGCGCGGCGCCCGGATCACCGCGCGGGGCGTCGCCCTGGCCCGCTTCCGGGTGCTGCGGCCGCTGGTGCGCGAGGTGCACGAGTTGTTCACGGACTTCCTGCCGGGAATGACGCGGGCGATCCCCGACCCGGCCGCGCGCCGCACCGACTCCTAGGACACCGAACGCTCAGGCCTGCTTCGACGCCAGCTCGATCAGGGTGATGTCCGACGGCGCGCCCACGCGGGTGGGCGGGCCCCAGGCGCCGGCGCCGCGCGAGACGTAGAGCTGGGTGTCGCCGTAGCGCTCCAGGCCGGCGAGGGTGGGGTTGGCGCCGGCGGCGACGAGGTGGCCGGGCCAGAGCTGGCCGCCGTGGGTGTGGCCGGACAACTGCAGGTCGACGCCGTGCTCGACGGCGTCGTGGATCTGGACCGGCTGGTGGGCGAGCAGCACGCAGGCCCGGGCGGCGTCCCGGTCGCCGAGGGCCCGGGCATAGTCGGGGCCCTGGCCCTCGTTCTCGCCGGAGACGTCGTTGACTCCGGCCAGGTCGAAGTGCGGCAGCTCCCTGCGGGCGTTCTCCAGGGGGGTGAGGCCGAGGCGCCGGACCTCCTCGATCCACTGCTCGGCGCCGGAGAAGTACTCGTGGTTGCCGGTCACGAAGTAGGACCCGTGACGGGCCCTCAGCTGGGCGAGCGGGGCGGCCGCGGGGCCGAGGTCCTTCACGCTGCCGTCGACCAGGTCGCCGACGACCGCGATCAGGTCGGGCTGGGTCGCGTTGATCGTGTCGACGACCTTCTGCGCGAAGCCGCGGCCGAGGACCGGGCCGAGGTGCACATCGCTGACCACGGCGATCCGGTACCCGTGCGCGGCGCGCGGCAGCTTGGTCAGCGGCACGGTGACCCGCTTCACCTGGGGTCCCCGCAGCACGCCGTACGTCCCGTACCCGACGGTCCCGGCGGCAGCGGCCGCGGCGGCCCCGGCGACGACGCGGGAGACGAAGAGGCGCCGGGAGGGCCCGGAGGGGGCGGGAGCGTCGAGCGACTGGGGTGAGCCCTCGGAAGCGTCGGTGGGCAGCGGCTGGGACGAGCCCTCGGGAGCGGCACCGGACAGCGACTGGGGTGAGCCCCCGGAAGCGGCACCGGACAGCGACTGGGGTGAGCCCCCGGAAACGGCACCGGACAGCGACTGGGGAGAGCCCCCGGAAGCGTCGGTGGGCAGCGGCTGGGACGAGCTTTCGAGGTCGGCCTGCGGGTGAGGGGCGGACGGAGAGGAGGCCGTCGCGAGGGGGGCGGGCGCGCCCGTACCGCCGTCACCGCCGTTCTCGTGCGGGTCGGCTGTCGCGCCGGGGGCGTCGGGCCGCGGGCCCGTCGTCTTCCTCGCCCGCCGCTCCAGGAACCACCGCAGCAGGGGCCGTACGACCTCCCCCGCCAGTACCGCCAGGAACAGGTACATCGACAGGGCCAGCCACAGGAAGCCCGGCCAGGCGAGGACCTGCTGGAGCCAGAAGGGGGCGCCCGCGCGCTCGGCGACCAGGGCCGTGATCGCGAGGATCCAGCCGCCGGCGATCAGGACCGCGCCCGCACGGCGGGTCAGGCCCGGACCGCGGGTCGTGTCGCGGAACAGGCGGCGCCACACGTACCAGTTGGCCGTCACGATGACGGCCAGAACCAGCAGTGCGACGAGCACGAAGACGATGGCCACGGTGTCGTGTCTCCCGATTGCCGTTATGACGTCCGGCGCAGTGCGCGCAGACCACGCAACCCGATGGCCCCGACGGCCGTCCCCAATACGAAGGAGACGACGGCGAGCACCAGGTGCACCCAGAAGTACGCCGTGGGACGACCGTCGTCGAACGCGAGCCCGCTGCTGTCCTTGACCAGGTTCTTGACGAAAGTGATCCAGATGACCCAGCTCCACACCCCGAAGGCGAGCAGGAACCAGGAGACGGGGCGGCTGAGCTTCACAGAATCAGACCTTTCATCGCAATGCCGGGCTCCCGGGGCCGGCCGGGGGTCCCGGGGGTGTCCCCCGGATGAGCACGGCATGAGACCAGTATCGCCAGAGCCTGTCCGGTTCTGTTCCCGGGGTGGGTGCGCGGGCGGGACTTCCCCTCGTAGGGCATGTACGTTTCCGACCGTGCCCGCTCCGAAGAAGACCGCCAGGCGATCCCTGCTGGTCACCTCCGCCGTCCTGTCGTCCCTCGCCCTGGCCGCGCCCGCCGCCCTCGCCGCCCCGAGCCCCTCGGGCAGCCCGTCGGCGAGCCCCTCGGCCACTCCCCCGGCCTCGATGTCGAGCGTGGGCGGTGCCCGGCTCGGGCAGCCGGGGACGCAGGTGAACCTGGCGAGCGGCGTGCCGGTGCTGCCGAAGGACGTGAGCGCCCGCTCCTGGATCATCGCCGACGCCGAGTCCGGTGATGTGCTGGCCGCGCACAACGCGCACTGGCGCCTCGCCCCGGCGAGCACGCTGAAGATGCTGTTCGCGGACACGCTGCTGCCGAAGTTCCCGAGGGACACCAAGCACAAGGTCGTCCCCTCCGACCTGGCGGGCATCGGCCCGGGCTCCAGCATGGTCGGGATAAAGGAGGAGGAGACGTACACGGTCCACGACCTGTGGCTGGGCGTCTTCCTGCGCTCCGGCAACGACGCCGTGCGCGTGCTGTCCGCCATGAACAAGGGCGTCGAGAACACCGTGGCGGAGATGAACGAGCACGCCGAGGAGCTCCAGGCCCTCGACACGCACGTGGTCAGCCCGGACGGCTACGACGCCGAGGGGCAGGTCTCCTCCGCGTACGACCTGACACTGATCGCCCGCTCGGGGCTGCAGAAGAAGGACTTCCGGGAGTACTGCTCGACGGTCACCGCGAAGTTCCCCGGCGAGACGAAGAAGAACAAGAAGGGCAAGACGGTCCGTAAGCCCTTCGAGATCCAGAACACCAACCGGCTGCTGGCCGGCGACTTGGACGTGCCCGTCTACCAGGGCATCGCCGGTGTCAAGAACGGCAACACCACCAACGCGGGAGCCACCTTCACCGGTGTCGCCGAGCGGAACGGCAAGGTACTGCTCGTCACGGTGATGAACCCGGAGAAGGACGCGCACAACGAGGTCTACAAGGAGACGGCCCGGCTGTTCGACTGGGGCTTCCAGGCGGCCGGGAAGGTGCAGCCGGTGGGCGAGCTGGTGCCGCCGAAGGGCGCCGCGCGGGCCGGTGCCCAGCCCGGCGCGAACCCCTCCGGCGAGGCCGGCGGCTCCGGGGACGGCGGCAGCGGCACGGCAGGGACCGGTTCGAAGCCGGTGGCCAGCGCCCCGGCCGCGGACGGTTCCAGCGGCATCGGTACCGCGCTCGGCATCACGGGCGGGGTGCTGGTGCTGCTCGCGGGCGGCGCGTTCCTGGTCAACCGCCGTTGGCCGCTGCCGGATCTGATGCACCGCCGGACTCGCCCGTGAGCTCCGGGACTTCGTCCTCCTTGCTCTGCGTCGCCGTCCAGGAGGCGCAGAACAGCACCAGCTTCGAGGTGAAGTTGATCCACAGCAGCAGCGCGACGGGCACTCCGAACGCGCCGTACATGCTCTTCGCGGCCACGCCCTGCAGATAGCCGCTGAGCAGCAACTTCAGCAGTTCGAAGCCGACCGCGCCGGTCAGCGCCGCCACGAACAGGCGGTGGCGCGTGGGCTCGACGCCGGGCAGCAGGGTCAGGACGTAGAGCAGGAGCAGGAAGTCGGTGAGTACGGCGATCAGGAACGCGGCGGCGTGCAGCAGGGCGCCGCTCCAGCCGCCCTCGTCGATGCCCAGCTGCCGGGTGATCCAGCCGATCATCGCGGAGGCGACGGCGGAGGCGGCGATGGTGACGAGGAGCGCGCCGCCGAGGCCGATCAGGACACCCGCGTCCTTGGCGTAGCGCAGGGCCGGGTTCTCCTCGTCGTCGGGCAGTTCCCACACCGCGCGCAGGCACTCGCGCATCGAGCCGGCCCAGTTGATGCCGGTGAACAGCAGCAGGGCGCCCGCGATGAGGCCGATCGTGCCGGCGTTGTCCACCAGGCCGGCGATGTCCAGCTGGTCGGAGATGCCGGGCACCTGCTCGGCGAGCTTGTCCTGCAGCTGGTCCTGCTGCTCCGTGCTGAGCGTGGCGGCGGCGATGGTGGCGGACACCGTCAGCAGCGGGAACAGCGCGACGAAGCTCGTGAAGGTCATCGCGGCGGCCAGCCGCGTCCACTTCACGCGGTCCAGCCGCTCGTACGACCGCCACGCGTGCGTGATCATCAGCCGCTCCGTCCACGGCCCGACCACCGGGAGCTTTTTCAGCCAGTCCATGATCCGACTCTGCCCTCCGCCCGGAACACCCATGTACGGGTACCCCAGAACCGCAAGGCTGTGGCCAGCACCATGCCGATGACCGCGCCGGATACGGTGTCCGCGCGCTGCGAGGTGAGTCCGAGGCCGTAGTGGCTGACGGCGAGGCAGAGCAGCTGGACGGCGGCACCGGCGAGGTTCACCGCGAAGAAGGCGGCGTACGGGCGCAGGCCCCGGACCCGGGTGGTCCGGTAGGTGCCGAGGGCGTTGCCCGCGTAGGCGACCGAGCAGGCGGCCACGAAGGACAGGGCCTTGGCGCCGAGCGGGCCGAGTCCGGCGGGGCCGCGCAGGTACGTGAAGAGGGCGAGGTCGACGGCGTAGGCGAGGAGACCTACGGTGGCGAAACCCAGGAGCTCCCGGCGGCCCGGGGCGGTGAGGCCCGGCCACGCGCGCGTGGTCACCAGTTGGCCACCGCCAGGCCGTACATCGCCACCCAGGCCACGCCGATGAGGGCGAGGGCCCGGTCGCGCAGGACGACGTCCTCGGGTTCGCCGGCGGTGCCGCGGTCGGCGAAGACGGCGTACCTCAGGATCGCCAGGATGAAGGCGACCATGGACAGTTGCCGCCAGGGCAGCACGCTGGTGTGCGGGACGCCGCCCTCCTCCATGGCCCACAGGCAGTAGCCGAGGACGGCGACTCCGGCCGCGAGCTGCCAGACGAAGCGGAGGTAGCCGGTGGTGTACTCGGTGAGCAACGCGCGTGTGGCGCCCGCCTTACCGGCCATCTGGACGGCTTCGGAGTAGCGCTTGGCCGAGACCATGAACAGCGCGCCGAACCCGGTCGTGATCAGGAACCAGCGCGACAGCGGGATGTTGAGGGCGAGTCCGCCGATCATGGCCCGCATCAGGAACCCGGTGGTGACGACGGCGAGATCGACGACCAGGACGTGCTTGAGGCTGATGCAGTAGGCCAGTTGCATGCCGAGGTACGCGGTCAGCAGGGCGGCGACGGCCGGGCCGCACAGCCAGGCCGCGGCGACGGGCGCGAGCAGGCCGAGGCAGCCGCCGACTGCGTAGGCGACGGGCACCGGGACCTGCCCGGCGGCGACCGGGCGGTGCCGTTTGACGGGGTGGGCGCGGTCGGCGTCGGCGTCGCGGGCGTCGTTGACGAGGTAGACGGCGGCGGCGCAGGCGGTGAAGAGGGCGAAGACCAGGGCGAGTTGGATCAGGGCGTGCCGGGAGAAGAGCTCGCCCGCCGCGGCGGGGGCTGCGACCACGAGGACGTTCTTGACCCACTGCCGGGGGCGGGCGGTCCTGAGGAGACCGGCCAGGAGACCGCCCTTGCGGGGCGGTGCAGGCCGCTCCTGAGGGGTGCGCTGCCGCAGGACGGCCGTCTCAGTCATGGTGGGCGCCTCCCCGCATCCAGCGGGCGCCGAGCCGGGCCGTGAGGGCTCCGAGGGCCGCGCCGGCGGCGACGTCGGAGGGGTAGTGGACGCCGGCCACGAGGCGCGAGACGCACACGGCGGCGGCGAGCGGCGGCACCGCGCGGGCCCCGAGGGCGCCGAAGGCGACGGCGGCGGCCGCGGCGGAGGCGGCGTGCGAGCTGGGGAAGGAGTGCCGGCCGGCGGTGCGCACCAGGGGTTCGATGTGCGCGGGGCGCGGGCGGCGCACGACCCGTTTCACCCCCATGCTGACGAGGTGCGCCCCGGCGGTGAGGGCGGTGCCGCGCAGCCAGGCGCCGCGCCGCCTGCCGTCGACGGCGGCTCCGACGAGCCCAGCCGCCAGCCACAGCGCCGCGTGCTCGCCCGCCCAGGACAGGGCACGCGCGGCGCCGGCCACGCGCGGGTCGGTGCCGCACGCCCTGAGCGCCGAAACGATCCGGTGGTCCATGTCGTGCAGGTCGTCGAGGTCGTCCATGTGGACTCACTGTTCACGCCCGACTCGCCTGAACTCCGGCAATATTGAGCGACATCCCATTAATCACCCATTTCGGGGAGGGATGCCATGTTCCCGAACTGATCGCTCACACTAGGGCGATACGGTCACCGACATGTCTGCCGACACCGATTCCGTCCCCGATTCCGCCCCGGATTCCGCCCCGGACGACATGGGCCTGGACCACACCACCGTCACCGGCTGGGGCCGCACCGCCCCCACGGCCGCCCGCCTGATCCGCCCGCGGACGTACGAGGAGGCCGCGGCAGCCGTCCGGGAGTGCGGGGCGCGCGGCGGGATCCCCCGGGGGCTGGGACGGGCGTACGGGGACGCGGCGCAGAACGCGGGCGGCGCCGTGCTCGACATGACGGGCCTGGACCGCGTCCACGCCATCGACGCCGACGGCGGCACCGTGCTGTGCGACGCGGGCGTCTCCCTGCACCGGCTGATGGAGGTGCTGCTGCCGCTCGGCTGGTTCGTGCCGGTCACCCCCGGCACGCGCTACGTCACCGTCGGCGGGGCGATCGGCGCCGACATCCACGGCAAGAACCACCACGTCTCGGGGTCCTTCGCGCGGCACGTGCTCGCCTTCGAACTGCTCACCGCGGACGGCGAGATCCGCACGGTGATCCCCGGCACGCCGCTGTTCGACGCCACCGCGGGCGGGATGGGCCTGACCGGGGTGATCCTCACCGCGACGATCCGGCTCCAGCCGGTCGAGACCTCGCTGATGTCGGTCGACACCGAACGCGCGACGGACCTCGACGACCTGATGGCCCGGCTGGCCGCCACCGACCACCGCTACCGCTACTCGGTGGCCTGGATCGACCTGCTGGCCCGCGGCGCCGCCACCGGCCGCGCGGTCCTCACCCGCGGCGACCACGCCCCCCTGGACGCTCTCCCCGCCCGCCTGCGCCGGGCCCCGCTGGCGTTCCGCACCTCCCGCCTCCCGTCCGCCCCCGCCGTCCTCCCCGAGGGCCTGCTCAGCCGGACCACCGTGGGCCTGTTCAACGAGCTCTGGTACCGCAAGGCCCCCCGCGCGCGGACCGGCCGGCTCCAGCGGATCTCCCCGTTCTTCCACCCCCTGGACGGGGTGCCCCACTGGAACCGCGTCTACGGCCGGGGCGGCTTCGTGCAGTACCAGTTCGTCGTCGGCTACGGCCGGGAGGACGCCCTGCGACGCGTCGTGCGCCGCATCTCCGAACGCCGCTGCCCGTCCTTCCTCGCCGTCCTCAAGCGCTTCGGGGAGTCCGACCCGGGCTGGCTGTCCTTCCCGGTGCCGGGCTGGACGCTGGCGCTGGACATCCCGGCCGGCCTGCCCGGCCTGGGCGCCTTCCTCGACGAACTCGACGAGGAGGTCGCCGCCGCCGGCGGCCGCGTCTACCTCGCCAAGGACGCCCGGCTGCGCCCGGAGCTGCTCGCGGCCATGTACCCGCACCTCGACGACTTCCGCGCCCTGCGCGCCGAACTGGACCCGCACGGGGTGTTCGTGTCCGACCTGGCCCGCCGCCTCCATCTCTGAGCGATCCCTAGGAGCTGTCATGAAGGACGCCTTCGGCCTCCCCCAGTCCCTGCTCGTCCTCGGCGGTACGTCCGAGATCGCGCTGGCCACCGCCCGCCGGCTGATCGCCCGCCGCACCCGTACGGTCTGGCTGGCGGGCCGCCCCTCTACGGCCCTGGAGGAGGCCGCCTCGCAGCTGCGCGGGCTCGGGGCCGAGGTGCACACCGTCGCCTTCGACGCGCTCGACCCGGCCTCGCACGAGGCCGTGCTCGGGAAGATCTTCACCGAGGGCGACATCGACATGGTGCTGCTCGCCTTCGGGCTCCTGGGCGACCAGGCCCGCGACGAGCGGGAGCCGGAGGCGGCGGTGCGGGTCGCGCAGACCAACTACACCGGCGCGGTCTCGGCGGGCCTGGTGTGCGCCCGCTCGCTCCAGTCCCAGGGGCACGGATCGCTGGTCGTGATGTCCTCCGTCGCGGGCGAGCGGGCCCGCCGGGCGAACTTCATCTACGGCTCCAGCAAGGCCGGCCTGGACGCCTTCGCGCAGGGCCTGGGCGACGCGCTGCACGGCACGGGCGTGCACGTCATGGTCGTACGCCCCGGCTTCGTCCGGACGCGGATGACCGCCGGACTGCCCGAGGCGCCGCTGGCGACCACGCCCGAGGCGGTTGCGACGGCCGTGGAGCTGGGGCTGCGGCGCCGCTCGGAGACGGTGTGGGTGCCGGGCACGCTGCGCGTGGTGATGGCGGCGCTGCGGCACCTGCCGCGCGGGGTGTTCCGGCGGCTGCCGGTCTGATCCGGACGGCGGATCAGCGCATGGGGACCGAGCCGCGTTCCACGCGGCCGGTCTGCGGAGGGACCACCGAGCCGCCGAAGGGGAACTCGCGGAGCTGGCGCCAGACGCCGTCGGTGCCCTGCTCGTAGAGGGCGAAGCCGGTGCAGGGCCACTCGGCCGCGTAGTCGGCGAGTTCCTCGAAGGCGCGGTCCATCGCCGCCTCGTCGATGCCGTGGGCCACGGTGACGTGCGGGTGGTACGGGAACTGCAGTTCGCGTGCGGCCGGCCCGGCGGGGTCGCGGACCTGCTCCTGGAGTCGCGTACAGGACTCGGCGCCCGCCACGACACGGACGAACACCACCGGCGACAGGGGCCGGAAGGTGCCGGTGCCGCAGAGCCGCATGGGGAACGGGCGGCCGGCCGCGGCGACCTCGGCCAGATGCGCCTCGACGGCCGGCAGGGACGCCTCGTCGATCTCCGTGGGCGGCAGCAGGGTGACGTGCGTCGGGATGCCGTGAGCGGCGGCGTCGCCGAAGCCCGCGCGCAGCTGCTGAAGCCGGCTGCCGTGAGGCTCCGGGACCGCGATCGAGACACCGATCGTTACGGTCCCCACGTCGTCTCCTGTCGTTTCAGTTGGTGAGACCCGTCCTGCCGGAGCGAGTCCCTGCCGGATCGAGCGGGAGTGGCCGCTGATACGACCACCCGGTTATCGACTGTACGGCCACAGCGGGGTTACGGGCAGGCGCAACCGGAGTGATGTACAGCGCTGTTCGGGGGTACGGCTGTGCGCGGGAGCGGATTCAGTGCTCGGCTCAGTGCTTGGCGGGCAGGAAGCCGACCTTGTCGTAGGCCTGCGCGAGGGTCTCCGCGGCGACCGCGCGGGCCTTCTCGGCGCCCTTGGCCAGGATCGAGTCGAGCGTCTCGGGGTCGTCCAGGTACTGCTGGGTGCGCTCCCGGAACGGCGTAACGAAGTCGATCATGACCTCGGCGAGGTCGGTCTTGAGCGCGCCGTAGCCCTTGCCCTCGTACTTCTCCTCCAGCTCGGCGATGCCGGTCCCGGTGAGGGTGGAGTAGATGGTGAGGAGGTTGCTGATCCCGGGCTTCTCCGCCACGTCGTAGCGGATCACCGTGTCCGTGTCGGTGACGGCGCTCTTGACCTTCTTGCCGGTGGTCTTCGGCTCGTCGAGGAGGTTGATGAGGCCCTTCGGGGCGGAGGCCGACTTGCTCATCTTGATCGACGGGTCCTGCAGGTCGTAGATCTTCGCCGTCTCCTTGAGGATGTACGGCTTCGGGACGGTGAAGGTCGGGCCGAAGCGGCCGTTGAAGCGCTCGGCGAGGTCGCGGGTGAGCTCGATGTGCTGGCGCTGGTCCTCGCCGACCGGGACCTCGTTCGCCTGGTAGAGCAGGATGTCCGCGACCTGCAGGATCGGGTACGTGAACAGGCCGACCGACGCGCGCTCGGCGCCCTGCTTGGCGGACTTGTCCTTGAACTGGGTCATCCGGCCGGCCTCGCCGAAGCCGGTGAGGCAGTTCATGACCCAGGCAAGCTGGGCGTGCTCGGGGACGTGGCTCTGGACGAAGAGCGTGCAGCGGTCCGGGTCAAGACCCGCGGCCAGCAGCTGGGCGACGGCCAGACGGGTGTTGGCACGCAGGTCCTTCGGGTCCTGCGGGACGGTGATCGCGTGCAGGTCGACGACCATGTAGAACGCGTCGTGGGTCTCCTGGAGGGCCACCCACTGACGGACGGCGCCGAGGTAGTTGCCGAGGTGGAACGAGCCGGCGGTGGGCTGGATGCCGGAGAGCACGCGGGGTCGGTCAGAGGCCATGTTCACTATTGTCTCAGAGGGCCGTGAGTGGTTTCGGCGGGTGGGGAACCGCGGACCCGTCGTGGCTGGTCGCACAGCTCCCCACGCCCCTGGGGCGCTTCAGCCGAGGTCGATGTCCGGGTACAGCGGGAAGCCCGCCACGAGGTCCGTGGCCCGGTGGCCGATCTCGTCGGCGATCTTCGCGTCGAGGACGTGGGCCGCCTTGGAGGGGGCGCCCGACTTGGTGGTGCCCGGCTCCGTGGTGGTGAGGACGCGGTCGATCAGGCCGGCCACCTCGTCCATCTCCGCCGTGCCGAGACCGCGGGTGGTCAGGGCGGGGGTGCCGATGCGGATGCCGGAGGTGTACCAGGCGCCGTTCGGGTCGGCGGGGATCGCGTTGCGGTTGGTGACGATGCCCGACTCGAGCAGGGCGGCCTCGGCCTGGCGGCCGGTGAGGCCGTAGGAGGAGGCGACGTCGATCAGGTTCAGGTGGTTGTCCGTACCGCCCGTCACCAGGGTCGCGCCGCGGCGCATCAGGCCCTCGGCCAAGGCGCGGGAGTTGTCGACGATGCGCTGGGCGTAGTCGCGGAAGGACTCCTGGCGGGCCTCCGCGAAGGCGACGGCCTTGGCGGCCATGACGTGCGGGAGCGGGCCGCCGAGGACCATCGGGCAGCCGCGGTCGACCTGGTCCTTGAGCGAGTCGTCGCACAGGACCATGCCGCCGCGGGGGCCGCGCAGCGACTTGTGGGTGGTCGTCGTCACGATCTGGGCGTGCGGGACCGGGTCGAAGTCGCCGGTGAGGACCTTGCCCGCGACCAGGCCGGCGAAGTGCGCCATGTCGACCATGAGCGTCGCGCCGACCTCGTCGGCGATCTCGCGCATGATCCGGAAGTTCACCAGACGCGGGTAGGCCGAGTAGCCCGCGACGATGATCAGCGGCTTGAACTCGCGGGCCGAGGTGCGCAGTGCCTCGTAGTCGATGAGGCCGGTGGCGGGGTCGGTGCCGTAGGAGCGCTGGTCGAACATCTTGCCGGAGATGTTCGGGCGGAAGCCATGGGTGAGGTGGCCGCCGGCGTCCAGGGACATGCCGAGCATGCGCTGGTTGCCGAAGGCCTGGCGGAGTTCGGCCCAGTCGGCCTCGGACAGGTCGTTGACCTGGCGGGCGCCGGCCTTCTCCAGGAAGGGCACCTCGACGCGGTCGGCGAGGACCGACCAGAAGGCGACGAGGTTGGCGTCGATGCCGGAGTGCGGCTGGACGTAGGCGTGGCGGGCGCCGAAGAGCTCCTTGGCGTGCTCGGCGGCGAGGGACTCGACGGTGTCGACGTTGCGGCAGCCCGCGTAGAAGCGGCGGCCGATGGTGCCCTCGGCGTACTTGTCGCTGAACCAGTTGCCCATCGCCAGCAGCGTGGCCGGAGAGGCGTAGTTCTCGGAGGCGATCAGCTTGAGCATCTCGCGCTGGTCGGCGACTTCCTGGCCGATGGCGTCGGCGACGCGCGGCTCGACGGCTCGGATGACGTCGAGGGCGGCGCGGTAGGCGGTGGAAGCGGTGGAGAGGGGCTCGGCTGGCATGGGGGACCTCCGGACGTTGCGTTCAGCGTTCACGGTACGGCCCAGGCGCACGACCCTGTTCGGCTGGGCCGCTCCCCGATGGTTCGTCCATCCCAGCGCGCCAGTCACGGCCCGTGGTCAGCCTACCGGCTGGGCCGAGGGAGCGTCTGCCGGGTTGCTCCGCGTCGCCGGGTGCGAGTGCGCCGTGGTTGATCGCGCAGGCCCCCGCGCTCCTGGAGGGCGAGGCCCCGCGCCCCGCTCAGAGGATCACGTGCGGCAGGAAGCGGGCGTACTCGTCCGTGATCAGGCCCGACGACTCGCGGATGCCCAGGCCCGCCGACTCGTTCTCCACCACCCACGCGCCGAGCACCACTCGGTTGCCGTCGAAGTCGGGCAGGGGGGCCAACTGCTGGTAGACGCACGGTTCGTCGCGGAGGTGGGGAGGGGATCCGGGCTCGTGGATCGTGACGCCCGCGCCCTCCCGGCCCAGGAGGGGCTTGGCGACCCAGCCCGGCAGGTCTCGGGGGCCGTCCAGGTAGGCCGGGAGGAGGTTCGGGTGGCCCGGGTACAGCTCCCAGAGGATCGCGAGCAGGGCCTTGTTGCTGAGGAGCATCTTCCAGGCCGGCTCGATCCAGAGGGTGGAGCCGGTGCCGCCGCCGTTGTCCAGGGTCCGCAGGACGTGCTCGGCGAAGCGGTCGGTGGTGAGCCACTCCCACGGGTAGAGCTTGAAGATGCTGCGGATGAAGCGCAGGCGCTGGTCGACGAAGCGGCCGGAGAGGCGGTCCCAGCCGATCTCCTCCATGGAGATCCAGTCGGTGGTCAGCCCGGCCTGCTCGGCGGTCTCCTTGAGGTAGGCGACCGTCATCAGGTCCTCGCCGAGTTCGTCGGCGGAGGAGTACGCGAAGTACAGGGGGCTGCCGGGGGGAAGCAGGGCGGCCTGTTTCCGCCAGGCGTCGATCAGACGCTCGTGGAGGGAGTTCCACTGGTCCGCGCCGGGGAAGCGCTCCTCCATCCAGAACCACTGGGGGGACGCCGCCTCGACCAGCGAGGTGGGGGTGTCGGCGTTGTACTCCAGGAGCCTGGCCGGACCGGTGCCGTCGTAGCGGAGGTCGAAACGGCCGTAGACCGAGGGGAGTTCGGCTCGGCGGTGCCAGGACTCGGCGACCGTGCGGGCCAGGCGGGGGTCGGTGATGCCCAGGTCCGCGAAACGGTCCTCGGCGACGATGTGCTCGGCCGCCGCCAGGCACATGCGGTGGAGGTCCTCGACCACCTCCTCCAGGGCCTCGATCTCCGGGAGGGTGAAGACGTAGTACGCGCTCTCGTCCCAGTAGGGGCGCAGGGAGCCGTCGGGGTAGCGGGTGAGGGGGTAGATCAGGCCCTGTTCCTCGACGGTCTGCTGCCAGCCGGGGCGTGGCTCGATGGTGCGGCGTTCCATCTCGTACGGCCCGTCAGCCGCCGCCGCTGCCGGATCCCGAGCAGCCGAAGCCGCCCCGGTCGACGGCCTCGCTGCGGCTGAAGGTGCCGTCTTCGGCGTAGCCGCCGCTGACGTCGGCGTCGTAGTACCAGTCGGCGTCCGTGACCGCGGTCGTGCCGGTCGACGTGCGGTTCCTGCCCGAGGAGGAGGTGCCGGACGCGCACTTCCTGTCGGCGACGATCTTGTAGCCGTTGATGTAGTCGTAGCTGTCCCGGTCCACGCAGCGGCGGTCGGGGTCGGATCCGCACGCGGACAGGGCCGCCGCGAGGACACCCATGCCGCCCAGCACCACCGTGCTCGAGCGCAGCCGTCGTCGTGTTTCCGCCATGTCCGTGTCTCCCCCGTGTTCCGCCTGTCGTGCGCTGACAGACGGCCAGCCTAGAGAGCGGTGTGAGCTGCCGTACACGGCCCCCCGCCCACAGCCCCTCCCCTGCCGCGGATTTGTGATCTTTGAAAGGGTGTGCGCCCTTGGTGCGGTGGTCTGATGCGGTACGGCGACGGTGCTGCGGGCGATCACCGCGCTGTTGACGGCTGCGACCGGGCGCCGGCGTTGATCGCGGTTTCGGGGAGGCACCGGTGGAGGCAGGAGAGGGCGGTCGCGCGGAAGTGACCGAAAGGTTTTCCCGCCGCCGAAAGTCTGCGGCCTTCCGGACCGCCGGAACATTGTTTGTTGAATCGTGAACGCGCAGGGAGCGCTTTCCGTACAGGACGGCGTGACCAGTAATTCCGTCACGGTCACCGTGGCCTGTCGCGTGGCACCGGGCGCCCGGGCCTGGTTCGACCCGCGGCCCCTGGCCCAGGCACCGCCGGCTCCGCCGTCGAAAGGGAAACCGTGGTCCGTGAATATGAGCGCGGTTTATCCGGCCGGGCTGCCGTTCAATCCGACGGTGCTTCCCTGTCGCGGTGACCTCAACGCACTGTTTCGCACGCCGCTGTTATGCCTGGGCCCGCGAATGAACAGAGGGAGGTCGGCGGGTGAAGACCCTGCTCATCGACAATGACGACTCGTACACGTACAACCTGTTCCAGCTGATCGCCGAGGTCAACGGCGAGGAGCCGGTCGTCGTCCGCAACGACGTGCCCGTCGACGGTCTTCCAGATCCCCGGGCGTTCGACAACCTCGTGGTGTCTCCCGGCCCCGGCCATCCGGCCGACCCGCGTGGCTTCGGCGTCGGGGCGCGGCTGCTGGCGACCTCCCCCGTCCCCGTGCTCGGCGTGTGCCTGGGGCATCAGGGCATCGCGCTCGGGGAGTCCGCTCCGGTGGGGCCCGCTCCGCAGCCGCGGCACGGGCATCTGTCCACGGTCCGGCACGACGAACGGGACCTGTTCCGGGGCCTGCCGCAGCACTTCACCGCCGTCCGGTACCACTCCCTGGCCGTGCGCGAGCCGTTGCCCGAGTCGCTGGAGGCCACGGCGTGGGCGGAGGACGGTGTCCTGATGGGACTCCGGCACCGCAGCCGGCCGCTGTGGGGCGTGCAGTTCCATCCCGAGTCGGTCCTCACGGAGTACGGGCACCGCATACTCGTGAACTTCCGCAACCTGACGGCCGAACGGGCCGGCAAGCTACGCGCGAAGAACACGGCGGTGCCGTCGCACGAGGGGGTCCGGCGCCGGCCCGCGGTGCCGGTGTGCGACGCGGGGGTGCCGGGAACGGCGCGGGACCGCCGGTCCTCCACCGCTCCCTCGGCCGGTCCCGATGCCGCTCCCTCGGCCGGCGCACCCGCTGCCGTCATCCCCCGCCCCCGGCGTCCCGGCCGGGCCGGCTACCGCCTGCACACCCGCCGTATCCCCGGTGCCGTCGACACCGAGGCGGTCTTCAGCCGGCGGTACGCGGGGTCCGCCCGGGCGTTCTGGCTGGACAGCTCGCTGGTCGAGCCGGGCCGCTCCCGGTTCTCGTTCCTCGGGGACGACAGCGGGCCGCTGTCCGAGTTCGTGCGCTACGACGTCACGACGGGCCGCTGCGAGATCGAGCGGGCGGGACGGCCGGTGCGCCGGGTCGCGGCGAGTGTCTTCGACTACCTGAAGCGGCAGCTGACGACCCGTCGCGTGGACGCCACCGGGCTGCCCTTCGACTTCACCGGGGGCTACGTCGGCTACTTCGGCTACGAGATGAAGGCGGACTGCGGGTCGCCGGGCCGGCACCGCTCCCCCACCCCGGACGCCGCCTGGCTGTTCGCCGACCGGGTGATCGCGGTGGACCACCACAAGGGCTTCACCTACGCCGTCTGCCTGGCCGAGGACACCCCGCAGGCCGCGCGGGAGGCCGCCGACTGGCTGGAGAGCGTCCTGGCGGACCTCACGTGCGTGGCGACCGAGCGGCCGCCCCTGCCCGTGCCGCCCGCCCCGGCGGACCCCGGCGCCACCGAGCCGTGGCTGGTGCGCGACCGGGCGACGTACCTCGCGGACATCGAGGCGTGCCGCCGGGAGTTGCGGGCCGGTACGAGTTACGAGGTCTGCCTGACGAACGCCGCCCGGCTGCCCGCCCCGCCCGACGCCTACGAGTTCTACCGGACGCTGCGCCGCGACGACCCGGCCCCCTACGCGGCGTTCCTGAGGTTCGGGGAGCTGGAGGTGGCCGGTTCCTCGCCCGAGCGGTTCCTGCGGATCGGCCGGGACGGCAGTGCCGAGGCCAGGCCCGTCAAGGGCACAGCGCCCCGAGGGGACGGGCCTGAGGCGGACGCCCGGCTGCGGGACGCGCTCGCGTCGGACGCCAAGACGCGGGCCGAGAACCTGATGATCGTCGACCTGCTCCGCAATGACCTGGGCCAGGTCTGCCGGACCGGCTCGGTGCGGGTCTCCCGGCTCATGGAGACCGAGACGTACGCAACCGTGCACCAGTTGGTGTCCACCGTGTCGGGCAGGCTGCGGGAGGGCACGGACGCGGTGGACTGCGTGCGGGCCTGTTTCCCGGGCGGTTCCATGACCGGCGCGCCGAAGCTGCGCACGCTGGAGATCATCGACTCGCTGGAGACCGAGGCCCGCGGCGTGTACTCCGGCGCCCTCGGCTACTTCGGGTGCGGCGGCGGAGCGGATCTCGGCATCGTGATCCGCACGGCCGTGTTCGCCGGCGGTCTGATGCACCTGGGGGCGGGCGGCGCGATCGTGCTCGGCTCCGATCCGGAGGCGGAGTACGAGGAGATGCTGCTGAAGACGGCGGCCCCGATGCGGGCCCTGCACCGGCACACGGCCGACCGGATGGTGCGGCAGGACCCGCCGGGGCGGACGGCCGCGACGGCAGGGGAGTCCCGGCGATGACCGGCCCGCGCGTCACGCTGAGCCCGGCGGGGGCCGGGACGCCTGGCCGGGGCCGGGGCCGAAGTCAGGGCCGGGGCCAGAGCTCAAGTCGGGGCCGGAACCGGAGCCGAAGCCGGGGCCGGGGCCGGGAGCCGGAGTCGGAGCCGGGATCCGAAGCCGGGGCCGGGAGCCGGGAGCCGGGGCGGAAGCCGAGGCCGGGAGCCGAAGCCGAGGCCGGGAGCCGAAGCCGGGGCGGAAGCCGGGGCCGGGAGCCGAAGCCGAGGCCGGGAGCCGAAGCCGGAGTCGGGAGCCGAAGCCGGGGCCGGGAGCCGAAGCCGAGGCCGGGAGCCGAAGCCGGAGTCGGGAGCCGGCCCCGGAGCCGCGGCTGTGGCGGCCTGGAAGCTCGCGGTGCGGTCGGCGGAGCTCTCCGAGTGGCGCGAGTGAGCCGGGCGGGCCGCACCTCCCCCAGGGGCACCGGTCCTGGAGCCACGGTCGGGTGCGGTACCTCGCGGCCCGCGCGGCCGCCGTGCTCGCGGGGCAGGGCGTGCGCGCCTGGTGGTCCCTTCGCATGCTCATCCGGGCAGTACCGCGCACAGCGCGTCCAGCGCCCCCGACCACGCGTGGTCCGGCGGTGTGCCGTAGCCGACGACCAGGGCGTCGACCGGCTCGGCCCGCGCGGCGGGGTCGCTGTAGCGGGTGAGTCCGTGGAGCGCGAGACCCCGCCAGTTCGCCGCCTGGACCACCGCCTCCTCGGTGCCGGGCAGCAGGCGCAGCAGGACGTGCAGACCGGCCGCGATCCCGGTGACCCGGGCCTCGGGGGCCCGGGCCGCGACGGCGGCGACCAGGGCGTCCCTGCGGCGCCGGTAGCGCAGCCGGGTCGCGCGCACATGACGGTCGTAGGCACCGGAGGTGAGGAACTCGGCCAGGGTCAGCTGGTCCAGCGCCCCGCAGGTGTCGGCACCGCCCTTCGCCGCCGCGACCTCCCCGGCGAGATCCGGCGGCAGCACCATCCAGGCCAGCCGCAGCCCGGGCGCGAGGGACTTGCTGGCGGTGCCCAGGTAGACGACCCGGTCGGGGTCCAGGCCCTGGAGGGCGCCGACGGGCTGCCGGTCGTAGCGGAACTCGCCGTCGTAGTCGTCCTCCAGCACCAGTCCGTCGGTGCGCCGCGCCCAGTCCACGACGGCCGCCCGGCGGTCGCGGTGCAGGGGCACGCCCATCGGGAACTGGTGGGCAGGGGTGAGCAGCACCGCGTCGGCACCCGCAGACCCGCCCGGATCCGTGCCCCGCCGGTCGAAGGGCAGCGGGGTGGTGTGCAGGCCGGACGCGGTCAGGAGTCCCCGGTGCGCGTCGAGGCCGTACGACTCGACCGCGACCGTCCGGGCTCCGCGGGCCCGCAGGACCGTGCCCAGCAGCTTCAGCCCGTGCGCGAACCCGGCGCACACCACGATCCGTTCGGGGTCGGCGCGCACGCCCCGGGCCCGGGACAGGTAGCCGGCGAGGGCGGCCCGCAGCTCGGGGCGGCCGCGGGCATCGCCGTAGTCCAGCGCGTGGTGGGGGGCGCCGTCGAGGGCGCGGCGGGCCGCCTTGAGCCACTGGGCGCGCGGGAAGGACGCCAGGTCGGGGCGGCCGGGGCGCAGGTCGTAGGCGGGGCGGGTGCGCTCGCGGGAGTGGGGTGCCGTGCCGGCCGGCGGGACCACCCTCCGGTCGGCGACCCGGGTCCCCGAGCCCTGCCGGGCGGTCAGCCAGCCCTCGGCGACCAGGTCGGCGTAGGCGTCGGCGACCGTGTTGCGGGCGATGCCCAGGTCGGCGGCGAGGGCACGGGAGGAGGGCAGCCGGGTGCCGGGGGTCAGCCGGCCGGAGCGCACCGCCTCACGCAGGGCGTCGGTCAGCCCCCGCCGCAAACCCGGACCGGTCGGCTCCACGTGCAGGTCGATGCCCAAAGTGGCCCGAGGTTCCGCCATGGAAATGGACCATACTCCTGGGCTGCTTCCTCCCTAGGGTCGAGGGCATGACGACGCATCCCGACGACACCACGACCAGGACGACCAGGACGACCGCGGAGTACGCCCCCGAGCAGCCCGCCCGCCTGGAGTGGGCCAAGCACGCGCCCGAGGTCTACCAGGCGATGGTCCGGCTGGACACCGCCGCCCGGCGGGGCCTGGACCACAAGCTGTACGAGCTGGTGAAGATCCGTGCCTCCCAGATCAACCACTGCGCCTTCTGCATCGACATGCACACCAAGGACGCCCTCGCGTCGGGCGAGAGCGTCGAACGGATCGTGCAGCTCGGCGCCTGGGACGAGTCGCGGCACTTCTACACCGCGAAGGAGCTCGCGGCCCTGGAACTGACGGAGGCCGTGACGGTGCTGACGGACGGTTTCGTGCCGGACGAGGTGTACGAGAACGCCGCGAGGCACTTCGAGGAGGCCGAGCTGGCCCAGCTGATCGCCGCGATCACGGTGATCAACGCCTGGAACCGGTTCGGGGTGACCTGCCGTATGGCGCCGGGGCACTACCAGCCGGGGCAGTACAAATGAACCGTCCCCAGCTGGAGCAGGGGGGTGCCTGGCCGGACCCGGCCAGTGAGTCACACGCCGTGAGCAAGGCCGACGTGTTCCGCGCCCTCCACCACCACCGGGCACCCGGTGATCCCCTCGTGCTGCCCGGGCCGTGGGACGCGGCGAGCGCCCAGGTGTTCGCCGAGGCCGGGTTCCCGGCGCTCGCCACGCCCAGTGCCGGGGTCGCCGCCTCCCTCGGCTACGAGGACGGGCAGGTCCCGGCCGACGAGATGTTCGCGGCGGTCGCCCGGATCGTCCGGGCCGTCGACGTGCCGGTGTCGGCGGACGTGGAGGGCGGGTACGGTCTCGCGCCGAAGGAACTCGTGGAGCGGCTGCTGGAGGTGGGGGCGGTGGGCTGCAACCTGGAGGACTCCGGGAACCAGGTGCTCAGGGACCCGCACGCGCACGCCGACTGGCTGGCCGAGGTGCGGCACGAGGCCGGTGACCGGCTCTTCGTCAACGCCCGTGTGGACACCTTCGCCCGCGGGGTCGCCGACCCCGGCCGGGCCATAGAGCGAGCCGCGCTGTACGTCGCCGCGGGCGCCGACTGCGTCTACCCGATCGGCGCCCCGCCGGACGTGCTGCCGCTGCTGCGGGCCGGGATCCAGGGGCCGATCAACGTGGGCGCCCCCGCAGACGGTGGCCCCTCGCCCGCCGAACTCGGCGCGCGAGGGGCCACCCGGATCACCTTCGGGCCGGGGCTCCAGCGGCGGGCCGCCCGCGCACTGCGGGAGATCGCCGCCGGCCTGCGACCGTAGGGGCGCTCAGGACAGCCACTTCTTCCACGTGGACTCGTGGCCGTCCACCCACTTCTTCGCGGCGTCCTCCGGCGTCATCTTCTTGTCGGCGATCAGCAGGGAGACCTCGTTCTGGTCCTCGGTCGTCCACTTGAACTTCTTCAGGAAGGCCGCGGCCTTGCCGCCGTTCTTCGCGAAGTCCGAGTTCAGGTACTTCTGCAGCGGCGTGTGCGGATAGGCGCAGGCGACCTTCTCCGGGTCGGCGTCGCAGCCCTCCTTGTACGGCGGCAGCTTCACCTCGGTCATGGGGACCTTCTTGAAGAGCCACTGGGGCGTGTACCAGTAGGTGAGGAAGGGCTTCTTCTCCTTGGCGAACTGCCTGATCTGCGTGATCTGGGCCGCCTCGGAGCCCGCGAACACCACCTGGTAGTCCAGCTTCAGGTTCTTCACCAGCGCCTTGTCGTTGGTGACGTAGGACGGCGAACCGTCCATCAGCTGGCCCTTGCTGCCGCTCTCCGGGGTGCGGAACAGGTGGGAGTACTTGTTGAGGTTCTTCCAGTTCGTGATGTCCGGGTGCTGCTTGGCGAGGTACGTCGGGACGAACCAGCCGATGTGGCCGGTGACGCCGAGTTCGCCGCCCGGGGTGATCGTCTTCTTGTCCTTGACGTACCGCTGCTCCTGCTCGGGGTGGCCCCAGTCCTCCAGGAGCGCGTCGACGCGGCCCTGGCTGAGGGCGTCCCAGGCGGGCACCTCGTCGACCTGGACGGTGTCGACGCGGTAGCCCAGTTCGTGCTCCAGGATGTACTGGGCGACGGCCACGTTGGCCTGGGCGCCCACCCAGGACTGCACGGACAGGGTCACGGTCTTGGCCCCCTGCGCGTTGGCGAAGGGCGAGGCCTGCTTGGTCATGTCGGCGGCACCGCAGCCGGTGAGCAGCGCCAGAGAGCTCAGAGCGGCGACCAGGGCCGTCTTACGGACTCGCATGTCACGCTCCCTTCGTCGCGCGGCGTTCGGTGGGCTGGGTCACCCGGTCGAGCATCAGGCCGAGGCAGACGATCGCCGCGCCGGCCACCAGACCGGTCGCCAGGTCGCCCTGGGCGAGGCCGAAGACGACGTCGTAGCCGAGCGCGCCACCGCCGACCAGGCCGCCGATGACGACGACGGCGAGGACCAGGACGAGGCCCTGGTTGACGGCGAGCAGCAGGGCCCGGCGGGCCAGCGGGAGCTGGACCTGCCTCAGCTGCTGCCAGCTGGTCGCGCCGAGCGAGCTGGACGACTCCAGCGCGGCCGGGTCGACCTGGCGCAGGCCCTGGGTGGTGATCCGGACGACGGCGGGCAGCGCGTAGACGATCGCGGCCGCGACGGCCGGGGCGCGGCCGACGCCGAACAGGGCGACGACCGGGATCAGGTACACGAACTGCGGCATCGTCTGGAACACGTCCAGGACGGGGCGCAGCGCCCGCTCCAGGCGGTCGCTGCGGGCCGCGGCGATCCCGGTGGCGAAGCCGACGACGAGGGTGACGGCGACGGCGGCGAGGACCTGGGAGAGGGTGTCCAGGGACGGCTTCCAGACGCCGAGGACGCCGATCGCGGCCATGGCGAGGACGGCGGTGAGCGCGGTGCGCCAGGTGCCGATCACCCAGGCCAGGGCGGCGACGATCAGCAGGACCGACCACCAGGGCAGCCCCTGCAGGCCGTCGCGCACCGGGTCGAGGACCCAGGTGGTGAAGTGGCCCGCCCAGTCGGCGGTGCCGCCGATGACGGGCACGCCCGAGTACAGGTGCGCGGTCATCCAGTCGACGGCGCGGTTGACGGGCTCGGCGATGCCGACGACCCAGGCCTCGGGCCAGTCGAGCCGGCCCGCGAGCCGCCCGGCGACCGCCACGGCGACCACCGCGATGAGGGCGTACAGCCAGCCGCGGCCGCTGCGGGGTTCGGGATCGGCGCCGAGCCGTTCTCCCGCCGCTGCCGTGACGCGGTCCAGGACGACGGCCAGCAGCACGATCGGGATGCCGGCGGCGAGCGCGGCACCGACGTCGACCGAGGCGAGTGCCTGGTAGACGCGGTCACCGAGACCGCCCGCGCCGATGACGGCCGCGATGACGGCCATGGACAGCGCCATCATGATCGTCTGGTTGACGCCGAGGAGGAGTTCCTTGCGGGCCAGCGGGATCCGGGCGGTGAGCAGGCGCTGGCGTGCCGTGGAGCCGAGCGACTCGACGGCCTCCAGCACTTCCGTGTCGGCGCCGCGCAGGCCGAGCGAGGTCAGCCGGGCCATGGGCGGGGCGGCGTAGATGACGGTGGCCAGGACGGCCGCCGGGACGCCGATGCCGAAGACCAGCACGACCGGCAGCAGGTAGGCGAAGGCGGGCAGCACCTGCATGGTGTCCAGGACCGGGCGCAGGGCGCGGTTCATCCGGTCGGACAGCCCGGCGGCGAGCCCGAGCACCACGCCCACCACGACCGACGCGAGGACCGCGACGACCATGAGGGCGAGCGTCTGCATGGTCGGCACCCACATGCCGAGCAGCCCGCAGGCGAGGAACGCGGCGGCCGTGCCGAGCGCCAGCCTCACGCCCGCCACACGCCAGGCGACCAGCGCGCCCAGGGCCGTGACGCCCGCCCAGCCGATGGCCAGGAGGGTGAGGTAGACGGCCCGTACGGCGATGACGACGACGTTGCTGACGTGGCCGAAGAAGTACAGGAACAGCGGGTGGCTGTCACGGTTGTCGATGATCCAGTCGCTGGCCTCGGCGAGCGGCTCGGAGAAGTCGACGGTCAGCGCGCTCGGCCAGGTGCCGCTCGCCCAGCGGGCGTTGAGCAGCGGCACGAGGATCGCGGCGGCCAGGGCGAGCAGCAGCAGCTTGCGGACGGCCGGGGTCTTGAGGAGGCCGGGCAGGCCCGGGCGCGGCGGGGATGCGGTGATCGTCGCCATCAGACCGCCTCCTTGGGCTGCTCGTTCCCCGGCGGGGCGGGCCGCTCCGTGCCGGCGACGACGCCGAGCAGGGTGTCGGAGTCGACCACGCCCACGCAGCGGCCGTCGTCCATGACCCGGGCCGGTGCGCCGGCGCGGGCGACCGCCTCGATCGCCTCGGAGACCGTCGCGTCGGGCCGGACCGCCGGTCCGCTGCCGTCCTGGTCCGCCGAGGGGCTGCGCATGGCCGTACGGACGGTCATGACCTGCTCGCGCGGGACGTCCCGGACGAACTCGCGGACGTAGTCGTCGGCGGGCGCGCCCACGATCTCCTCGGGCGTGCCGAGCTGCACGACCCGGCCGTCGCGCATCAGGGCGATGCGGTCGCCCAGCTTGAGGGCTTCCTGGAGGTCGTGGGTGATGAAGACCATCGTGCGGCCCTCCTCGTGGTGCAGGCGGACCACCTCCTCCTGCATCTCGCGCCGGATGAGCGGGTCGAGCGCGCTGAACGGCTCGTCGAACAGCAGGACTTCGGGGTCGACGGCGAGGGCGCGGGCCAGGCCGACGCGCTGCCGCTGGCCGCCGGAGAGCTGGCCGGGGCGGCGGTGCTCCATGCCTTCCAGGCCGACCTTGGCGACGACCTCGGCGGCCCGCTCACGCCGCTCGGCCTTGCCCATGCCCTGGATCTCCAGGCCGTAGGCGACGTTGTCGAGGACCGTGCGGTGCGGCAGCAGGCCGAAGTGCTGGAAGACCATCGCGGCGCGGTGGCGGCGCAGTTCGCGCAGCCGGGAGCGGTCCATGGCGCGGACGTCCTCGCCGTCGATGGCTATGGTGCCGGCGGTCGGCTCGATCAGCCGGGTCAGACAGCGCACCAGCGTGGACTTGCCGGAGCCGGACAGGCCCATGACGACGAAGACCTCGCCCTTGCGCACGTCGAAGCTGACGTCCCGGACTGCGGCCGTGCAGCCGGTGCGGGCGCGCAGCTCGGCGGGGTCGAGGGCGGTGAGCTCGGGGTCGGCGGGGACGCGCTCGGCTTTGGGGCCGAACACCTTCCACAGGCCCTCCACCGAGAAGACGGGTGTGGTGTCCATGGTCTGCTCCGTGGGGGGTTCGAGGGTCGCGGTCATCGGGAACCACCACCGACCAGCTCGGCGGCCTTCTCCCCGACCATGAGCACGCCGATCATCGGGTTCACGGTGGTCATGGTGGGGAACACGGAGGCGTCGGCGATGCGGATGCCCTCCAGGCCGCGGACGCGCAGCTCGGGGTCGACGACGGCGTTCTGGTCGTCGGCGTCGCCCATCTTGCAGGTGCCGGCCGGGTGGTAGACGGTGTGCGCGACCTTGCGGGCGTACTCGCTGAGCTCCTCGTCACCGGTGACGTCCGGACCGGGGCAGACCTCGCGCTTGAGCCAGCCGGCCAGGGGCTCGGTCCTGGCGATCTCGCGGGCGATCCTGATGCCGTCGACGAGGGTGCGGCCGTCGTAGTCGTCCTCGTCGGTGAAGTAGCGGAAGTCCAGGGCGGGCTTGACCTCGGGGTCGGCGCTGGTCAGGTACAGCCGGCCGCGGCTCTTCGGCTTGGGGATGTTCGGGGTCATCGAGACTCCGAACTCGGGCCGCTGGTAGCCCAGTCGCTCCGGGTTGTCCGTGAAGGGCACCTGGTAGAAGTGGAACATCAGGTCGGGGTGCGGCAGTTCGGGGTCGCGGCGCACGAACAGGCCCGCGTCGGAGTCCATCGCGGAGTTCTCCGGGATGGGGCCGTTCGTCTCCCAGACGATGACCGACTCGGGGTGGTCGAGCAGGTTCTCGCCGACGCCCGGCAGGTCGTGCGTGACGGGGATGCCGAGCTTCTCCAGGTCGGCCTTGGGGCCGATGCCGGAGTGCATCAGCAGCCGGGGCGAGTCGACGGCGCCGGCGCACAGCAGGACCTCGCCCCGGGCCTTGACGAGGATCTCCTCGCCGTCCTTGGTGCGCACGTGCACGCCCTCGGCCCGGTTGCCGTCGAGCTCCAGCTTGTACGCCCAGGTCTCCAGCAGGATCGTCAGGTTGGGGCGCTCGTCCATCACCGGGTGCAGATACGCCACCGACGCCGAGGACCGCTTGTTGTTCTCGGGGTGGTAGGCGAGGTCGAAGAAGCCGACGCCCTCGGTGAACGGCTTCTTGTTGAAGCCCTCGACGCGCGGGACGCCGAGCGTCTCCTGTGCGGCGTCGACGAAGTCGCGGGCGATGGCGTTCCGGTCCTTCTCGTCGACCGGGACGATGTTGTTGAGCAGGCGTGCGAAGTACGCCTCCATCTGCACCGCGCCCCAGCCCTTGGCGCCGGCGGCCTCCCACTCGTCCCAGTCGGCGGGCAGCGGCTTGAAGGCGATCAGGGTGTTGTGCGAGGAGCAGCCGCCCAGGACGCGGGCCCGGCTGTGCCGGATGTGGGAGTTCCCGCGGGGCTGTTCGGTGGTGGGGTAGTCGTAGTCGAGCTCGCCGCCGAGCAGGCCCATCCAGCGGCGCAGGGTCAGCACGTCGTCGCGGTCCATGTCGCTGGGACCGCCCTCGATGACGGCGACGGTGACATCGGGGTTCTCGGTGAGACGCGAGGCGATGACGGAACCTGCTGTTCCGCCGCCTATCACGACATAGTCGTACTCATGACTGGTGTGGGACATGACGTGCTTGCTCCAGTGGGGGTCAAGTGGACGGGCGTCGGGGGACGGGGACGCCGGCCCGGGGGTGCGGGGGTCGACCCGGGCCGGTCGGCAGCCCGATACGGAATGCGGGGTCAGCCCGCGAACCAGCGCACCGGCTTCGGGGCGAGGTTCTGGTAGACGTGCTTGGTCTCTCGGTACTCGGCGAGTCCGGCGGGGCCGAGTTCGCGGCCCACTCCGCTCTTGCCGAAGCCGCCCCACTCCGCCTGCGGCAGATAGGGGTGGAAGTCGTTGATCCAGATCGTGCCGTGGCGCAGCCGGCCGGCCACGCGGCGGGCGCGGCCCGCGTCGGCGGTCCAGACGCCGCCCGCGAGTCCGTACTCGGTGTCGTTGGCGAGCGCGACGGCCTCGTCCTCGGTACGGAAGGTCTCGACGGTGAGGACCGGCCCGAAGACCTCCTCCCGTACGACGCGCATCTCGCGGTGGCAGTGGTCGAGGACGGTCGGCTCGTAGAAGTAGCCGTTCTCCGGGCGCTGCGGGGACGGCTCGGGGCGCTTGCCGCCGGAGCGCAGCACGGCGCCCTCCTTGAGGGCCGAGTCGACGTACATCTCGACCTTGGCGCGCTGCTGCTCGGAGACCAGCGGGCCGCACTCGACGCCTTCCTCGGTGCCGCGGCCGAGGCGGATCTTCTCGGCGCGCCGGGCGAGTTCGGTGACGAAACGGTCCCGGACCGACTCCTCGACGATGAGGCGGGCACCGGCCGAGCAGACCTGGCCGCTGTGGATGAAGGCGGCGTTGAGGGCCTGGTCGACGGCGGTGTCGAAGCCCTCCTCGGTGGCGCAGGCGTCGGCGAAGACGACGTTGGGGTTCTTGCCGCCGAGTTCGAGGGCGACCTTCTTGACGGTGGGCGCGGCGGCCTCGGCGACCTTGGTGCCGCTGACCAGGCCGCCGGTGAAGGAGACCAGGTCGACGTCGGGGTGCGCGGAGAGCCGGGCGCCGACCGAGTGGCCCGGCCCGGTGACGATGTTGGCGACACCGGCGGGCAGCCCGGCCTCGGCGAGCAGGCCGATCAGCGCGATGGTCGTCATCGGGGTGATCTCGCTCGGCTTGACGACGAAGGTGTTACCGGCGGCCAGGGCGGGGGCGATCTTCCAGCTGGCCTGGAGCAGCGGGTAGTTCCAGGGCGTGATCATCGCGCACACGCCGACCGGCTCGTGCACGACGACGCTGTGGATGTCGGGTGAGCCCGCGTCCACGACCCGGCCGGGGGCCTCGCCGGCGACCAGGTCGGCGAAGTAGCGGAAGGCGTCGGCGACACAGTCGATGTCGACGCGGCCCTCCTCGACGGTCTTGCCCGCGTCCCGGGCCTCCAGCAGGCCCAGCTTCTCCCGGTCCCGCACGAGCAGGTCGGCGACGCGACGCAGCAGCGCGGCCCGCTCGGTAACGGGGGTGCGCGGCCACTCCCCCTCGTCGAACGCGTGCCGCGCCGCTGCGACCGCGAGGTCGGTGTCCTTCTCGTCGCCCTCCGCGACGACGGCGAAGGGCAGGGCGTCCGCGGGGTCGAGGATCTCGCGCGTGGCCCCGGAGACGGCCGGGCGCCACTTTCCTCCCGCGTGGATGGTTTGGCTCGCCTGAAGTTCGGTACTTGCCGCCATGATCGCTCTTCGCCTTCCGTTCCTGATCAGCGCCCTTGTGTCACACGCGTGTCACTAAGGGACCGAGAGCGCCTGCCCTGGCCCCCTGGATGCATGCGTGATCCATGGCCGAAAGTGCGCTGTGTCACGGGAGATGCGGGCAAATACCCGCAAACGACCCACCAATCAGAGGCGGCGACGACATGTCGTGCCAGGCCGGAAGCCCTCCGGGGGCCCTCCCGTCACCCGCCGAGGGCAAAGACGGCTCCGGAAAGACCGCGGGCCCCGAACCGGAAGGAACCGGTGCGGGGCCCGCGTACGAGCGTGGAGGGGGCTCAGGTCAGATGAGGCCGAGGCCGCGGACCGCCTCGCGCTCCTCCTCGAGCTCCTTGACGGAGGCGTCGATCCGGGCGCGGGAGAAGTCGTTGATCTCCAGGCCCTGGACGATCTCGTACGTGCCGTCCTCGCAGGTGACGGGGAAGGAGGAGATCAGGCCCTCCGGGACACCGTAGGAGCCGTCCGACGGGATGCCCATGGAGACCCAGTCGCCGTCGGCGGTGCCGTTGACCCAGCTGTAGACGTGGTCGATGGCGGCGTTGGCGGCGGACGCGGCCGACGAGGCGCCACGGGCCTCGATGATGGCGGCGCCGCGCTTGGCGACGGTAGGGATGAAGTCGTCGGCCAGCCACTTCTCGTCGTTCACGACCTCGGCGGCGTTCTTGCCGGCCACCGTGGCGTGGAAGATGTCCGGGTACTGCGTGGCGGAGTGGTTGCCCCAGATCGTCAGCTTCTTGATCTCCGAGACCGGGGTGCCGGTCTTCTTCGACAGCTGGGTCAGGGCGCGGTTGTGGTCCAGGCGGGTCATGGCCGTGAACCGCTCGGCGGGGACGTCCGGCGCGGCGGCCTGGGCGATCAGGGCGTTGGTGTTGGCCGGGTTGCCGACGACCAGGATCTTGACGTCGTCCGCGGCGTGGGCGTTGATGGCCTGGCCCTGCGGCTTGAAGATGCCGCCGTTGGCCTCCAGCAGGTCGCCGCGCTCCATGCCCTTGGTGCGGGGGCGGGCGCCGACAAGCAGGCCGACGTTCGTTCCGTCGAAGGCGACGTTCGGGTCGTCCGTGATGTCGATGCCCTGCAGCAGCGGGAAGGCGCAGTCGTCCAGCTCCATGGCCGTGCCCTCGGCCGCCTTCAGGGCGGGCGTGATCTCCAGGAGGCGCAGCTTCACCGGCACGTCCGCGCCGAGCAGCTGACCGGAGGCGATGCGGAAGAGCAGGGCGTAACCGATCTGGCCGGCCGCGCCGGTGACGGTGACGTTCACGGGAGTGCGGGTCATGGCGTTCTCCGTATGACAGCTGGCGGTGGGGCGGGGTCCCTGCCCCGGACGTTTGATCGATCTCTTGGCGTCAAGAGATCCAACCAGCCGTCAGGCTACCGCGCATCCGGGATCCCGGACGTCCGGGTCGGTGTGGCCCGGCCCACAACCCGTCCCCCGGCGCACAGGAGGCGGCCGCCCGTCCGGGAGAGGAGGACGAAGGCGGCCGCCTGGGGGATACCGACCATGCCGGGCTCCCGTGGGGGTACGGTCCGCCTGCCCCTGATTCCGGCGGGCATTCCCCCTCGCCGGAGTTTTTCGCCCGGCCCGCGGACGGGCCCGGCGGCGGTCTACTCGGTGCAGCCCTGCTGCCCGGCCGCCAGCGTGGCGCAGGCCTTGGCGTCGGCGGCGCTCCGCACGGCCACCATCGGGGTGTACGCGATGGTGTCCCCAGCGACGGTGATGCCGCCGTTCTGCTTCGCCTTGCCCGCGCTGATCTGGACCTCGTCGCCCTGTGCCGCCTGGGTGATACGCCCCCAGGCGGCCTTGCAGGTCTCGCTGTAGCGGACCTCGACGACGGTGCTGCCGACGGTCGCGGTCCGCGCCGTGGTCACCAGGTCGCCACTGCACCCCATGATCTCCGCGTCCTTGCCGGTGCACGCGTCGCCGCTGCACTTCACGCCGGGCGGCAGCTTCGGGTTGGTGCTGGCGGTCGGCGAGGGCGACGTCGCGCTGTCCTTGTTCTTGTCGCCGCCGCCGGTGAGGTAGAACGCGCCGGCGATCACCACGAGCACGCCCACGACACCGGCGGCGAACGTGGCGGTCCGCCGCTTGCCGGCGGCGGGGCCGGAGGGGCGGGAGCCGCCGGCCCGGCGGGAGTGGGCGGGGGGCGTGTCCCACGGGGGTTCGCCGTACGAGCCCGCCGCGGGTGCCCGGGCGGGGCCGCCGGGGGTTTCGGAGCCGGGCCGCGATCCGGTGCCGGCGGGGCGCGCCCCCGTCGACGACGGGCCCTTGTACCCGGCCATACCCCACGAATTGACCCCGGCCTCGCGTGCACCGCTGCCGGTGGAGTCCTGGACCTCGGGGGCCGTGGGCTGCGGCGGCACGCTCGGTGCGACCCCGGCCGGGCCCGCGATGCCCGGCGTGACGGTGGCGCTGCCGCCGCGGCGGGGCGGCTTGCCGCCGCCCGGGGACGCCGCCGTGCCGCTCCCCTCGGAACCACCGGAGGGGCCGCCGAAGTCCTGCCCGCCGAACTCCCCGAGCGCGGCGCGCGCCTGGGAGATCCGTATGGCCTCCATCGTCATGTCGTGCCGCATCTCCGAGCGGCTCCAGGCGCGCTCGGCGAGCTCCCACATGGTGGTGAGGTGCATCGGATTGGTGCCGGTGACCTCGGCCAGCGCCACGATCGCGCCCTTCGGCGCGAGCAGTCTGCCGTTCAGGTAACGCTCCCACGACGTCTTGCTGTAACCCGTGCGGTCCGCCACCGACGCGATGCTCAGACCACTGCGGTCCACCAGCCTGCGCAGCTGACTGGTGAACTCCCGGATCTGCGGATCGAGCTCATCCGGCAAGGCCTTCCAACGAGGCATTGTTTCCCCCCTCTTCCCCCGCTACGTGCTGATATTTCTCTCGCGCGGTTCGCCCCGCGCGTGGCGGCCTTGACCGAGTCCCCGTGGTGGCTACCCACTGGGATGCGCCCGCTCAGGATCTCAGTTCCCCGACCGGGGGCGCACAGGAGCGTGGCGACCGCGCGCGATACACCCCGGCCCGTCCTGATTGTCCACGCCATCCCCGCTGTCGCACCACTTCGAGCGGTATCGGAAGCAGGACGTACCGGAACTGTCACTTCCGTGCCACAGCGCACTGACAGGCGTTGAACAGGCCGTTCGCCGTGCACGAGGGTGGGTCGCGGACGGCGGTCCGTCCTTCCTCGGGGGAGAGGACGGGCCGCCGTCTCGTCACTCGCTGGTGACCGTGAAGTGCAGGGTGTCCTGCAGGAACGGGATCTCCAGCCACGGGTCCGGCTGTGCCATCAGGGCCAGCAGGACGATCATGGTGCCCAGCACGCCGTACGTGACCATGTCCGTGAAGCGGGAGCGGACGGCGAGCATGCCGACGTCGGGCAGCAGCCGGCGCAGCACACCACCGCCCAGCAGGGCGATCCCGATGAGCAGCGTCCCGAGCCGGAACCGGTCGAACGCGGTCACGAGCAGTCCGACCCCGGCCAGGCCCAGCACGCAGAGCACGGGCCACTGCCGCGCCGGCGCGGGCGCGTCCCCGGGCGCCGCCCGGCCACCGCCCTCGGGCCGCGCGGTGTCCTTGGTGAACAGCGGGAACCGCCGGGTGACCCGCCGCGGCCGCCCCTCGGCGTCGGGCGCGCTGACGGGGTCCCGGACGGTGAGTTCCTCGGGATTGTCCTGCCCGCTCGGGGCCTGGTGCTCAGCCGACACCGCGCTCCGCCGCCTCGACCACGTTGACGAGCAGCTGGGCACGGGTCATCGGGCCGACTCCGCCGGGGTTCGGGGAGATCCAGCCGGCGACCTCGGCCACGTCCGGGTGGACGTCGCCCACGATCTTGCCCTCGGCGCTGCGGGAGACACCGACGTCGAGGACGGCCGCGCCCGGCTTGACGTCCTCGGCGCGGATCAGATGGGCGGAACCGGCCGCGGCGACGATGATGTCCGCGCGCCGCAGGTGCGCCGACAGGTCACGCGTGCCGGTGTGGCACTGGGTCACGGTCGCGTTCTCGCTGCGGCGCGTGAGCAGCAGCGGCATCGGCCGGCCGATGGTCACACCGCGGCCGACGACCACGACCTCGGCGCCCTTGATCTCCACGCCGAACTGGCGCAGGAGGGTGAGCACGCCGTTCGGGGTGCAGGGCAGCGGCGCGGGCTCGTTCAGGACGAGGCGGCCGAGGTTCATCGGATGCAGCCCGTCCGCGTCCTTGTCCGGGTCCATCAGTTCGAGGATGCGGTTCTCGTCGATGCCCCGGGGCAGCGGCAGTTGCACGATGTACCCGGTGCAGGCCGGGTCCTCGTTCAGCTCGCGCACGGCCGCCTCGATCTCCTCCTGCGTGGCGGTGCCGGGCAGCTCCCGCTGGATGGAGGCGATGCCGACCTGCGCGCAGTCGCGGTGCTTGCCGGCGACATACTTCTGACTGCCGGGGTCGTCCCCGACCAGGATCGTGCCGAGGCCGGGCGTGACGCCCTTCTCCTTCAGCGCCGCCACGCGGGCGGTCAGATCGGACTTGATCGCGGCTGCGGTGGCCTTGCCATCGAGAATCTGGGCGGTCATGACCCCATCCTCGCGGATGACCCCGCCAGGGTTCCAATCCGGCCGCGATCCGGGCACCGGCGGCTCCGCCCTCCCGTATCCGTCCAAGATCGGTGATGTTGCACTTGCACAACACATCGGAAATGCGGCTGGACAAGCCGCTCAAGGGTGCAGAACGATGATCTGACGAGTGTCGCGGGCAGCTCAACGGGGGGACGGTCGCAATCTGAAGAACTCTCCTCCGTGCGGTGCCGCGCGCGTCCCCGCATTCCGACCAACGGAGGAAAGTCCCTTATGAGCTACGGCGATCCGAACAACCCCTACGGTGCGCCCCAGGGTCAGCAGCCGCAGCAGCCGGGCTACGGCCACCCGCAGCAGCAGGGGCAGGCGCCCGGGTACGGCTACCCGCAGGCCCCTCCGGTGTCCCCCTACGGCGGTCCCGCCGCGCCGACCACGATGCCGGGCTCGGTGAGCGCGGCCCGCGTGATGATGTGGGTGATCGTCGGTCTGCAGGTCGTCGCCGTGGTGCTCCTCGCCCTCGGCGCCGCGGCCCTCGACGCCGCGAAGGACGACGAGTCCCTCCAGGACAACACCGCCTTCCAGGATCTGGTCGGCGACTCGACCGGCCTGATCTGGGGCTACGTGGTGTTCGGCCTGGCCTGGCTCGTGTTCGCGGCCGTCCTGGCGACGAAGTTCAAGAACGGCGGCAACGGCGCCCGGATCACCATCCTGGTCTTCGCCATCATCACGGCGGTGCTCGGCATCTACCCGTTCTTCATCGTCGGCCTGGTGCACACCGTCCTGGCCGTCCTGATCGCGGTGTTCGTCGGCAACGCGGCCGGCAAGGCCTGGTTCAACCGCCCCCGCCACTGAACGAACCCCGGCGGGCGAACCAGTTCACGCCCATCACACCCAAGGGCCGTGTCTCACCCGTACGAGGGAGGCACGGCCCTGGTGCGTCGCCCTGGTCTGACGGTGGTAGCTGTTCAGGCACGAGGAGAGCACCTCGTACAGCGTCATCGTGGTACCTCCGCCGACCACGGAGGACGAGCGAAACCGCAGCCGGAACAGACACGCGCCCGGCGAACGCCTCACCTCCCGCGGCCGCTACCTGTGCTGGATCGCGCCGCGCCTGCACGGGGACCTGGCGGCGACCGGCGGGTGCTGATCGCCGCCGCCTACCGGAGGTCGTACCGGACGGTGGACACGACGGGCGGCATCCCGCCGGACGTACGCGGCACGCCGCCCGCGTCGCCCGCTACCTCGAGGAGTACGCGCCGCCCGGGAAGAAGCGACCCCGAGAGGTGCCGCCTTCTCTCACAAACCCTTCACAGACGCGCTGTATCAGGCTCGATGCTTCGTACTCGTTCAAAACCGTCCCCTACTCTGCCCCTCGTCGGACGGGGGCTGCGCACCCCCTGGCGTCACAGGAGGAGGGGGACGACTCCATGTACAGCGTCATCGTCGTACCACCGATGTGCGGCAGCGCGGAAGAGCAGGTCAGGATCGCCGCGGGCGAACGGCTGACGTTCGGCAGGGCCGGCACGGACGGCGGAATGACCATCGACCACGCAGGGGTGCCCCGGGTCGCCGGGGAAATCACGGCACACCGGTCCTTCTGGCTGCTGAGCAACCTCAGCGAGGACCAGACCTACGTGGTGGAGAACCCGGAGGGTGCGGGAGAACACCTCAAGATCGCGCCTGGCCGGATGGAAGCCCCGGTGCCGTTCGAGTTCTCGCGGGTGGTCCTGCCCGCCGCGGGAGACCTGCTCACCTTCGACGTGTGGGCGCCACGCCACGCCTTCCGCAGCGCCGACCGCCGGGGGCTCCCCGGCACCGCCACGGCACCGGCGTTCGCTCTGGACCGCACCAGCCGGTACTTCGCGGTGCTGGCCGCGCTCTGCGAGCCCAGGCTGCGCGGGGAACCGCACGCGCCGCTTCCGGCGGCCGAGCAACTGGTGGAGCGATTGCGTCCGGTCTGGCCGGCGGTCAGCCGCTCGTCCGTCTACTGGAACATCGACTACCTGGCCCTCAAACTCCGGCTGCGCCCCGGCCCCGACACCGCCGAGCCCGGCCTGCGCGTCAACGGCAAGAAGGAGTCGCTGGTCTCGCTCGCGCTCCGCTTCGACCTGGTCCGCGAGGACGACCTGGTGGTGCTGTCCGGCGAGACCGGCGAGGTGGTCCGATGACCGGCCGGCCGTACGCCGTTTTCGTCCCGGTCCCGTGCCGCCCCGAAGGGCGAGAAGCGGAACGGCAGCAACAAGCCCCTAAGACTGCCTACTTCCGGCAATGGATTCCGGCGCGAGCAGAGCGAAGATGTCCGCACCGGCAGATGAGGCACAGGTTCGGGGGAGGGCCGTGTGCCGCTGTTTTCGACGAAGCGGCAACGACCCAGCGCCTGTGCCTCATCCGCCGGTTCCGTGTATGGGAGTCCCTGTTCCCGACGTTCGCAAGGAAGGTCCACCCGTGAGACTGACCCGCGCCGCCCTGACCATCGCCGCCACCGCTCTGACGCCGGCCCTCCTGCTCACCACTCCGGCCCTCGCCTCCGACACGGCCGCCGCCTCGTCCACGCCCGTCACGGCGACGTCGGGCACGGACGGCTCCACCACGCCGGTCGGCGAGATGTCCGACGACGACGTCCGGGTCGCGATCGCGCGGATCATCGGCGACCCCGACACCGGCAAGGCGGTCCACGCCGCCGCGCAGGCCGCCCTGGACGGCACCATCGAGGACCAGCGGTACTTCCTGGAGACGGGCCGCTGGATCGCGCAGTTCGAGGACGACCGCGTCGCCACCTTCCGCATCCTCCACATCGCCACGCAGAACGGCGACAAGGCGGTCATCAGGGAGGCCAACAAGGCCCTCGACGCCGGCACCCCGGAAGCCCTGCGCGCCTTCCTGGAGACCGGCCGCTGGATCGCGCAGTTCGAGGACGACCGCGTCGCCACCTTCCGCATCCTCCACATCGCCACGCAGAACGGCGACAAGGCGGTCATCAGGGAGGCCAACAAGGCCCTCGACGCCGGCACCCCGGAAGCCCTGCGCGCCTTCCTGGAGACCGGCCACCGCCTCGCCCAGGCCGAGGACGACCGCGTCGCCGTCGCCCGCATCCTCGCCGACCCGGCCATCAGCGACGCGCTGCGGGCGGCGGCGTCGGACGCCATCGACGGCACTCCGGAGGAGTTGCGGTACTTCCTGGAGGTCGGGCGGTACGAGGTGGACGGCTAGAGTCGCACCGGCCACCTCCTGGACAGCGGCGGGAACCCGGAAGTGACGGATCGCTTCAGGTGGGACCACACGGCCGGACGCGCCGTCCGCGGGCAAAGCTTCGTCGTCTGTCTGGAACGAGCCTTACTCTGCGCTTCGCCGGCGGGTGAGGGTTGCGTGAGGGTTGCCCTCATGGATCGGGGGAGGGGGCAGGTCCGTGCACAGCGTCATCGTCGTGGCACCGGCTTGCGTCGGGCCGGGCACCCCGCTCCCCGCCGCGGGCGGTCGAGCAGTTGGTGGAACACCTGAGGTCGGTCCGGCCCGCAGGGTGGCCGGATGACCGGAGAGCAGTCGCACACCGTCCCCGTACCGCAGGGCTACCGCGTGGGGCAATGGGAGGTACGGGAGCCTCTGGCGTCGGGTGCCTTCGCGACCGTGTACGCGGGCAGGGCGACCGGCGAGGCGGACCCGGCCCTGCCCCGCCGGGCCGCCCTGAAGTTCCTGCCGACGGGCACCCGCACCCCGCGCCAACTGCGCCATCTGCGCGAACTCGCCAAGCGGGAAGTGGAGTTGCTGGAGCGGCTCCGGGCGCCGCGCCTGATCCGGATGTACGAGACACTGACCGTGGACGACCCGGAGCACCCCGAACTCGACGGCGCCACCGTCCTCGTCCTGGAGCGCGCCGAAGGCTCCCTCGACACCCTGCTGGAACACGACCCGACGCCCGAGTCGGGCCCCGCGCTGCTGGCCCAGATCTGCGAGGGCCTGCACCAGCTGCACCACGCGGGCTGGGTGCACGGCGATCTGAAGCCCGCCAACGTCCTGCTGATGAAAGACGGTTCGGTACGGCTGGCCGACTTCAGCCTGGCCGCCGAACTGGAAGGCACCCACGCGTACGCGCCGGTCTTCGCCACCCCCGACTACACCCCACCGGAACTGTTCTGGGCCGAGATCGACGAGCGGGGCACGCGGATCCGTCCTTCCGCCGACGTCTGGTCCTTCGGCGTCCTCGCACACGTGGTCCTCACGGGCTCCCACCCCTTGCCGGGCAGCAGCACGGAGGCTCGTACCGACGCGGCGATGCGGTACGCGCGGGGCGCGGAGGAACTGCGGCTGTCTCCCGATCTGCCCGACGCGTGGCGGCAGATAGTGCGGGACTGTCTGGCCCCGAAGCACCGGGAACGCGCCACGCACGACACGGCCGCGCTCCTGCGCCGCGTGGAGGAGGCTGCGGGCGTTGCCCGCTCGGCCCGCCTGCCCCGCCTGCGCCCCCGATTCTGGCAGCGGCACCCCGTACTGACGTCGGCCCTGGCCACCGTGCTGCTGGCAACGACCGGGACACTGGGGGCGGCGTACCTGTACGTGAACCAGGACGACGGAGTGCCGGTGTACGCGGCCCTGCCCACGGAGTCGGCGTCAAGAGGACCTGACGGCCAGCTGGTCTACGGCTACCACCGGTGCCCCGAGGACAGCGTCTGCTTCTTCAGCGAGTACAACGGCAACGGCGAGCTGTGCAGTTGGCGCGGCGACGACGCCGACTGGCACTCGGGCGACGAGACCTGCGCGTGGGCGGCCAGTGCTCCGGTCCGCTCGATCTTCAACAACGTGGCGGACGAGCGGAAGAACCACGACGTGACCTACTTCCGCGGGGCGGACTTCGAGCCCGCCGGTGCCGACCGCCGCCGTATGGCCCAGCGCAGCGGCTGCTCAACCGTGAACTCCATGGGCAACGTGACGGGCAGGGCCGCCCCGCGGTCGCACCGGCTGGTGGACAGCTGCTCGACCAAGTCGACGCTGTGGACGATCCTTTCGCTCTTCGGCTGAAAGCCGTTCCGAGAACTTCTTGAACGCGGTTCGTGTGCCCGTTCCGGGGTCCCCGTCGATCGAGTCGTGGTCAGAGGGACCTGATGAAGGCGTCCCATACGGGGGCGGGGAACCTCAGGGCGGGGCCGTGCGGGCTCTTGGAGTCACGGACGGGGGTGACGCCGGGGAGGTTGTCGGCGATCTCTACACACTCACCGCCGGTTCCACTGCTGTAACTGCTCTTGCGCCAGTGAACGGAGCTCAGGTCGATCCTGTTATGGGGATTCATTCAGATCGCACCATCGGGGAGCAGCGGTACTTCCTGGAGGCCGGGCAGTACGAGGTCGGCCACAGGGAGTGACGAAGCCCGACCCTGAAACATTGCAGGTACCCCCGCGCCCCGTTCCAGGCCAGCCTGATCACGGCAGTAACGGCAGGCACCATCGACCAACGGGGAGAAACACCATGAACAGCCGCACAGCTCGGGCACGTCTGGCGGCGGGGGCCGTCGCCGCGTTCACCGTCGGCGCACTGGCCGTGAGCGCCTCGCCCGCCTCCGCGAAGTTCTCGGACGGGTACTTCCGGGGATACGACAAGTTCAGCGACGACTGGGACGACGAAGGGGAGCTCGGCTACTACGACGTCGGCGGCCGGGTGTCCGACGACTCCAACGCCGTCTGCTTGTGGCAGAAGATCCTCTGGGCGGAGGGCGCGCGCAAGATCCACCGAATCCCGGAAATGCCGAAGTTCAAGCAGTCGGATGTCGACGGCCTCTTCGGCTGGGACACCTATTACGCGACGCAGGACCTCCAGAAGCGATGGGGCCTGGGCGCCGACGGCGCCGCCGGCAAGAAGACACTCGGCAAGGCGGACTCGAACCTGACGAAGACGGGCGGCAGCACCGCCAGGGGGAAGAAGCTCGAACTGACCTACAAGGGCAAGGAGCACAAGTTCTCGGTGGTCCGCAACGCGGAAGGCAAGTACTCCTTCCGGGACGGCGACGACAAGTGGCGGATCGCCGGCTACAACTACCGCACCTGCAACTGAGAACCCAGGGGGGCGGGGCCACTCCCCCGCCCCCGAGACGGAGGTCAGCCTCCCACCGGAAGCCCGCGAGACCCGCCGTCTTGCGTGGAACAGATCCTCGTACGGTGCGAGGGACGCCTCAGTGGAAGAAGTGCCGCGTCCCCGTGAAGTACATCGTGATGCCCGCCTTCTGCGCGGCCTCGACGACCAGTTCGTCACGGACGGAACCGCCGGGCTGGACCACGGCCTTCACTCCGGCCCGAGTGAGGATCTCCAGGCCGTCCGGGAAGGGGAAGAACGCGTCGGAGGCAGCGTAGGAGCCCTCGGCGCGCTCGGCGCCCGCCCGCTCGACCGCGAGTTTCGCGGAGTCCACCCGGTTGACCTGCCCCATGCCGACGCCCACCGAGGCGCCGTCCCTCGCGAGCAGGATCGCGTTGGACTTCACCGCGCGGCAGGCCTTCCAGGCGAAGGCCAGGTCGGCGAGTTCGGACGCGCTGAGGGCCTCACCGGTCGCCAGGGTCCAGTTCGCCGGGTCGTCGCCGTCGGCCTGGAGGCGGTCGGTGACCTGGAGCAGCGCGCCGCCGTCGATCGGCTTGACCTCGACGGGGTCCAAGGGGCCGTCGGCGCAGCGCAGGACGCGGATGTTCTTCTTCTTGGTGAGGGCCTCCAGGGCGCCGTCCTCGTAGCCGGGCGCGACGATGACCTCGGTGAAGATCTCCGCGACCTGCTCGGCCATCGCCCTGCTGACCGGGCGGTTGACCGCGATCACGCCGCCGAACGCCGACAGCGGGTCGCAGGCGTGCGCCTTGCGGTGCGCCTCGGCGACGTCCGCGCCGATCGCGATGCCGCAGGGGTTGGCGTGCTTGATGATCGCGACGCAGGGCTCGGCGTGGTCGTACGCGGCACGGCGGGCGGCGTCCGTGTCCGTGTAGTTGTTGTACGACATCTCCTTGCCGTGCAGTTGCTCGGCCTGGGCGAGGCCGCCGGTGCCGGAGACGTACAGGGCGGCGGGCTGGTGCGGGTTCTCGCCGTAGCGCAGGGTGTGCTCGCGCTCCCAGGTGGCGCCCAGGAAGTCGGGGAACTGGGAGTCGTCGACGGGCGCGTAGGAGGAGGCGAACCAGGAGGCGACGGCGACGTCGTACGCGGCCGTGTGCTGGAAGGCCTCGGCGGCCAGCCGCTTGCGGGTGCCGAGGTCGAAGCCACCGCTCTGGACGGCCTTGAGCACATCGGCGTACCGGGCCGGGCTGGTGACGACCGCGACCGACGGGTGGTTCTTGGCGGCGGCCCGGACCATCGACGGCCCGCCGATGTCGATCTGCTCCACGCACTCGTCGGGCGTCGCGCCGGAGGCGACGGTCTCGCGGAACGGGTAGAGGTTGACGACGACGAGGTCGAACGGCTCGACACCCAGCTCGGCGAGCTGCCGCTGGTGGTCCTCCAGGCGCAGGTCGGCGAGGATGCCCGCGTGCACGCGCGGGTGCAGGGTCTTCACGCGGCCGTCCAGGCACTCGGGGAAGCCGGTGAGCTCCTCGACCTTGGTGACGGGGACGCCGGCAGCGGCGATCTTCGCGGCGGTGGAGCCGGTGGAGACGAGCTCGACCCCGGCCTCCTGGAGCCCGCGCGCGAGGTCCTCGAGCCCGGTCTTGTCGTAGACGCTGACGAGCGCCCGGCGAAGGGGCCGCTTGTTGCTCTCGGCGGTCACTGGATAACTACCTTTCGTCCCTCAATGCGATAGCCGTTGCGGGCGAGGCGCCCCACGACCTCGACGAGCAGCCTTCGCTCGACTTCCTTGATGCGCTCGTGCAGAGCGCCTTCGTCGTCCTCGTCCCGGACCTCCACCACGCCCTGCGCGATGATCGGCCCGGTGTCGACGCCGTCGTCGACGAAGTGGACGGTGCAGCCGGTGACCTTGGCGCCGTACGCGAGCGCGTCCCGCACGCCGTGGGTTCCCGGGAAACTGGGCAGCAGGGCGGGGTGCGTGTTGACGAACCGCCCGCCGAACCGGTCCAGGAACTCCTTGCCGACGATCTTCATGAACCCGGCCGAGACGACGAGGTCGGGCTCGAAGGCGGAGACGGCCTCGGCGAGGGCGGCGTCCCACTCCTCGCGGCTGCCGTAGTCCTTGACCTTGCGCACGAAGGTCGGCAGCCCGGCGCGCTCGGCACGCGCCAGCCCCTCGATGCCCTCGCGGTCGGCGCCGACGGCGACGATCTCGGCCCCGTACTCCCGCACGCCGGTGGCCGCGATCTCGTCGAGCAGCGCCTGGAGGTTGGTGCCGGATCCGGAGACCAGCACGACGAGGCGCTTGGCGCGCGGGGCCACGGGCTTGGCGGCCACGGTGGGGGCCTTTCTCGGGGAAGCGTCTGTCCAGGCGGCCGATCCCTCGGCATCTTGTACATTCATACGAATGCTTCGCGCCCTCGGATACGGGGAAGCCTACGAACCGGCCGACCGTCAGCAACGATACCGGCACACTGGACGGCCCCCACGGGACGGGGGCGGGGCCGGGAGGTAGCGTCTGGGCGGAGCCGGTTCGGGAACGCCGTCCGGACGTGGTGCGTTCATCAGGTGTCGGGCCCGGGCCCGACACCGTCCAGTTCCGTCCACTCATTCCTCCTCACTTACGGGAAGACGCTCACTTGATGCCGGACCGCAGCCTGCGACTCCTCACGTTCCCCCAGCTGTCGCAACAGAGAGGGGAGCGCGGCGCCGTGCTGCTGCGGGAGCGCCCCGGCTCACCCCCCGACGCGCCGTCGGGCGGCGGGGACGGGCGGGGGCGCGGCTCCCAGGAGGACAACCCCTTCGCCCCGCCGCCCGAGGGCACGCCGGACCGGCCCTGGCAGCCGCGCCGCCCCTCGGGTGACGACGCCCGGGACGACGGCGAGCGTGACAGCGCGCGTTGGGGCAGCCAGTGGAGCGACCAGCAGCCCGGCCGCTCCCCCGGCGGATTCGGCGAGCGGCCCCGGGGCGGCCCCGGGGGGCAGGGCGGCGGCCCCCAGGGCGGCCCGAACATGCGCTGGGACCCGAAGGACCCGGCCCAGCGCCGCGCGCGGTACGCCCTGCTGTCGGGCATGTGGGCCTTCTTCTTCGCCCTCTTCAGCTGGCCGTACGTGGCGCTGCTGCTGGGCGCGCTCGCCCTCTACTGGGCCATCAGCTCCTTGCGCTCGGGGCCCCGCGGCACCGACCCGGACGCCCCGGCCCCCGAGCAGCAGGGCCGCCCCCAGACGACGGCGGCGGTGAGCGGCCTGGTCACCGCGTCCCTGGCGATCGCCCTGGTCGCGGCGACCTTCACGGCCCAGCTGGTGTACCGCGACTACTACACGTGCACGAGCGACGCCCTGACGAACGAGGCGAGGCAGTCCTGCAGCGAGCTCCTGCCGGAGGAGCTGCGGGGGCTGCTGGGGACGAACGACTGACGTTCCCGCCACCCCGTCAGGGGTGGTCCGGCCGGGTGGACCGGCCGGACGGGGGTGAGGCGTCGTACGGCTCGAGGACGGGGTCGGGCGACAGGAAGTCGTAGGGCTCGTCGGCCGCGTCGCCGTCCCGGTCCTCGAGGCCGTACAGGGCTTCGTGGGCGAAGGGCACGTAAGGCGCATAAGGGGTGCAGGGCGCGTCCGGGCCGGGCTCGGGAGTGTGGGGCGTCGGGGCGGCGTCCGGAGTGCGGGCCGCCGGTGGGGCGTCGTGCCCGGTGCCTCCGCCGGCTCCGGCGACCCCGGCCATCCCCGCGACGCCGGTGCGGGTGAACCAGCCGCCGAGGCGCGGCCTCTTCCGCGGCCGCCCCGCCCCGGGCTCCTCCCGTTGCCTGCCGATGCCCGGCCGCTCCGCCCCGGACGTCCGGCTCCGCCAGGCCCGTACCGCCACCGCCGTCGGGACGGCCAGCAGGCCCAGCCACGCCAGGGTCGCGGCGCCCACCTGCCACCACACCGGTCCGACATGGGCCAGTGCGGCCGCACCGAGCGGGCCGCTCGCGAGCCCGGCGAGCACCGCCAGCACCACCGCGCACAGGGCCGCCGCGAGCACGGCGGCCCTGACGGTGCGCCCGGCCGACCACGTCGCGGCCCGTCCGCCGCCCGGCATGGTGCCGCCGCCTGGCCCCGTGCCGCCGCCTGGCCTCGCGCCGTCGCCCGGCCTCGCGCCGTCGCACTCCGAGGGGGTCGCGCCGTTCGCCACCGTCCAGCCCACGACCACTCCGGCGACCCCCGGCACCGCCACGGCCGCCCAGTGCACCAGTGCCCCCTCCCCCGCCTCGGGTACCGCCGCCAGCAGCGGGAACGGCGGCAGGAACGGAGCCGGCGCGGACGCCAGCGGGCTGACGACATGGCCGGCGCCGAGGGCGAATCCGGGGCCGAGGGCGTAGGCGGCACCCCACACCGTCGCGTTCGGCAGCAGGGCCGCGCAGAGCAGCAGGACCGCGAACCGGCCCGACCACCCCTCGGTCAGCCGGAGCAGCGACGCCTGGGCCGCCGTGCCGTGGCCCACCAGCGACACCGCCAGCAGCAGCGCACCGCCCCCGAGCAGCACCGCCAGGCCGGCCGCCGCGGCCCGCGCGGCGACACCCGGGCGCCCGTCCGGGCCGAGTACCAGCGGCCGTACGCCCCGCGGCAGCACGCCCAGCAGCCACCGCGGGGGCCCGCCAGGGCGGCCGTACGCCGACCACACGCCGGCCCCGGCCGCCACGACGGCGACCAGTGGCACGCACACCCCCGCCCACACCCACGACGGCCGCAGTGGACCACCGGCGGCGTACAGGGCGGCGGGGACGGCGACGGCGAGGTAGCCGAGGACGACGCCGGGCCACGCCGTACGGGCGGGGACGAGCGGCGGTCCCGCGTCCGGGCCGGTGTCCTGGACGTCCCCGCCGAGGCCGTCGTTCCCGTACGCCGCTCCGCCGTACGCGGCGTCCCGACCCGCCCGGTGCAGCAGCCACACCGGCAGCGTGAGCAGCAGCAGCGGCGGGACGCCCAGCGGGGCGGGGACGCCGGAGAGCGTGTCGGTGCGGACCAGTTCGGCTCCGTGCGCGAGCAGCCACAGGGCCGCCGCGACGTGCAGCGCTCCTCCGGGCCCGCTGTCGGGGTACGGCGAGCTGATCCACAGCAGCATCACGAGCACGGCGAACGCCGCGAGCCCCAGGCCCGCCGCGACCGCACCACCCATGAGGCCGCAGCCCAACCCGGGGGAACGGTCACGCATCCGGGCGAGCAGGGGCGATGACGGACGTCGGCGAGCGGTCATCTCGATCACGCCGCCATGCTCCCAATGACACGCGCTTTCCCGTCGTAACAGGCGAACCCCCGCTGTGTCGCTCAATATACGTTTATGTTCTTTTCCGGACGGAGGGGCGCCCTGTGACCCAGAGGCCTGCCATTCCCCTCCCACCACCCAAGGAGCGCCGACGCCTGCGTGAGGCCGCCTCGCTGACGCGGGCTCAGCTGGCGTCCCGGGTGGGCGTCACCAGCGAGACGGTGCGCGGGTGGGAGTCCGGCCGCGCCACGCCGCGCGGCAGGAAAGGGGAGAAGTACGCGAAGCTGCTGAACTCACTGGGCGCGGAGGCGGAAGTGACGCCTCCTCAGGAGGGCGTCGGCGCTTCCGGCGAACCGGCAGCCGGTGAGGTGAGGTCCCCGTCCCGGCGCGCCAGGCGCAGGGCCGCCACCGGCGCCGCACCCGAGCGCGGCCGGGCCGCCACCGCGGACCCCGAGCACACGTCCACCACGGAGCGGAAGCGCGCCTCGGCGACCGAGCGCGGCCGCACCTCCCTCACGGGCCGACGTCGCGCCGGCGCCGCCGACCAGGCGCGGGGCGGCCGCGGCTCGGCCCCCGACCGGTCCCACGGCCCTGTCCCCGAGCGGCCCCACACCCCCGCCCCGGAACGGGGCCATCCTTCCGTACCCGAGCGAGGCCGCCCCTCCGTACCCGACCGGGGCCACCCTTCCGTACCTGATCGAGGCCGCGACCCGGCCCTTGACCGAGGCCACTCGTCCGTGCCCGACCGAGGCAGCACCCCGGCCCTTGACCGAGGCCACCCCTCCGTGCCCGACCGAGGCAGTGCCCCGGTGGCCGCGCGAAGCGGCCTCCCGGTCCTCGACCTGAGCCGCGCGTCCGCCCGCGCGGCTCACCCGCGGCGGCCGGACGACGCGACCGCCGCCCTGACCCCCGACCAGGCCTTCGACGCGCTCTACGCCTTCTGCGCCCCCGCCCTCGTCCGGCAGACCTACCTGCTGACCGGACGCCGTGAGCTGGCCCGGGAGGCGGTGGAGCGAGCGTTCCAGATCGCCTGGCAGCGCTGGCCCGAGGTGGCCCAAGACCGCGACCCGGCCGGCTGGGTGCGCGCGGCGGCGTACGAGTACGCGCTCTCCCCGTGGCACCGGCTCCGGCTCCGCCACCGGCACCCCGAGCCGCCACCCTCCGACCCGTTCGACCGCGCGCTGATGGACACCCTGCTGAACCTGCCGCCGTCGTACCGCCGCACGCTGGTGCTGTACGACGGCATCGGACTCGGATTGCCGGAGACGGCGGCGGAGACGGAGGCGAGCACCCGTGCGGCCGTGAACCGGCTGGCGCACGCGCGCGAGGCGGTCGCCGAACGGCTGCCGGAGCTGGCGGACCCGGAGGTGCTGCACTGGCGGCTGGTCGAACTGGCCTCCAGCGAGCGGCTGCGGGCCGCCAAACCGCCGGTCGTGCGCCAGGGCGGGGAACGCCGGGCCCGCTTCTGGACGCGGGCCGCCATCGCCTTCACCGTCGCCCTGATCAGCTCCACGGCCCTCACCGTCCGCACGGCCCCCACACGCTACGAGCCGCCCGTGCCGCCGGGACAGACGGTGCAGGGCGTGCCGCCCCCGGTCGCTCCCGGGCCGCTGTCGGAGTCGGAGCGGGAGCTGCGGGTGAAGTTGCGCAAGGAAGGCCAGAAGGGGCCGGAGCGGTTGATGCCGCAGCCCCGGTGACAGCCGCAGCACACGCAGCCTCGGTGACGGTCGCAGCCCGGTGACAAAGGAGTGGGCCCGCCCCCGTACGGGGAACGGGCCCACCGGTGCGCGCTATGGCGTTGTTCAGCCGGCGAGGATCGCTCGCGCCAGCTTGGCCGTCTCGGTCGGCGTCTTGCCGACCTTGACGCCGGCGGCCTCGAGGGCCTCTTTCTTCGCGGCGGCCGTGCCGGAGGAGCCGGAGACGATGGCGCCGGCGTGGCCCATGGTCTTGCCCTCGGGCGCGGTGAAGCCCGCGACGTAGCCGACGACCGGCTTCTTCACGTTCTCCTTGATGAAGGCCGCGGCCCGCTCCTCGGCGTCGCCGCCGATCTCACCGATCATGACGATCAGGTCGGTGTCGGGGTCGGCCTCGAACGCGGCGAGGGCGTCGATGTGGGTCGTCCCGATGACCGGGTCGCCACCGATGCCGACGGCGGAGGAGAAGCCGATGTCCCGCAGCTCGTACATCATCTGGTACGTCAGCGTGCCGGACTTCGACACCAGGCCGATGCGGCCCGGCTTGGTGATGTCGCCCGGGATGATGCCGGCGTTGGACTGGCCCGGCGTGATGAGACCGGGGCAGTTCGGGCCGATGATCCGGGTCTTGTTGCCCTTGGAGACGGCGTAGGCGTAGAACGCGGCCGAGTCGTGGACCGCGATCCCCTCGGTGATGACGACCGCGAGGGGGATCTCGGCGTCGATGGCCTCGACGACGGCGGCCTTGGCGAAGGCCGGCGGGACGAAGAGGACGGATACGTTCGCGCCCGTCTTCTCGATCGCCTCGGCGACCGTGCCGAAGACCGGGATGTCGTTCCCGTCGATGTCGACGGACGTGCCCGCCTTGCGGGGGTTCACGCCACCGACGATGTTCGTCCCGTCCGCCAGCATGAGCTTGGTGTGCTTCATGCCCGTGGCACCGGTCATGCCCTGGACGATGACCTTGCTGTCCTTGTTGAGGAAGATAGCCATGGCTGTTTAGTCCCTCGTCCCTTACTTCGCAGCCGCGAGCTCGGCGGCCTTGTCGGCCGCTCCGTCCATGGTGTCCACGCGCTGCACCAGCGGGTGGTTGGCGTCGGAGAGGATCTTGCGACCCAGCTCGGCGTTGTTGCCGTCCAGACGGACGACGAGGGGCTTGGTGACGTCCTCGCCCTTGTCCTTGAGCAGCTGCAGCGCCTGCACGATGCCGTTGGCGACCTCGTCGCAGGCGGTGATGCCACCGAAGACGTTGACGAAGACGGACTTGACGTCCGGGTCGCCGAGGATGATCTCCAGGCCGTTCGCCATGACGGCGGCGGAGGCGCCACCACCGATGTCGAGGAAGTTGGCCGGCTTCACGCCGCCGTGCGCCTCACCGGCGTACGCGACGACGTCCAGGGTGCTCATGACGAGACCCGCGCCGTTGCCGATGATGCCGACCTCACCGTCGAGCTTGACGTAGTTGAGGTTCTTCTCCTTGGCGGCGGCCTCGAGCGGGTTGGCCGCGGCCTTGTCCTGGAGGGCCTCGTGCTCCGGCTGACGGAACTCGGCGTTCTCGTCCAGGGAGACCTTGCCGTCCAGGGCGATGACGTCACCGGAGGCGACCTTCGCCAGCGGGTTGACCTCGACCAGGAGGGCGTCCTCCTTGATGAAGGTGTCCCACAGCTTGACGAGGACGTTCACGACCTTGTCGGCGACCTCGGCCGGGAACTTCGCGGCCGCGACGATCTCGCGGGCCTTCTCCTCGGTGACACCCTCGTTGGCGTCGATCGGCGTCTTGGCGACGGCCTCGGGGCGGGTGGCCGCCACCTCCTCGATCTCCACGCCGCCCTCGACGGAGGCGATGGAGAGGAAGGTGCGGTTGGCACGGTCCAGGAGGAAGGAGACGTAGTACTCCTCCAGGATCTCCGGGGCCGTCTCGGCGATCATCACCTTGTGGACCGTGTGGCCCTTGATGTCCATGCCGAGGATGTTGGTCGCGTGCTCGACCGCCTCGTCGGCGGTGGCGGCGAGCTTCACGCCGCCGGCCTTGCCACGGCCGCCGACCTTCACCTGGGCCTTGACGACGGACTTGCCACCGAGGCGCTCGGTGGCTGCGCGGGCCGCCTCAGGCGTGTCGATGACTTCACCGGCCAGCACCGGTACATCGTGCTTGGCGAAGAGGTCCCTCGCCTGGTACTCGAACAGGTCCACGCGCTTCCGTCCCTATCAGTGATCTCGCGGTTCGTTGTCTGCGTGGGCGTGCCGCGAGGGCAACGTGACGTCCGCTGTCTGTCACAAGGGAGGCGCACACGGTGTCCGAGCGCGCGGCATGTCCGTCTCGCAGGTTATCGCTGCTTGCGGGGGGCCTCTAAATCGAGGGTCACACCTGAGCGGTGATACCTGTCACATGATGCCGCGCTCTCTGGCACGGCGTGCCTGGGGTGAGGGGCCTCACCGGGCTGGGGTTGACCCGGTGAGGCCCGCCGAACACCTCTGGAGCAGTGCGAAGGCCCTGTTCAGGAACCTTCTCTCCGGGGTGCGGGTCGGGTGGTCTCCCCCCTACGCGGACCACCCGACCCCAACCACGAGCCTTCGGCCCCGGACACCCGACGGATTTCGACCGTCCGCGGTGAAGCCTCGTGGAGTACTGGGGGTGGAGTGTGGAGTACTGGGGGAGGGGCAGGGTGCGGGTGCTTGGCGAGTACCGCCGCACCCCAGGAACCCCTGCCCTCTTGCCGCGCTGTGCGTGTACGGCGCGGATGGGGCGGTCTGACTGCCGGTCTGCCTGCCGTACTGAACCAGGGAGGGAGGCCGGACCCGACCGGGGGAGACAGGCCTAGCCGGGGAGACCGGGCCTAACCGGGGAAGAGGGGAATGTCCTGGTGACTGTCCCGGGTGCCGACCATCGGAGTGCGGGCCGCGACGCCGGGTGCGAGCCGCAACGGAGCCCGGAGACTCTGGGTGACGGCGTGCGCGTCGCCATGACGCGAGGTGCCGTTGTCTGCGGCGGACCGGCACAGCAGACCCAGGACCAGCACCCCGCCCACCAGCAGCGCTACTCGGAACGCACGCCGCCCAGCCGCCGTGCGCGGTATGCGCACGGCGGCACCAGGCAGGGCTGCTGACCAGCTCAAGAGGGGGAACTTCCTCCTGTGTGACGGAACAAGTGCGGAACGCATTACGCGTTACGCGCATCGAGTCGGCACAAACGCAGTACCGCCCGGCTCAGCGCGACGCACCGCCAGGCAGGCGCCGATCCTCGCACGGGAGTGCGGAGGTTGCGCAAGCCCCTTCCCCTGATGGGCGGTCATGTCCCGTTCGCTGCCCGGTCCCTCAGTCTCACGCCGCGTCCGGCATCGGAAGCGGCCGCTTCTCGATCGCCGCCGCCATCACCTCCGGGAAGAGATCCGGCGTGCACGCGAACGCCGGCGCCCCCAGCGCGGCAAGCGCGGCAGCGTGCTCCCGGTCGTACGCCGGTGCTCCCTCGTCCGAGAGCGCCAGCAGCGTCACGAACTGCACCCCGGACGCCTTCATCGCCGAGACCCGCTTGAGCATCTCGTTCCGTATGCCTCCCTCGTAGAGGTCGCTGATCAGAACGACCACCGTCTCCGCGGGGCGGGTGATCTGCGACTGGCAGTACGCGAGGGCCCGGTTGATGTCCGTCCCCCCGCCCAACTGCGTGCCGAACAGCACGTCGACCGGGTCGTCCAGTTGGTCGGTGAGGTCCACGACCGCCGTGTCGAAGACGACGAGTCGCGTGGAGATCGTCCGCATCGAGGCGAGCACCGCTCCGAACACCGATGCGTGCACGACCGAGGCCGCCATGGATCCCGACTGGTCGATACAGAGGATGACCTCCTTCTTCGTGGACTGGGTCGCCCGCCCGTATCCGATGAGCCGCTCCGGCACGATCGTCCGGTACTCGGGCAGGTAGTGCTTGAGGTTGGCCGCGATCGTGCGGTTCCAGTCGATGTCGTGGTGACGCGGCCGGTTGATACGGGCGCTGCGGTCGAGCGCGCCGGTGAGGGTGGCCCGGGTGCGGGTGGCGAGCCGCTTCTCCAGGTCCTCGACGACCTTGCGGACGACGGCCCGTGCCGTGTCCTTCGTCGTCTCCGGCATCGCCTTGTTGAGTGACAGCAGCGTGCCGACGAGATGCACGTCGGCCTCCACCGCCTCCAGCATCTCCGGCTCCAGCAGCAGCGTGGCGAGGCCGAGCCGGTCGATGGCGTCGCGCTGCATGACCTGCACGACGGAGGACGGGAAGTACGTCCGGATGTCGCCGAGCCAGCGCGCCACGGACGGCGCCGACGCCCCGAGCCCCGCCGAACGGTCCCGGCCGCCCTGCGAGGTGCCGTCCTTCCTGCCGTAGAGCGCGGTGAGCGCCCCGTCCATCGCGGCGTCCTGCCCGGACAGCGCGCACCCGGTGCCGTCCGCCGCGTCACCCCCGAGCACGAGCCGCCATCGCCGCAGACGCTCCTGCGCCGGGTCCGTCGCCTCGGCCGTCATCCGTGTCCTCCCGTGGGCAGCCGTTCCCACAGCGGAATCACCGGCACGGTCGTCGTCTGCCGGCTCTCCGCCCGGGGCCCATGGCCGGCGGCGTCTCCCGCCGCCTCTGCCGTCGGCTCCCACAGTCCGTCGGTCGTCGTCATCCCGTCACCCCCACCAGGCCCTGTTCGGTGTCCTGTTCGTCGTCCCGTGTGTCGTCCTGTGCGGTGGCCTGCTCGTTGCACTGCTCGTTGCCCTGTTGCTTGTCCTGTTGATTGTCCGAGTGGCACCCCATTTCATCTCGGTTGTGCACTTCGTCCAGCCCCAGCAGCAGCCGCACGACCGGCAGCACGGCGTCCGCACGCGCCGTGTCGAGTTCGGCCGCGAAGCCGGGTACGCCGGAGCCGGCGGCTGCCGCGCCGCCCGCCGCTCCCGGTCCGCGCCGGACCAGTTCGCCGAGCGTCCGGCGCACCCCGGGCTCGTACGCGGAGAACGTCCGCCGCAGCAGGGGCAGCACGTCCGTGAACGCCTCATCCGGCACTCCGGTCAGCCACGCGTCGACCAGCCCGAGCAGCCGCTCGTCGTGCACCAGGAGCATTCCGCCGCCGGAGCCTCCTCCGACGAAGCCCTCGATCCACGCGGCCGCTTCCGCGGGCGGCGTGCCGGGTGACAGGACGAGTCCCATGAGCCGGGCCGCCTCGTCCTGTGCCAGCTCCCCGTCGTCGAGCAGGAGCCGCACGGCCCGCCCCCGGATCACCCCGGGCACGGTGTCCCGCCCGGACAGCACCCGCAGCACCGACTGCCAGCGGCCTCTCAGCCGTCCGGTACCCGCCGCGGGGGCGTCACCGAGGAGCCCCACCGCCGCGTGCACCGCGTCCACATGGCGCCGCATCTCCTCGGCGGCGTCCGTGTCGAGCGCGGCGCAGGCCGGGGGCAGGCCGACGAAGACCCGCTCGGCCAGGCCCGCGGCGACCTCTCCCAGGGCCCCGGTGTCCGTGCCGCGCACATCGCCGTAGCGCAGGGAGCGGACCAGGGCCGGGAGCGCCTGGGCGAGATGGCCGACGTCCGAGTCGAGGGCCGCCCGGTCGGCGAGGATCCGCATCACCGTGGGCAGCGCGTCCGGCAGTTCGGCCAGCAGGCAGCGCTCGGCGATCGCGGTCACATCGGCGAGGCCGTCCGCGGCGACGGCGTCCGCCTCGGCCTTGGCGGTCGCGGCGGACAGGACGGTCGTCCCCCACACCCCGGCCTCGGCGATCCGCACGGACAGCTCGGGCTCCCAGCGCAACCGCCACGTCTCCCGGAACGTGCCCGTGCTGCCGCGCGAGGCGGCCGGCTCGCCCCACGCGATGCCGAGCAGCCGCAGCCGGTGCAGCAGCCTGCTGCGCGCGGCGTCGGTCTCCTTGCGCAGGTCGAGCCCCACCTCCCGCTCCAGCGCCTCCGGCTTCAGCCGCAGCCGGCGCTGCAGCCGGGCGAGGTCCCGCTGCAACGGAACCGCCGGTGCCGTCGACGGCACCTCCCCCAGCACGTCTCCCACGACCAGCCGGTCCCGCACCAGCGCCAGGGGCACGTCCGAGCCCTCGCACATCACCGCCCGCACCGCGTCGGTCGTCTCGCCCAGGCCGGGCAGCGGGCGGCCGCGCATCGCGGCGAGCGTCTCCGCCAGCCGCACCGCCTCGATGACATGCGCGGAGGAGACGATCCGGTCCTCGGCGCGCAGCAGCCCCGCCACCTTCGTCATCCACCGCTCGACCGGCCGGTCCGGGGCGCCGAAGAGGTGCCCGTACCAGCCCGGCGAGTCGATGCCGGCGCCGTACCCGCTGATCCGGGACAGCCTGCGGTGGGTCCAGGGCACCCAGGTCATGTCCGTCTTGGTCTTGGGCAGTCCCTTGAGCAGCGCCTTGTCGGCGGCGACGGTGGTCCGCTGCCGCAGGGCGGGCACGTGCCAGGCGCCGCAGACGACGGCCACGCCGTCCGTGAACTCCCGCTGCGCGGCCCGCACCTGGAGCCGCATGTACGCCTCCCGGACCAGGTCCCGGTCGTGTCCGCCGCTGCCGAAGGTCTCCCGCAGCGCCCCCATGGCCTCCTCGAGCGCGGTGAACGGCGCGAGTGTGTCCCCCTTCCCCGCTCCCCGGTGCTCGACGACGTCCTCCCACCACCGCTCCGGGTCGTCGTAACCGGCGGTCTCGGCGAGCACTCCGAGCGGATCGATCCGCACGTCGGCGGGGCCGGGGCCGGAGTCACCCTCGCGGTCCGCCGCCCCGGCGTCCAGAGGAGACTCCCCCTCGGCCTCGTCCTTCTGTCTCCCCCAGGCCAGCGTGTGCGTGGCCGGCAGGTCGATGAAGCGGGCCGGGACACCGTGCTCCAGGGCCCAGCGGATGGCGACCCACTCCGGGGAGAACTCGGCCAGCGGCCAGAACGCCGAGCGGCCGGGCTCGTCCACGGCATGGGCGAGCAGGGCGACCGGCGGCCGCATCTCCTCGTCGGCGGCGAGCGGTATCAGCGCGTCGGCCTCGGGCGGCCCCTCGATCAGCACGACCCCCGGCCGGACCTGCTCCAGCGCCGCCCGCACCGCCCGCGCCGAGCCCGGCCCGTGATGCCGCACCCCGAGCAGCACCGGCCCTCCCCCGGCCCTTGGGCCCGCAGCCTCTTCCACGCCCGTCACTCGCTCCCCTCCCATCCCCTGTCCGACCCCGCGACCGATCCCCGCCCCGCGTCGCTCACACGCTCACCTCCCGGCAGGCCCGGTAGAAGTCCTTCCAGCCGTCGCGCTCGCGCACGACCGTCTCCAGGTACTCCTGCCAGATCACCCGGTCCGCCGCCGGGTCGCGGACCACCGCGCCGAGGATGCCCGCGGCGACATCGCCCGGCCGCAGCACGCCGTCGCCGAAGTGGGCGGCGAGCGCCAGCCCGCTGGTGACGACGGAGATCGCCTCGGCCGTGGACAGCGTGCCGCTGGGCGACTTCAGTTTCGTCCGGCCGTCGGACGTGACCCCGGCGCGCAGCTCACGGAAGACCGTGACGACCCGGCGGATCTCGTCCAGGCCCTCGGGCGCGGCCGGCAGGTCGAGGGAGCGGCCGATCTGGTCGACGCGGCGCGAGACGATGTCGACCTCGGCCTCGGGGCTCTCCGGCAGCGGTAGCACCACGGTGTTGAAACGGCGGCGCAGGGCGCTGGACAGGTCGTTGACCCCGCGGTCGCGGTCGTTGGCCGTGGCGATCAGGTTGAAGCCGCGGACCGCCTGCACCTCCTGGCCGAGTTCCGGTATCGGCAGGGTCTTCTCCGACAGGATCGTGATGAGCGTGTCCTGGACGTCCGCCGGTATGCGCGTCAGCTCCTCGACACGGGCCGTCATGCCTTCGGCCATGGCACGCATGACCGGGCTCGGCACGAGGGCGTCGCGGCTCGGGCCGTGGGCGAGCAGCTGCGCGTAGTTCCAGCCGTACCGGATGGCCTCCTCCGGGGTGCCGGCGGTGCCCTGTACCAGCAGTGTGGAGTCGCCGCTGACCGCTGCGGCCAGGTGCTCGGAGACCCACGTCTTCGCCGTGCCAGGCACGCCGAGCAGGAGCAGGGCGCGGTCGGTGGCGAGCGTGGTGACGGCCACCTCGACGATGCGGCGCGGGCCGACGTACTTCGGCGTGATCACCGTGCCGTCCGGCAGGGTGCCGCCGAGCAGGTAGGTCGCGACGGCCCACGGCGACAGCCTCCAGCGGGCCGGACGCGGACGGTCGTCCTGCGCGGCCAGTGCGGCGAGTTCACCGGCGAACGCGTCCTCGGCGTGCGGCCGCAGGGCCTCTGCCGACCCGTCTGCCGGCGCGGGTGTGCCCGCACTCGCGTTCGCGGGCGCGGTCCCGTTCTGGCGCGGGTCGACGGACGTCGGTTCTACGGGCACAGGCATGGCTGAGTCCCCCTCCAGCTCGGCCGGTTCGGATCTGGCATCCACGTTGCACCACCCCACTGACAACGCGTTCTGACCTGCGAAAATGCCGCACTGCCGCCACTGGCGGACCCGATTGTCAGTGGTGGGATCTACCTTCGGTGGCATGACTCAGCAGGGGGTGCGCTGGACCGCGGACCAGGTGCTGGCACTGGCGCCTGACGTCGCGTCACGCAAAGCGGGAAGCAAACTCGGCGCGGCGGGGCCGTGGTCCGAGGCGGGGAGTTCCGACGAGGGGACGGTGTGGGGGCTGTGCAAGGGCAGCGGAAGCAAGCCGTATCAGACGGTCGTGGACATCGCGGACGCCTCCGGGCCCGCGTACAAGTGCAGTTGCCCGAGCCGCAAGTTCCCGTGCAAGCACGCGCTCGGGCTGCTGCTGCTCTGGGCGGGCGGCGACGGGGCGGTGCCGACGGGGGAGGCACCGGAGTGGGCCGGGCAGTGGACAGCGGGCCGGCGCAAGCGCGCGGAGGAGAAGAAGACCGGCGGCGGCTCCGGTTCGCCCTCCGGGGCAGCTGACCCGGAAGCGGCGCGCCGCCGGGCGGAGCGCCGGGCCGAGCGGGTCACGGCGGGCGCCGCGGAGCTGGAGCAGCGCCTGACGGACCTGTTGCGCGGGGGCTTGGCCTCGGCGGAGCGGTCCGGCTACGGCCTGTGGGAGGAGACGGCGGCCCGCATGGTCGACGCACAGGCACAGGGGCTCGCCTCGCGCGTCCGGGAGTTGGGGGCCATACCGTCCACCGGTCCGGGCTGGCCGGTGCGTCTGCTGGAGGAGTGCGCGCTGCTGCATCTCCTCGGCCAGGGCTGGCTGCGCCGCGATCGGCTCCCGGACGGCCTCGCCGCCACGGTCCGCTCCCGCATCGGCCTGCCCGCCTCCGCGGACGGCCCGCCACTGCGGGACGACTGGCTGGTCCTCGCCCAGTACGACACCACGGACCCGCGCCTGACGACCCGCCGGATCTGGCTCCACGGCGCCGGCTCCCTCCGCACCGTACTGCTCCTCTCCTACGGCGCCGCCGGCCGCGCCCCGGAGCTGGCGCTGCCGGTGGGGCTGGCCCTGGAGGCCGAGGTGTCGGCGTATCCGGGCGCCGGGCAGCCGCGGGTGGCCCTGGGCGAACGGTTCGCACAGCCCGAGCCGACCGCGATACGCCCGCCGGGGGTGACGACGTCCCAGGCGGCGGCCCGTTACGGCGACGCCCTGCGCGACGATCCGTGGCTGGAGTCCGTACCGGTGACGCTGGACCGGGTCGTCCCGGTCCCGGACGGCGACTCCTGGCAGCTCGCGGACGTCGAGGAGGACGCCGCGCTGCCGCTCACTCCCACCGCGCGTTCCCGGCCGGGCCTGTGGCGGCTCGTCGCTCTGTCGGGCGGCGCCCCGGTCCGGGTCTTCGGCGAATGCGGCCACCAAGGATTCACCCCGCTCACGGCCTGGCCCGAGGGCCCGGGCGACGCGATCGCGCTGTGCTGAGCCGACGGCGACGGCCCCGCCCCCAGACCTTCGGCCCGGCCCGCCGATCCCGCCCGTCCCCGGCCCGCCCATCCCAGAGATCCACGAATCTTTCAGGCATCACGGGACAACCGGTAAGGGTGACCCTTCAACCACCCCCGGGCGCCCCGCAGAAGGGAAGCTGATGACCAGGACCTCCACTCCTGTGGACGCGCCCGTCACGGGTGCCTGGGAGGAGCTCGTCAGCGCCGCGCTGCTCGGCACGGACCGGCGCACCCCGCCGGGCACGGGCCCGGGCGCGGACGCGCCCGTGGCCCTGCTGGACGCGGCGGCCGTGGAGACCGTACGACGGCGGGCCGGGCTGCGTCCGGCCCGGGCGGCGGAGCGTCCGCAACCGGCCCCGGAGGACTCGCGTCCGCCGCTGCCACCGGCGGCCGCCCGCAGGCTCGCGGTGCTGCTGGCCGACCGCCCCGGGCCGTCCGGCGGCGGCCGCCGGGGCACCGCACCCGACCTGATGGAGCTGCTGCCCCAGTGGCTCGTGGCAGCGAACGCCCATGGTTTCGCAGCGCCTGCGCAGTTGCTTCCGGCACTGCTGGACGCGGCTCGGGGGCGCACCGATCTACGCCCGTCAGCGCTGGAGTTCGCGGGGCAGCGGGCCCTGTGGCTGGCGCGGCTGAACCCGGACTGGCGGTTCGCTCTGCGCTCGACACCGGGCGGCGGAGCGGCCCTGCCGCGGCTGGAGGACCATGACGGGGTCCAGCGGCTGTGGCAGGAGGGCCTGTTCGCCGAACGAGTCGCCCTCCTGTCCGCGCTGCGCTCCCGCGAACCGGCCGCCGCGCGTGACCTGCTCGCGACGACCTGGGCGACGGAGCGGGCCGAGGACCGGCTGATGTTCCTCGACTCCCTGCGCGCGGGCCTGGGCCCGGACGACGAGCCGTTCCTGGAGCAGGTCCTGACCGACCGCAGCCGCAACGTCCGGGCTACGGCGGCGGAGCTGCTGTCGGCCCTGCCCGGCTCGGCACTCGCCGCACGGATGGCCGTCAGGGCGGAGGCGTGTGTGGCCATCGACCACACACAGACCCCGCAACTCACGGGGACGACGGGGATGACGGCGACGACTCCGACGATCGCCGTCGAGGCGCCGCACGAGTGCGATCCGGCCATGGAGCGCGACGGCGTCGTGGCGAAGGCACCCGCAGGTCGGGGGGAACGGTCGTGGTGGTTCGGTCAGTTGGTGGAGGCGGCACCGCTCGGGACCTGGTCGCGGCGGCTGGGCGGACGGACGGCCCGGGAGATCGTGGCCCTGCCCGTGGCGGACGACTGGCAGGGCGAGTTGCACGCGGCGTGGTGCCGCGCGGCGGTGCGCCAGCGGGACGCCGAGTGGTCACGCGCGCTGCTCGGTGAGCCCTCGGCGCCGGAAGCGGGTGGTCCGGGCGCGGTGTCCCTGGCCGAGCGCGCCAAGCTGCTCGGCACGCTGGACGCCGCCGAACGGGCCGAGTGGGTGGCCGGGTTCATAGCCGCGCACGGCCTGTCCGAGGCCTTCCAGCTGCTCGGGGTGTGCGCGGTGCCGTGGGCTCCGCCGCTCGGCCGAGCGGTGGTGGACGCCCTCAACATCGCTCGGGACGCGGGGAGTTATCCATGGAGTTTCAGCGGAGTCATGGGCCTGGCCGAGCGCTGCCTCGACCCGTCCCAGGCCGGCCGCCTCGACGCCCTGCTGGCCGTGCCGGACGACCCGGACAACGCGTCGCCCGGAGCGGGCGGCTACTGGGCGGAGGCATTCCAGCGCCTGGTCACGACCCTGCGCTTGCGCGCGGCGATGGCCGAGGAACTACGAGCGGGCTGACACCTGTCGAGCTCACCACGAGCCCCGTCCGCCCCGAGCCACCGCCCCCACCCGCGCACACAGCCGACCGACACCACCCGGGCCGGACCACCACGCGTCCTAACCCCGGCCCAACTACCGGAATCGCACCCCCGGCCCCACCGCCGGCGGCCAACGTCCCGGCCCAACGGCCGGAGGCCGAGGCCCCGACCCGACCACTGCGGGCCATCCTCTCGGCCCGAGCAAAACAGTCCCCGGCCCCGGCCCGGCCGCCGAAGGCGAACCCCTCAGCCCAACCGCCCCAGACCCACACCCCGGATCCACACCCCGGCCCCAATACCGAAAGCCCCGGCCCCAATACCGGGAGCCCCGGCCCAACCGCCGGAGACCTACGCCCCGGCCGGCTGGCGGGCGTTCGCCCGGACCCAGTCGACGATCGACTGTGTCGTCGCACCGGGTGTGAAGATCTCCGCGACGCCCTTCTCCTTCAGCAGGGGAATGTCCGCCTCGGGGATGATTCCGCCGCCGAAGAGCAGGATGTCCGCCGCGTCCCGCTCCCGGAGCAGGTCGATCACCGCGGCGAAGAGCGTGTTGTGCGCGCCGGAGAGGATGGACAGCCCGATCGCGTCGGCGTCCTCCTGGATCGCCGTGTCGACGATCTGCTCGGGAGTCTGGTGGAGCCCGGTGTAGATGACCTCCATACCGGCGTCGCGCAGGGCCCGCGCGATCACCTTGGCCCCGCGATCGTGGCCGTCGAGCCCCGGCTTGGCCACCACCACGCGGATCGGACCGGCTGCCACACCCATCACTGCCTCCATGAAGCGATTACATCCATCCGTTCCGACAAGTACCGCACAGATCGCTCGCGCAGTACACGCCGAACACACCGCGCGGGCCACCGCCCAGCGCACCGACTGCGGCGCCACGGCTCGGACACCCCGCCCCGGATCGTCCGAGCAAGTGAACGAACGTTATCTCCAGGATCCCGCCACCGGCAGTTTCGCGATGCATACCGAGGGGGAAATCACACGATGGGACAAGCGCAAGGGGAGCCGCATCGAAGTCGCCGTACCGCCGCACCACCCACCACTCACAGCGGCGGTACGGCACTTCGGCGAAAGCACGCAAGGCCGGCACCGCACGCACAGCACGCAGGGCAGACACGGCACATCAACGGGAAGCCTCGTCACCCCACCGATCGGGGACCCCGTCGCACCACCGGCGTCACACACGCCACACGCCGCGCTCAACCCCCGCAGCTCACGCGGCTCGCGCCGCTCGTGCGGTCGTCGCCGGCCGTCTTCGCCGCGGCTTTCCACGAGTGCACACGGGGGGCGGAGCCGTCCTCCCGCGTGCCGACAGGAGGTCGGCCATGAAGGTCACCAGGGCTGCTCTGCCCTTTCTTCCGCTCTGCCAGCGCCTGCTGCCGGGCAGAGTGGCGGGACTCTCGATGGCGCTCCTGAAGGCCACCGCCCTGGAGATCGCCATCCTGGCCGGGCATCTCCTCGTCTACCCCTCCGGCATCACCCAGGAGCGACGCGTCCCCGCCCCGGCCCTGCCCGCGGACGGCGCCGCCCGGCTGCCGGCGGAGGCCAAGCCCCCGGTCGTCCTGCTGCACGGCTTCATCGACAACCGCTCGGTCTTCGTCCTGCTGCGCCGCAGCCTCGCCCAGCACGGCAGGCAGCGGATCGAGTCCCTCAACTACTCGCCGCTGACCTGCGACATACGCGCCGCGGCCGAACGGCTCGGCCGGCACATCGAGGAGGTCTGCGAGCGCACCGGCGCCAGTCGGGTCGACGTCGTGGGACACAGTCTCGGCGGCCTGATAGCGCGTTACTACGTGCAGCGGCTCGGCGGCGACACGCGGGTTCGGACCCTCGTCACGCTCGGCACGCCGCACTCGGGCACCCAGGTGGCGCCCTTGGCCGACGCGCACCCCATCGTGCGCCAGATGCGCCCCGGCTCACCGGTGCTCGAGGAGCTCACTCTGCCCGCCCCTGACTGCCGAACGCGCTTCGTCAGCTTCTGGAGCGATCTGGACCATGTGATGGTCCCGCTGGAGACGGCCTGCATCGACCATCCCGATCTGACGGCGCAGAACGTGCGGGTGACCGGCATCGGTCATCTCGCCCTGCCCGTGCACCCCGCCGTCGCCAACGGAATACGGGAGGTTCTCGACACGGCCCTCCCGGGAGAACCGTCCGCCGACCGGACCGATGGTGTGACGGTGGCCTGAGACTCGTCATACAGCCGGCACACGGCCACGCAGCCCCGATCAGCCTCGAACAAACTTCGAACACAGGGCCAAACCCTCGTCCGCAGTCCGCCAAAACACGGCCGAATGCCCGTTTCATGCGCGCGCGAAACCTGCAGAAGATTGTCGTGCCCGCGTACCGCCGGGTACAGTCGCCGCACTGCTCTGGCAGCCCCTGTTGTCGAGGCGAAAGAGAAGTTGGTGAACGACCGTCACCCGTCGGGGACCATGACCCCGGCCCCGGCTTCCGACGCCGACTCGGCGCACTACGCGTCGTACGGCACCCAGGAAGCCCAGTACGGCGACTTCACCGCGTACGGCGACTACGCCGCCACAGGTTTTGACGCCGGTGGTACCGACGGCGCCGGTTTTGAGGCGTCCGGCCACGCCACCACGAGCTTCGCCACCGACCCCCTCTTCGGCGACATGCCGGGCAGCGGCCACGACACGGGCACGTACGACACCGGCCACTGGCCCACGGGTGCGCACGAGAACCCGCACTACGACGCGTACGCGGCCCAGCACCACGCCTCCTACGACACCGGCGTCTACGACACGACGTCCTGGACGGCCGAGCAGCAGCCGCTGCCGGTCATCCCGCCCCAGGCCGCCTCCCCCGACGCCACCGGGCAGTGGGAGACCGGCGCCTGGCTCCAGCCCGACCAGACCGGCAGCCCGGCCGACGGGACCCAGCAGTGGGAATGGGGCACACAGGCCTTCGACACGGGCGCCTACGACGCGACCCAGTGGAACTCCGACGGCGCGGCCGCACCGGCCCCCGACGGATACGAGCAGCACGCCGAAACCATCGACCAGCACGAGACCGCGACGTTCGAGCAGGTCGCCTACGACGAATCCACCGAGGCCGGCTACCACGACGAGCCCGCCGCGGACGGCGATGAGCCGGCCGCCACCGGCGAACTGCCCACCGTCACCCCGCTCCTGGACGGCCAGGAAGATGTCGTGCGCCCGGCTTCGCGGGCAGCCTCCCGCGCCGGCTCCCGTTCCCGCCGCCGCACGCCCCCCAGGCGCTCGGCGCTGATGACCATCGCGGTGCCCTCGGCGTGCGTGATGGGCGTCGCCGGCATCGCGGCCGCTTCCGTCGGCAGCCTCACCGAGGACAGCGCCGCCGAGGCGCAGACCACCGCGGCGGACGCGCAGCCGGTGAAACCGGCCGCCGCCAACAACAAGCTGGACACCCAGCTGCAGAGCCTCGCCGCCGGTGCCGACGACTTCGCCGACCGGGCCAGCCGTACGCAGGAGCGCATCGACCTCAAGGCCCAGCAGGCGGCCGAGAAGAAGCGGGCGACGGAGGAAGCGGCCCGCAAGGAGCGGCTCCGCCCGAAGTTCGCCCTGCCGGTCGCGCAGCACGGACTGAGCGCCTACTACGGCCAGTCCGGCATCAACTGGATGTCCCTGCACACCGGCATCGACTTCCCCGTCTCGTACGGCACGACCGTGATGGCCGCGACCGACGGCACCGTGCGCACCCAGTGGAACAGCGCGTACGGCAACATGATGATCGTGACCGCGAAGGACGGCACGGAGACGTGGTACTGCCACCTCTCCACCTACACGGTCCCCTCGGGCACGACCGTGAAGGCCGGCGATCCGATCGCGCGCTCGGGCAACTCCGGTAACTCCACCGGCCCCCACCTGCACTTCGAGGTGCGCCCGGCCGGCGGCTCGGCGATCGACCCGCTCCCCTGGCTCCGCAGCCACGGCATCGACCCGGCGTAACGTCCCGGTCCTCTCCGGCAACCGGGAGAAACGTCCCGGCAGCCCCCGCCGGACGAGCCGACGGGGGCGGACTCACCTTCCTACAGCTTCTCCACCGGCGCATACCGCAGCAGCAGCCGCTTCGGCTTGGTGTCCCCGAAGTCGATCGTCGCCTCGGCGTTCGAGCCCGTGCCCTTGACCCCGACGACGGTGCCGAGCCCGAACTGGTCGTGCGTGACCCGGTCTCCGACGGCCAGTGAGACCACCGGCTTCTCGGAGGTGCGGCGCGTGGCGAAACCGGACGCGCCCGACGCCGACGAACGCGAGCGGGACGAGGACAGCGAGGCCGCCACCGCCGAGACCGGCCCGGACGACGCGGGCGCGGTGGCACCCGTGCGCTTCCACTCCACGTGAGTCGGCGGGATCTCCTCCAGGAACCGGGACGGCGGGTTGTACGACGGTTGGCCCCAGGCGCTGCGCAGCGTGGACCTCGTCAGGTACAGCCGCTCGCGGGCGCGCGTGATGCCGACGTAGGCCAGGCGCCGCTCCTCCTCCAGTTCCTTGGTCTGGCCGAGGGCGCGCATGTGCGGGAAGACGCCGTCCTCCATGCCGGTCAGGAAGACGACCGGGAACTCCAGGCCCTTGGCGGTGTGGAGGGTCATCAGCGTGATGACACCGTCGCCGCCCTCCTCGTCCGGAATCTGGTCGGAGTCGGCAACCAGTGCGACCTGTTCGAGGAAGTCGGACAGCGTGCCCCCCGGAGCGGCAGCCTCCGCTGTTACCGCGCCCTCGCCGCGCTCCTGCTCGAACTCCATCGCGACGGCGGCGAGTTCCTGGAGGTTCTCGATCCGGGTCTCGTCCTGCGGGTCGGTGGAAGCCTGCAGCTCGGCGAGGTAGCCGGTGCGCTCCAGGATCGCCTCCAGCACGGTGGCCGGTCCGGCGCCGGACTCGACGATCGTACGGAGGTCCTCCATCAGCGTGTTGAACCGCTTGACGGCGTTGGTGGAGCGCGCCGCCATGCCGTACGCCTCGTCGACGCGCTTGAGCGCCTGCGAAAAGCTGATCTTCTCGCGCTGGGCGAGGGCGTCGATCATCGCCTCGGCGCGGTCGCCGATGCCCCGCTTGGGCACGTTGAGGATCCTGCGCAGCGGCACCGAGTCCTCGGGGTTGGCCAGCACGCGCAGGTAGGCCAGGACGTCCCGGACCTCCTTGCGCTCGTAGAAGCGGACGCCGCCGACGACCTTGTAGGGCAGGCCGACGCGGATGAAGACCTCTTCGAAGACACGGGACTGGGCGTTGGTGCGGTAGAAGACGGCGACGTCGCCGGCCTTCGCGTCGCCCGCGTCGGTGAGGCGGTCTATCTCGTCGGCGACGAACTGCGCCTCGTCGTGCTCGGTGTCGGCGACGTAGCCGGTGATGTGCGCACCCGTGCCGGCGTTGGTCCACAGGTTCTTGGGGCGGCGGGACTCGTTGCGCTCGATGACCGCGTTGGCCGCGCTGAGGATCGTCTGCGTGGAGCGGTAGTTCTGCTCCAGCAGGATCGTCGTCGCGTCCGGGTAGTCCTCCTCGAACTGGAGGATGTTGCGGATCGTCGCGCCGCGGAAGGCGTAGATCGACTGGTCGGCGTCACCCACGACGCACAGCTCGGCGGGCGGGACGTCGTCCGGGCCGGGCGGGACGTCGGTGGGGTGCTCGGCGGTGCCGACGAGTTCGCGGACGAGAGCGTACTGGGCGTGATTGGTGTCCTGGTACTCGTCCACCAGCACGTGGCGGAAGCGGCGGCGGTAGTGCTCGGCGACGTCCGGGAAGGCGCGCAGCAGGTTGACCGTCGTCATGATCAGGTCGTCGAAGTCGAGGGCGTTCGCCTCGCGCAGCCGCGACTGGTACATCGCGTAGGCCTGGGCGAGGGTCTTCTCGAAGCCTCCCCCAGACTCCGTCCGGGAGGTGCCCCCAGTGGCCTGGGCTGCGAAGTCCTCCTCGTCGATCAGCTCGTTCTTCAGGTTGCTGATCTTGGCGCTGAAGGACTTCGGCGGGAAGCGCTTGGGGTCGAGGTCCAGGTCGCGGCAGACCAGGGCCATCAGGCGCTTGGAGTCGGCGGCGTCGTAGATCGAGAAGGAGGAGGTGAAGCCGAGCTTCTTGCTCTCCCGCCTCAGGATGCGCACGCACGCGCTGTGGAAGGTCATGACCCACATGGCGTTCGCGCGCGGGCCGACGAGCTGCTCGACGCGCTCCTTCATCTCGCCGGCGGCCTTGTTGGTGAAGGTGATCGCGAGGATCTGGCCCGGGTGCACGTCCCGCTCGGCGAGCAGGTGGGCGATGCGGTGCGTGAGCACACGGGTCTTGCCGGAGCCGGCGCCGGCCACGATGAGCAGCGGGGAGCCGGAGTGGACGACGGCGGCGCGCTGGTTGTCGTTCAGCCCCTCCAGGAGCGTGGCGGTGTCCACCACTGGGCGCGGGGCGCCGTCCCGGTAGTAGGAGTCCCGGTCCGGCGGCACGTCGAACTTCCCGCCGAACAGATCGTCCGGAACCGGCTCCGGAGCGTGATCGTCCTCGGGTGGCGGCGGGGGCTCGTCCGCGGGGCCCCGCTGGGCCTGGAGGTCCGCCAGGAAGCTGTCGTCAAAGAGGCTGCTCATCGCTCTCCGAGTCTAGGGCGCCCCACTGACAGCCCGCCGCCGCCCTGAGAACATCACCGAAAGGATCCCCTCGTCACCCTGTATCCCTGCACGATCACAGCCCGCTACGGCCGTCACAATTATGACGAACTCATGACGAACCCTGCCCCGTCGATGACTCTCAGCGACGCACTCAGGTAAGGTCACGAAAATGTATCGGGCATATCGCCCATCAACCTTCACAGGGGCCACACGAGTTGGCTACGGTGCGACCAGGCCGCACGACCCCCACCGGCGAACGTCGCCGGGCCGCGCGGCCTCCGTCGAGTCCGGTGTGCCGCAAAGCAGCCGGAGCCGGGGACCCAACCGAAACCTTGGGGTGAATCGGCCCGACTCCTTTCGAGGAGAAGGCCGTAGGGCAACCCTTCCGAACCACCCGCCCGAACCCGACAGCTAACCCGGTAGGCGGACGATGGAAGGAGTCGCCTCCCTTGGCGTCGCACCGCAAGTCGCGTCCTACGGGTACGCGCGTAGCAGGCATACGGACCCCCGCCCTCGCAACGGCGGCCCTCACCTCCGTGGCCCTGCTGTCCCAGTCGGCCAACGCCGCCCCCGAGGCCGACGACAAGCCGAGCCTGGAGGAAGTCGAGAAGAAGGTCGACGCCCTGTACCGCCAGGCCGAGTCGGCGACCGGCAAGTACAACGCGGCCAAGGAGAAGACCGCGAAGCAGCGCAAGCGCGTCGACACCCTCCTCGACGACGTCGCGCAGCGCACCCAGAAGCTCAACGAGGCGCGGGAGGAGCTGGGTTCCTTCGCCTCCGCCCAGTACCGCACCGGCGCCGCCGCCCCGGAGACGGCGACGTTCCTGCTGTCGGACACCCCGCAGGACTACTTCGACCAGACCCATCTGATGGACCGGATGACCGGCCGCCAGAAGGTCGCGGTCGACGACTACGTCACGCAGCAGTCCGAGACGATGAAGAAGCGCCAGGAGGCCACCGAGAGCCTCGAGACGCTCACCGAGACGCAGAGCGACCTGAAGACGGCCAAGGCGACCGTCCAGAAGAAGCTCGCCGACGCGCGCGAGCTGATGTCGAGGCTGACCGCCGAGGAGAAGGCGCGGCTCGCGGCGATCGAGCGGGAGAAGCAGGAGGAGGCCGCCCGCAAGGCCGCCGAGCTGGCCCGGCAGCAGGCCGCACAGCGGGCCGCGCAGCAGCAGGCGCAGGAGGAGGCCGCCCAGCAGCAGGAGAGCGGATCCTCGTCGGCGGGCTCCGGCCCGACCTCCTCGACGGCCCCGGCCGACTCCTCGTACACCACCAAGGCCGACAAGGCCCTCGCCTTCGCCCGCGCCCAGATCGGCAAGCCGTACGTCTGGGGCGCCGTCGGCCCCGGCTCCTACGACTGCTCCGGCCTCACCCAGGCCGCGTGGAAGGCCGCGGGCGTCACCCTGCCGCGCACGACCTACGACCAGGTCGACGCCGGCACCACGGTCCCCCTCTCCCAGGCCCAGCCCGGTGACCTGGTCTTCTTCTACAACGACCTCACCCACGTCGGCATCTACATCGGCAACGGCATGATGATCCACGCCCCGAAGCCCGGCACCTACGTGCGCGAGGAGTCGGTCTACTACGACGGCGAGTCGGCGATCCACAGCGTGGTGCGGCCGGCCTGAGGACCCTTTTGAGGGGCACGCGCGCGTGCCCCTCTCCTCACGCGCGCGGCGCTCTCTAGCATCGGCGCCATGTCCGGTCCCTCCCCGCTCACCCCCTGGTGGGCGATGTACGCGCTGGCGACCGGCACCGTGTCGGTCGGTCTCGACTCCGCGGGGTACGCGGTCCCCTCCCGCATCGTCCTCGTCCTGGCCTGTGCGGCCTGGCTGGGGGCGGTCGCGTCCGCCGTGCCCCGCCTGCCGCGGCCGGGGCGGCGGACGGAGACAGCGGCCGCGCTCACCTTCGTGGCCGCGACCGCCATGGTGGGCACCGGCTTCTCCGCGGCGGGGCAGCGCGGGCCGGCCGCGGCGCTGCTGGCGTTCGCCGCGCTGGTCTGGACGGTGTTCCTCGCCTCGGGATCCCCGGACCGGCGCGGCACCGTGTTCCTGCGCTGCGTGGCCACCCAGGGGCTCGCCGTGCTCGGTGCCACGCTCGCCGCGGCGGAGTCCGCCGCCTGGCTCGCGCACGCGGCCCTGGTGCTGTTCTGGCTGGGGCTCCCGTTCTACGGCTTAGCCCTGTTCCGCTTCGAGCCGCGGCAGATCACCGACGGGCCCGGGGACCACTGGCTCGCGGCCGGCGCGCTCGCCGTCTCGGCGCTGGCCGGGGCGAAACTCCTCAGCGCCGACAGCGACCGCCTGTACCTGTGGAACACCGACGACCACGCCGTCCTCACCAGGGTCACCGTCGCGCTGCTCGTGCTCACCGCGGTCTGCTGCGTCGCCCTGTTCACCGCCGAACTCTTCTGGCCCCGGCGCCGCTACGCCGCGTCGCGCTGGGCGACGGTGTTCTCCGCCGTCGTCACGGCGGTGGCCGCCCTGGCGGTCGCCGCCGCCTTCGACACCCCATGGCTCGATGGCCTCGGGGAGGCACTGCTGTGGATCGCTGTGGCCGCGTACCTCGGTTGCGCCGCCTGGGCGGCCGTCACCCTCAGAGTTGGCGCCCGGCCCTGACGGGTCAGGTCCAGAGCACGGCGATGAAGACGTTCGCCGTGGTCAGCAGCCCGACCAGGCCGAACAGGCCCTTGTCCACCTTCTCGTCGTCCCTCTTCACGTAGACCAGGCCCAGGATCACGATCAGCAGGGCCAGCTTCACGCCGATCTTGATGTTGTTCACGGACTGGTCGTCGGCCTGGTTGAGGCCGACCAGGATCACACCGGTGACCAGCATCGTCAGCGCGCCGTGCAGCATCGCGGGGGTGTATCGGGCGGTGCCCTCGCCCATCGCCTTCATCTGGGTGAGGAAGCCGCCCAGGAGCGAGGCGATGCCGATGATGTGGAGGCCGACGAAGAGGTGGATGAGTACGTCCATGAAGCCGGAGCCTAATCAGGGGCTCCGGTGCCGCCCGTCACCGGGCCACCGGTGCACATATCCGCCCCATAGCACCCGATCACTGCCACTCACTCATGAATCGACGCATCGGTCATCACGCTGAGTGAAGTGAACGGCGTGGAGGCCGGATCGCGATCGCATACGGTCACCACCGGTCCTCTCGGGACAGTTCCGCGCACCCGCCACCGGCCCGCCACAGCGGGGTTTAGCGTCCTCCACCAGGTGACCGGCTCCCCACCGCCGCCCGGGCCAGGGGCGGCAGTCGGGCACCACCGCCGAAAGGTCCGGCGGCGGTCCGCTTCCCCTGTGCGGGCCGTCGCCGGACGCGCGCAGGCCGCTGTCCGCTCCCCCCGCGGCCGTACGCACTCACCGGCGGTCGAGGAAAGGACGTGGCCTCCAGGTGGCAGCGCACCGCAAGCCCCGACAGCGCTCGACGGGTGGCAAGGCCCGCACGGCCGCCACGATCGCCCTCGCGGGCGCGGCGACAGCGACGGGCTTCGACGGAACCGGACACGCCGAACCGCAGCTCACCCCCGGCCAGATCAAGGCCGAGGTGGACAAGCTGTACCAGGAGGCGGAGGTCGCCACCGAGAAGTACAACGGCGCGAAGGAGAAGGCCGACGCGGCCGGGCGGAGGCTGAAGGACCTGCAGGACCAGGCGGCACGCAAGGAGAGCCGGCTCAACTCGGCCCGTGAGGCGCTCGGTTCGGTCGCTGCCGCGCAGTACCGCGCCGGCGGTCTCGACCCCGCGGTGCGGCTCGCCCTGTCCGACGACCCCGACCGGTACCTGGAGAACGCCGAGTTCGTCGAACGGGCCGGCAACCGGCAGAACGCCGCCGTCACCCGCGTACGCCGGCAACTGCGGGAGATCGAGCAACTGCGCGGGGCGGCCCACATCGAGCTGACGTCCCTGAAGTCCCAGCAGACGGAACTCAAGCGGCACAAGAAGACCGTCACCGGCAAGCTGGGATCCGCGCGGCAACTGCTGTCCCGGCTCAGCGCGCAGGAACGTTCCAGGCTCGGCGAAGCACCGGCCACGGACCGCGCCTCACGCGCCTCGACGGGCCCGCGCGACGCCCCGGCCGCCCCGGGGTCCGCCGCGGCCCAGGCACCCAACGCCCGCGCGGCCGCTGCCGTCTCCTACGGCTACCAGAAGCTCGGCAGCCCCTACGTCTGGGGCGCGACCGGCCCCGACGCCTTCGACTGCTCGGGCCTCGTCCAGGCCGCGTACCGCTCCGCGGGCGTCGCCCTGCCCCGCACGACGTACTCCCAGATCGCCGTCGGCCGCCGCGTCTCCCGCTCCGAGCTCCTCCCCGGCGACCTGGTCTTCTTCTACGCCGGCATCAGCCACGTCGGCATCTACGTCGGCAACGGCCGCATGATCCACGCCCCGAACTCCTCGGCCCCGGTCCGGGTCGCCCCGCTCGACGAGATGCCGTACGCGGGGGCGACGCGGGTGGTGTGAGCGGGCCGTCTCACACCAGCCGGCGAGCCGTCGCCCACCGCGTCAGCTCGTGCCGGTTGGACAGCTGGAGCTTGCGCAGGACCGCCGATACGTGGGACTCGACCGTCTTCACGGAGATGTACAGCTGCTTGGCGATCTCCTTGTACGCGTACCCCCGGGCGATGAGCCGCAGCACCTCGCGCTCGCGCTGGGTGAGGCGGTCCATGTCCTCGTCGACCGGCGGGGCGTCCGTGGAGGCGAAGGCGTCCAGGACGAACCCGGCCAGCCGCGGGGAGAAGACCGCGTCGCCCTCCTGGACGCGGAAGACGGAGTCCACGAGGTCCGTGCCGGTGATCGTCTTGGTCACGTACCCGCGGGCCCCGCCGCGGATCACCCCGATCACGTCCTCCGCCGCGTCCGACACGGACAGCGCCAGGAAGCGGACCGGCTGCTCGGGGTCGCCCATCAACGGGGCACAGCGGCGCAGCACTTCCACACCGCCACCGCCCGGCAGGTGCACGTCGAGGAGGACCACCTCGGGCCGGGTGGCGGTGATGACCGTGACCGCCTGGTCGACGTCCGCGGCCTCGCCGACGACCTCCACACCGGTCTGCTCGGTCTGCCCGATCTCGGCCTGGACCCCCGTACGGAACATGCGGTGGTCGTCCACGAGGACCACGCGCACGCGACGCCCGGGACCGCCGCCCGACTCCGCGGACACGGGCGCCTCCGCCGATCCCGCCGTACCGTTCGCCTCGGTCGGGTCGCTCATGACGTCTTCTCCGCCCTCTCCATCTCCAGCTCGACCTCCGTGCCGCCGTCCGGCACCGCGCGCAGCCGCGCCGTCCCGCCGTTGCGCTCCATGCGGCCGATGATCGATTCCCTGACACCCATCCGGTCGGCGGGTATCGAGTCGAGGTCGAAGCCGGGGCCGCGGTCCCGGACGGACACGAAGACCGTCTTTCCCTCGACCTCGGCGAAGACCTGCACGGCTCCGCCCTCGCCACCGTACTTGGCGGCGTTCACCATTGCTTCGCGCGCGGCCTGCGTCTGTGCGCCGATCCTCTCGTCGAGCGGGCAGTCACCCACGACCACGACCTCGATGGGCACACCGTGCTTGTCCTCCACCTCGGCCGCGTCGCGCCGCACGGCGTCGGCGAGGGTGGTGGGTTCGTCGGCCTCGTCCTTGCCGGTGCCCTCCGGCTTGTAGAGCCAGGTGCGCAGGTCGCGCTCCTGGGCGCGGGCGAGACGGCGCACCTCGTTCGCGTTCTCCGCGTTGCGCTGGATCAGCGTGAGGGTGTGCAGCACCGAGTCGTGCACATGTGCGGCGACCTCCGCACGCTCCTGGGCACGGATGCGCATCAGTCGCTCCTCGGACAGGTCCTGCGTCATGCGCACCAGATACGGGCCGGCGAGGAGCGTTATCCCGACGAGGACCGCGAGGGCCGCCTGCAGCACGGAGCCGAGGTGGGCGGCGGAGCCCTGCAGGACGAAGATGCCGGTGACGCCCGCCGTCACCAGCAGGACACCGCCCACCGAGCGCAGCAGCGTGACCGTGCGCCTGCGGCGGCCGACCTCGACCCAGCGGGCCCGGCGGGCGTTGTCCGCCTGCCGCCAGACGAGGGCGACGCCCGCGCCGACGAGCACGGCCGGCCACAGGTAGGCCCTGGCTCCCCCGCTGAGGTTCACGTTGCCCACGAAGACCATGGCCACGACGACCATGAGCAGCAGGGCCACGATCTGGCCCTTGTCGGGCCTGCGCGTGACGAGTCTGCGGCGGCCGTCGGGCGAGGTCTCCGAGGCGACCAGCGACGGCGGCCTCTGTGCCTCGACGCCGCCGACACCGAGCGGGACGAAGAACCAGAACGCGGCGTACAGCAGCGCACCGAGGCCATCGGCCATGAACAGGCCGACGAAGACGAGCCGTACCCAGATCACGGGCAGCCCGAGATGGCCGGCGAGCCCCCGCGCCACGCCTCCGAGCCAGCGTCCGTCGCTGCTGCGGTAGAGCTTGCGCGGCGGCCGCGGCTCGGCGAGTGGCGCTGCTGCGGCTTCCGACATGCCATTGATGGTCACATGGGCGAGGAGTCGGAGCATCAGGGTCGGCCCCGGATACTCCCCTGATCTCCGCGGGCCGCCCGTCGAACGCTTCCCGAGCCGCTTCTCAGGGCAGATATCAGGGTCCGGCCAGGGTCGTTCCGACTGCCGCGGCGGCGCCGAGCCCGTCACCATGGACCCATGACCGATCACGAGCACGCCGCGACGGGTCCGGGACCCGGCTCCGGCCCGCGTCCCGCCCCGGGCGCCGGGCCGCAGGGTGCGGCGCCCGCCGCGGGCACCGCACCGGCCGACGCCCCCGAGGAAGGCGCCCCCGCCGGACCACCCCACACGTTCCGGCGCGACCGCCGCCACAAGACCCTGGCGGGTGTCTGCGCCGGACTCGGGCGGCAGTGCGACATGGACCCGGTGATCTTCCGCATCACCCTCGCGGTGCTCTCCGCCACCGGCGGCATCGGCCTCCTCTTCTACGGCTTCGCCTGGCTCTTCGTCCCGTACGACGACGAGGACGAGAACGAGGTGCGCAAACTGCTCACCGGCCGCGTCGACGGCCAGGCCCTGACCGCCGTGCTGTTCGCGCTGGTCGGCTGCGGAGTGTTCCTGACCCTGCTGAACAACGGCGGGGTGCTGACCTTCGCCGTCGTCCTCTCCCTCCTCCTCGCGGGCGCCGGCTACTGGTCGCGCCAGCGCGGCACCCCCATCCCCGACCCTTCCCCGAGCTCTCGCCTGCGCTCGAGCAGGGGAGTCCCCATCGCCGCCCAGGCCGCCGCCGACGCCCCGCCGGAGCCGCAGGCGCCGCCGGTGCTCATCACCTACCCCTCCTGGTGGCGCGACCCGATCGTCAAGGACGGCACCCACATCGGCGGCACGGGCTATCTGTGGGGCCCGCGCGACACCCGCGACCTGGACATCGCGGCGGCCGTCAGCATCAGCCTCGGCACGCCGCCCCCCGGCGCCCGCGAGGACATACCCACCCCGCGCCCCCAACCGCCGAAACCGCGCGGCCCCCGCTGGATCGGAGGCTGGGTCTTCCTGCTGGCCCTGCTCGCCGGTGCCCTCGGCACGAGCCTGACCTGGGACGGGCACCCGCTCGGCACCAGCCTCCAGACGGGCCTGGCCTGTGCCCTCGGCGTCCTGGGCCTGGGCATAGCGGTCAGCGCCTTCCTGGGCCGCACCGGGGCGGGCTCGATCCTCCTGGCGATCGTCACGGCGGGCCTGCTCGCCCGCTCGGCGGCCCTGCCCGAGAAGATCGACACCCACTGGGCGCGCACCACCTGGCAACCCGCCACGGCGGCGGACGTACAGCGTCGGTACGAACTGGGCACCGGCGTCGGCACCCTGGACCTGACCAGGCTGGACCTCACCGAGAAGCAGACCGTGACCACACGCGCCGACGTCGGCGTGGGCCGGGTGAAGGTGCTCGTGCCCGCGGGCGTGACCGTGCGGCTGAGCGCCGACGTGGGGATCGGCGACCTCCAGCTGCCGGGCGACGACCCGAAGGACGTGGATGTGCAACCGGGCCGGCGCCAGGAGCTGACCCTCGCCCCCGCCAAGGGCGTCGAGAAGTCCGGCACCATCGACCTGGACCTCCAGGTCGGCATGGGACAAGCGGAGGTGAGCCGTGCTGCGTCATGAACTCCAGCCGGGGAAGCTGGTCGCCGGCACCGTCCTCACCGTGGCAGGCGCCCTCTACGCCGGTGACGCGGGCGGCGCCTGGGAGATCCCGTGGTTCGCGGCGATCCCGCTCGTCACGGGCGGGCTGTGCCTGGCGGGCGTGGTGGCGTTCCTGACGAGCCGGGTCCGCCGACGCCGGCAGGCCGGCCGGACCGGCACGGACACGGCGTGACGGCGAAAGGCCCGTTACCGGTAGCCACCGCCGCGCTGCCGTCGCCTCGCCCGTAGGACGGCATCCACGGACAGCAGGGGCGCGCCCGCCAGGACGAGGGGGATCCAGGCCATGAGGTAGGCGAGGTCATTTCCGTAGTAGTACGGGTCGGAGGCCCAGCTGACGGTGAGCCACAGGCTGAGGGAGATCAGCGCGCCGCCGAGTGCGGCCAGACGGGCGAACAGGCCGAGCAGGGTGCCGATGCCGACGGCGAGTTCACCGAAGGCGATGGCGTAGCCGAAACCGACGGGGCTCTTCAGGGAGAGGTCGACCAGGGCGGGGATGGCGGAGGAATCGCGCACGGCGCGCATCATGTCGCCGATCGACCCGGCACCGGAGTCCTTCATGAAGGCGCTGTCGGTGATCTTGTCCAGGCCGGCGTAGATGAAGGTGACGCCGAGGAAGATGCGCAGGGGCAGGAGGGCGTAGCGGGCGGCGATGTCCCGCCAGTCTCCGCCGCTGCCGAAGTGGGAGGTGTGCGAGTCCGTTCTCCTACTGTGAGCCATCGCTGCTAGCCGCCTCTCGCCGCCGGTGCCGAGACCCCCTCACCATAGGTACGACAAACGGGCCGCGCTCAATCCTGTGCGGACGGTTCTTTGCGGCTTGGCCCAGGTTCGGGAGGCGGCCGACTGCCCGCGGCTGAGCCGCGCCCCCGGCCACCCGTCACTCCGTCACGTCCACCGCGTACCGGTTCGTCTCCACCCCGGCCGCCGTGACCACCTGCACGTCCACCCGCCCCGGCTCCACATCCGCCGGCACCGGCACGGTCAGCAGCGTGTCCGTCGGGTTGCGGAAACCGCCCGGCACCGGCACCAGCGGGACGTGCACATGTACGGCACCCACCCGGACGACCATCCGGGCCAGCCGGTCGGCCCCCTGCGCACCCGGCGGCACGAAGCCCGCGCCCCGGATCTCGATGTCGTCCCCGGTGCGGATCGGTGCGTCCAGGTCGCCTGCCTCCCGGGCCCGGACCACGGAGAGGATCACGGGCCGGCCGCCCTCGGCGTACTTGCCCGCCAGATACGTGGCCGCCGACACCAGGACCACGACCGCCAGCCCCCACGGCAGATCCGGCAGCTGGTCCGGCCTCCTGGCCAGCCGTACCGCCGCGAAGGCCAGGGCGACCCCGCTGATCACGACGTACTGGATGTCGGCGAACGCGCCCCGCCCCGCGTCGTCGGTCAGCAGGTCGGCGGCGCGCGGCCGGTCGGCGTGCACCTTCTGCAGTCGCTGCCCCAGCACCCGCAGCCCGACCACCCGCCGCACGAGGACGGCGATCCCGCACACCACCGCGAGCACGGACACGACCCCGGCGGCCCGGACGAGTTCCAGCCCGGAGATCAGCGCGTCCCGCTCCGGGTGCCGGGAGGCGGCCGTGAGCCGCCCGGCGAGCACGAGCACCGAGTAGGCCACGAAGAGCACCCACGCGGCGGCGACCGTGCGGGACGTCGACAGCCGGTTGTCCTCACCGATCACGGGCGCCAGCGCACCGCCCTTGGCGCGGTGGAACCACGACGCCGCCGTCAGGGCGGCGGCCACCACCAGCGCCGCGGCCAGCCCGGCCGTGCGCGCCGCCGTCCAGCCCGCACCGACCGCCGTGAGGGCCTGCCCGAGCAGCAGCACCACCACGGCCGCCCACACCACGGCCGCCGTGCGGCGCCACAGTCCCGTCAGCCAGGCCCGGCCCTCGGCCCGTCCCCGCTCGGCGACGAGCTCCGCGGACTGGGCGAGTTCCTCCGAGACCCACTGGCGGGAGGCCGAAGCGGAGTGGGCCACCGCGGCCGGCAGCCCCTGCCCGGCCGCGAACCCGTCCCGTTTGCGCAGGAACGCGGCGACGGCCCGCCGATGCCCTTCCCGTGCCCCGTGCGGGCAGTCCCCGCAGGCGCACCCGCCCTCGTGGGTGCCCCCAAAACCGCCCGGCCGCCCGCCCCCGTAGGGACCGGCACAACCGCCCGCGTACACATCCGCGTCCGCGCCGTCCTGCCTCGCCTCCCGCACCGCCACGCCTCCGACGCCCGCCTTCCCGCGACCCAACCACCGCCGGTCTTCCGGACCCCGGAAACACCGCTGGACAACTCCCGTGCGACGACAGCGAATTGTGCCCTAGATGACCGGGCCCCCGTCTGCCCTGTCTGGTCAGTACGGGTGAAGTTCGGCGTGCCGAGTTGACCTGGCTGCGAGGATTCCGTGAGTACGCCCAGCACGAGGGCGCCGGGGCGGTACGCCGAGAGGACGCACCGGACGCCGCGCGGCCGCCCTTCGGGCGACGACGCCACTTCCGCGACCGCCTTGGCCCTGCCTTAGCCCCAATACCGCCCAAAGTCATCGGTATTGGCCTTAGTCCAGCAGTTCCGGCTCGCTCCGGATGATGTCCTGCCACATCGGCTGGTAGTTGATCCACGCCACCAGGTCGCCGCCCAGTTGCTCCCGTGTCGCCACCGCCATCCGGTGGTCGATCCGGACCGGCCGCCCGGCCGCCTGTGCCGTCAGCTGCACCTGGCAGGAGCGCTCCATCGACACGAACCACCAGGCCGCCGCGTCCACCGAGTCGCCGACGGTCAGCAGCCCGTGGTTGCGCAGCACGAGCGCCTTGCGGGAGCCGAGCACGGCCGCGATGCGCCGCCCCTCCTCGGCGTCGACGGCGACGCCCGTGTACGTGTCGTAGAGGGCGTGGTCCTCGTAGAAGGCGCAGCTCTCCTGGGTGATCGGCTCCAGCAGTTCGCCGAGGGCCGCGAGCGCCCGGCCGTGCACCGAGTGGCAGTGGGCGACGGCGACCACGTCGGGGCGGGCGGCGTGGACCTGGGCGTGCACGGTGAACGCCGCCTGGTTGACGTGGTAGCGGCCCTCGACGACCTGGCCGTCCTGGTTGGCGAGCACCAGGTCGCTCACGGTGACGTGCCGGAAGGGCAGCCCGAACGGGTTGACCCAGAAGCAGTCGGTGTACTCCGGGTCGCGGGCGGTGATGTGCCCGGACACCCCGTCCTCGAGGCCGAGCCGCCCGAAGATCCTCAGGGCGCCCGCGAGCCGTTCCTTGCGGTGCCGGCGCTCGTCCTCGACCGACTCGTGCATCGGCGGCATCGCGAACCGCAGCCGGTCGGTGGGCAGCGGCAGGGGCGGTGTGGGCCCGTGCATAGGTCCTCCAGCGCTGGTTCTGCGTACGGAGCGGAAGTTACCGTCGGTGAGGCCCGGAAGAACAGAACCGTTCCGTGATGAAACGCGCGCCCCTGTGAGTACCCCGTGCGCACCCTTTCGCTCCCGGTCTCCCCGACCCCTCGAATAGCCGACAGAAGGTGTCGGGTTTTGGCGCCAGACTCTCCGTATGACAGCGAACTGGGCGGCTTTCGCCACCGCCGAACCGGATCTGGCCGACACCGTCGAGAAGCGCTTCGGCGCCTACACGCACCACGTCCTCGCCACTCTCCGCAAGGACGGTTCGCCCCGTACCAGCGGGCTGGAAGTGCGGTTCCTGAACGGCGAACTGTGGCTCGGCATAATGCAGGGCTCGCTCAAGGCGCTCGACCTGCGGCGCGACCCGCGCTTCGCGCTCCAGGCGAACCCCGGCCAGGGCACGGGCATGGGCGGCGGCGACATCCGGATCAGCGGCCGGGCGATCGAGGTCGACGACGCACCGACCAAGGCCGGGTACGTCGAAGAGGTGGAACCGCCGGAGCCGTTCCACCTCTTCCGTGCCGAGCTGACCGAGGTCGTGAGGACCTACGTGGAGGACGACAAGTACCTCGTCGTCCAGATCTGGCAGCCCGGTGAGCCCCTGCGCACGGTCAGGCGCACCTAGTGCCTACTCCCACTCGATCGTCCCCGGCGGCTTCGAGGTCACGTCGAGGACGACACGGTTGACGTCCTTGACCTCGTTGGTGATACGCGTGGAGATCCGGGCGAGGATTTCGTAGGGCAGGCGCGACCAGTCGGCCGTCATCGCGTCCTCGGAGGAGACGGGACGCAGGACGATCGGGTGGCCGTAGGTACGGCCGTCGCCCTGGACGCCGACGCTGCGGACGTCCGCGAGCAGGACCACCGGGCACTGCCAGATGTCACGGTCGAGGCCGGCCGCCGTCAGCTCCTCGCGGGCGATGGCGTCGGCCTCCCGCAGCAGGTCCAGGCGCTCCTTGGTGACCTCGCCGACGATCCGGATGCCGAGGCCGGGGCCGGGGAAGGGCTGGCGCTGGACGATCTCCTCCGGCAGGCCGAGCTCCTGGCCGACCATGCGGACCTCGTCCTTGAAGAGCTTGCGCAGCGGCTCGATCAGCTGGAACTCGAGGTCCTCGGGCAGGCCGCCCACGTTGTGGTGGGACTTGATGTTGGCGGTGCCGGTGCCGCCGCCGGACTCGACGACGTCCGGGTAGAGCGTGCCCTGGACGAGGAACTCCACGGCCGGGCCCTGGTCGGCGATGATCTCGGCCTGGGCCTGCTCGAAGACCCGGATGAACTCGCGGCCGATGATCTTCCGCTTCTCCTCGGGGTCGGAGACCCCGGCCAGCGCCTTGAGGAACCGCTCCTGAGCGTCCACGACCTTCAGCTGCACGCCGGTCGCGGCCACGAAGTCCTTCTCGACCTGCTCGGTCTCACCCTTGCGCATCAGGCCGTGGTCGACGTACACGCAGGTCAGCTGGGAGCCGATGGCCTTCTGGACGAGGGCGGCGGCCACGGCGGAGTCCACGCCGCCGGACAGGCCGCAGACGGCGCGCCGGTCACCGACCTGCTCGCGGATGGCGGCGACCTGCTCCTCGATCACGCTGCCCGTGGTCCAGGACGGGGTCAGGCCCGCGCCCCGGTACAGGAAGTGCTCCAGCACCTGCTGCCCGTGCGTGGAGTGCATCACCTCGGGGTGGTACTGGACGCCGTAGAGCTTCTTCTCGTCGTTCTCGAAGGCGGCGACCGGCACGACGTCCGTGGAGGCCGTGACGGAGAAGCCCTCGGGGGCGGCGGAGCAGGCGTCGCCGTGCGACATCCAGACGGCCTGCTCGGCGGGGGTGCCCTCGAAGAGGGTGGAGGACACCTTGGAGACGTGCAGGTCGGTGCGGCCGTACTCGCGGGCGCCGGTGTTGTCGACGGTGCCGCCGAGGGCCTGGGCCATCAGCTGGAAGCCGTAGCACATGCCGAAGACGGGGACGCCGGCCTCGAAGAGCGCGCGGTCCAGGCGCGGGGCGCCTTCCTCGTAGACCGACGAGGGGCCGCCGGAGAGGATGATCGCCGCGGGGTTCTTGGCGAGGATCTCCTGGACCGGCATGGTGCTCGGCACGATCTCGCTGTAGACCCGCGCCTCGCGGACGCGACGGGCGATGAGCTGGGCGTACTGCGCGCCGAAGTCGACGACCAGAACGGTGTCGGCGGCGTTGGCAGCGGGAGTCGCTGATGACACGGGGTGCCTTCCGGCGGTGGGGCGGGGGTCTTGTGCCACCCGATTCTACCGAGGTGCCCGGGGGGAGCGTCCCGCCCACCGACCGTCCGGGCTCGGCGCCCCCCCGTCTCACCATCCGAACCCGTTTGGACGCCGCATCCCCCCGGGGCATACTGAGCCCCATGCTCACGCACCCGACCTTCCGCTTTACCTATGGCGTCCGGCCCGCCGGCTGCCATGGTCGTGCTGCTTGAGCAACTGACAAGCGACTTCCCAGGCGCCCCGGGCCGACAAGGCCCGGGGCGCCTGCCGTCGTCCGGGCCGTGCCGCCCCGGGGCTCCACCCCTGACGACGAGGAGCCCCTCCATGACCGCCATCGACGTGACCGGCGCCCGTACCCCCGAGGCCGCCGGCGTGATCACCGGCGCCCGCGAGCGCATCGACGCGCTCGACGACCGGATCATCGGCCTGATCCAGGAACGGGTGGCCGTCTCCGCCGTCATCCAGGAGGCGCGGATCTCTTCCGGCGGCCGGCGGGTGAACCTCTCCCGCGAGATGGAGGTCCTCGCCCACTACAGGGACGCGCTGGGCAAGCCGGGCACCGCGCTCGCCATGACCTTGCTGGAGCTGTGCCGCGGCAGGATCTGACCCCGCCCGAGGAATCCGCGTTCGCGGGACAGACGTACGCGTCCCCCTCACCCGTACGGAGCGTGACCGCCCCCGCGCATCCTCGTTGGTCCCGGTGTCCGTGCCAGCCAGGGGCGGGCCCGAAGGAACCACGCGTGGCTCACTGGGGCGATGAGACGTACGGATCGTGCCGTGCGTCGTGGGACCTCGCTCCAGGGAAGTGACCGGACGGCAGGGGACAGCAGCCCGGTCACCCAACAGAACGGCCGGCTCCGGGGACGCCCGGGGTCGGCCGGCGGACCTTGCATAAATGCACAATCCTGGGTCAAACGGTTGCGGGCACCGCGTTCATCCAGCACGATGCCTACACAGCCCAAGTCCTCCCGCGGACACCCGCGTTGCCTGACCGCCCAGGATCGAGACCAGCGGCGCCACCCCCCGGCGCCGCTTCCAGGCACCGGCGCTGCCCTGACGTCGGTGCTGACGAGAAGAAGGGCCCCGCGGCTCCACCCCGCGGGGCCCTTCGCTCTGCATCGGCGGTCGTCCGGCGGAGCGACAGACAGGGCGTCAGGCGGGGCGTCAGGTGCGCGTCACTGTCCCCCAGCCCTCACGGTCGCCGTCGTCGATGTCCCTGCACCGGTCGTACGGATCCACCGCCGGGCCGCTTGCCGGGGACGGGTGTGCCCATGGCTGCTCCAGGAGACCTGGTGACCCTTGCCGAGCTTCTCGACTCTTGCCACGACCTGCACGCTCCCTCGGTTCCGGCCCCCCGATGGACGATGTTCCTCACTGTTCCGTGCCTCGGGGCTCGGCGCATTCCGACGAAGGGGGGCGGACGGCTGTGGCCCTGTCCGTGCCCCGGGCAGGGCGCGGGCAGGGCGCGGGATCTCAGCCGGTGAAGGGGCCCTCCTCCCCCGCCATCCCGGCGGCCAGCGTGCTGCCGTCCGCCGGATCGATCAGGAGGAACGAGCCGGTGCGGCGCGAGGCGGCGTACGCGTCGAGCGCGACCGGGTCCGCGGTGCGCAGCACCACCCGGCCGATGTCGTTCGCCGACAGTGATTCCGGCCGGGGGCTGCGGCTGAGGTCGGCCAGGGTCAGCGAGGACGGGATGTCCTTGACGATCGCCTTCACGGTGCGGGTGGTGTGTTTCAGGAGCACCCGCTGCCCCACCGTGAGCGGCCGGTCCGCGAGGTGGCAGACGGTCGCCTCGACGTCCTGGGTGACCGCGGGCGCGCAGGCGGTCGGCGCGATCAGGTCGCCGCGCGAGATGTCGATGTCGTCGGCGAGCAGCAGGGTCACCGACTGCGGGGCGCGCGCGCTCGCGGCCGGCTCGCCGAGCACGTCGACGCCGGTGATGGTGCTGGTCCGCCCGGCGGGCAGCACCGTGACCTGTTCGCCGACCCGCAGCACCCCCGACACGATCTGCCCCGCGTAGCCGCGGTAGTCGCGGTGTTCGGCGCTCTGCGGGCGCACCACGTACTGGACCGGGAAGCGGGCGGGAGCCTCGGTGACACGACTGCCCACGGCGACCGTCTCCAGGTGCTCAAGGACGGTGGTGCCCGCGTACCAGCCCATGTGCGCGGAGGGGTCCACCACGTTGTCGCCGAGCAGCGCGGAGACCGGAATCGCGGTCACGTCGTGGATGCCGAGCGACGCAGCGTACGCGGTGAACTGGTCGGCGATGGACGCGAACACCTTCTCCTCGAAGCCGACCAGGTCCATCTTGTTGACGGCGAGCACCACCTGCGGCACGCGCAGCAGCGCGGCGACGGCGGCGTGCCTGCGGGTCTGCTCGACGATGCCGTTGCGCGCGTCCACCAGGATGACCGCCAGTTCGGCGGTGGACGCTCCGGTGACCATGTTCCGGGTGTACTGCACGTGCCCCGGGGTGTCGGCGAGGATGAACCGGCGCCGGGCGGTGGCGAAGTAGCGGTAGGCGACGTCGATGGTGATGCCCTGCTCGCGCTCGGCCCGCAGGCCGTCGGTGAGCAGCGCCAGGTCGGGCGTCTCCTGGCCGCGGCCGAGCGAGACGCGCTCCACGGCCTCCAGTTGGTCGGTGAGGACCGACTTGGAGTCGTGCAGGAGGCGGCCCACGAGGGTGGACTTGCCGTCGTCGACGGAACCGGCCGTGGCGAGGCGCAGAGTGTCCACGGCGCAAACGGCGGACGCGGTCTGCGGCGCGGGCACGGCGGACGCGGTCTGCGGCGCGGGCACGGCGGACGCGGTCTGCGGCGCGGGCACGGCGTCGGTGGCGGTCATCAGGTCGATCGTGGTCATCAGAAGTACCCCTCGCGCTTGCGGTCTTCCATGGCGGCCTCGGACATCTTGTCGTCGGCCCTCGTCGCGCCGCGCTCGGTCAGCCGCGACGCGGCGATCTCGGCGATGACGGCGTCCAGCGTGGCGGCGCCGGAATCGACGGCACCGGTGCAGGACATGTCACCGACGGTGCGGTAGCGGACCAGGCGACGCTCGACCGGCTCGTCCTCCGCCGGCCCGCCCCAGTCGCCGGCGGTCAGCCACATGCCCGAGCGCCGGAACACGTCCCGCTCGTGCGCGAAGTAGATCTGCGGAAGGTCGATGCCCTCGCGGGCGACGTACTGCCACACGTCCAGCTCGGTCCAGTTGGACAGCGGAAAGACCCGGACGTGCTCCCCGGGGGCGTGGCGGCCGTTGTACAGCTGCCACAGCTCGGGACGCTGGCGGCGCGGGTCCCACTGCGAGAACTCGTCCCGCAGCGAGAACACCCGCTCCTTGGCGCGGGCCTTCTCCTCGTCCCGGCGTCCGCCGCCGAAGACCGCGTCGAACCTCTCGCTCTGGATCCTCTCGGTGAGCGGCACCGTCTGGAGCGGATTCCGCGTCCCGTCGAGGCGTTCGCGCAGCTTGCCCGCGTCGATGTACTCCTGCACCGACGCGACGTGCAGCCGCATCCCGGAGCGGAGGACCGCGCGGTCGCGGAAATCGAGCACCTCGGGGAAGTTGTGCCCGGTGTCCACGTGCAGCAGGCAGAACGGCACCGCGGCCGGGGCGAACGCCTTACGCGCCAGGTGCAGCATGACGATGGAGTCCTTGCCGCCGGAGAAGAGGATCACCGGCCGCTCGAACTCCCCCGCCACCTCGCGGAAGATGTGCACCGCCTCGGACTCCAGGTCGTCGAGGTGGGTCAGCGGTGCGGGCGCGGTCGCCGCCGGCCTGGCCGCCGGGGCGGTGGTCAGCGTGGTCGTCACGGTCATCACACCAGCCCCCTGTCCGCCAGCAACGCCCAGACCGCGTCCACGGACTCCCGTTCACTTCGTCGGTGGGTGTCGAGGCGCAGCTCGGGGCTCTCGGGCGTCTCGTACGGGTCGTCGACGCCGGTCAGGCCGGTCAGTTCGCCCGCCGCCTGCCGGGCGTACAGGCCCTTGCCGTCACGGGCGCCGCACACCTCGACCGGCGTGGCCACGTGCACCTCCAGGTAGGCGGCACCGCGGGCGGTGTGACGGGCCCGGACGGCGGCGCGGCTGTCGGCGTACGGCGCGATCGCCGGAACGAGTGTGATCACGCCGTTGGCGGCGAGCACCTCCGCCACCAGGCCGATCCTTCGTACGTTGGTGTCCCGGTCGGCGCGCGAGAAGCCGAGGTCCGCCGAGAGGAAGCGGCGGACCTCGTCGCCGTCGAGGACCTCGACGCGGCGGCCCGCGGCGCGGAGCCGTTCGGCGAGGAGCCCCGCGACGGTGCTCTTGCCCGCGCTGGGCAGGCCGGTCAGCCAGACGGTGGCGCCACACGTGCAGTGGCAGGGGGTCGCCGCCGTGGGGGCGGCCGTCCGGGGCGGAGGCAGGGGTGAGGGGGCGGTGTCGGCCCGTGCCGTGGTCGTCATGGTCACAGTGGTGCTCACTCTCCTGGTGGGTCCGGCCCGGTTCTCAGGCCGTCGCCTCGGTGCGGTCGGGGGTGGCGGCGGGGGCCGGCCGGGTACCGCGGTAGCGGCTGCGGTCGGCACGGCGGACGGGGGCGCGGACGGCGGTCTGGCGGGTCGCCTCCTCGTCGATGTGGGCGGCGAGTGCCGCGACCGTCGGGTGCTGGAAGAAGGCGCCGAGGCGCACCCCGGTGCCGCACGCGTCGGCGAGCCGGGCGGTGACCCGGGTGGCGAGCAGCGAATGGCCGCCCAGTTCGAAGAAGTTGTCCAGGGCGCCGACCCGGGCCACCCCCAGGACGTCCGACCAGACCGTGACGACGGCCCGTTCGGTGGGGGTGCGCGGAGCGACGTAGACGGCGGTGGCGGCGTCGCGTCCGGCGCTGGGCGCGGGCAGCGCCTTGCGGTCGAGTTTGCCGTTGGCGCTCAGCGGCCAGGCGTCGAGGACCAGGAAGTGCCGCGGGACCATCGACTCGGGGAGCCTGTCCTGGAGGTGGGCGCGCAGTTCTGGCACGAGAGAACTGCGCCAGGCGGCCTCCATCGGGTTGTTGGAGAACACGGCCCAACCCCGGTCGGGTGCCCGCAGCGGCAGGTCGCGCACGGGACGCAGGGCGCGCCCCGCCGAGCGCGTGAGCAGTACGTCGAGGAAGCCGGGCCGCTCCGGGTGCAGTGCCGGCACCACCTCGTACCCGGCAGCGGACACCGCGGCGGCCAGCGCGGACGGGTCGAGCGCGGTGTCGCCCCGGGCGGCCTCCAGGTCGGCGGCGAGCCGCTGGTCCGCGACGGCCGGGATCAGCACGCTCTCGGGCCGTTCGGCGTCGAGGCGCGCCGCCAGCTCGGCCACGGGTGCGCAGGACCAGGTGACCGGTGTGTCGGCGGGGCGGCCTGCGGCGTGGTCGGGGCGGTCTGCCCCGTGCTCGTCGGCGCGGCGGGCGGCCGTGTGCTCGCCCGCGAGGTGCAGGACGGCGTCGTAGCGGTACTTGACCAGCTCGTTGCGGTGGTGGCCGCGCTTGGCGAGCAGGGACACGCCCTCGATCTCGGGGCGGTCACCCGCCAGTGCGGTGAAGAAGTGCGGATCGATGACGAGTTCGGCGTCCTGGGCGACCCGCTCGGCGACGGCCCGCCGGAACTCCTCGCCCTCCTCGTCGCCCTCGGACTCGGTCCGCTGGAGCGAGGCGTGGAAGGTGTCGAGCAGCGCGTGGTTGCGGACGTCGCCCACGATCACTGCGCCGCCGGGGCGTACCACGCGCAGGGCACGCGTGAGCACGTCGGCGAGGTAGTCGGCGTTGGGGAAGTACTGGGCGACCGAGTTGATGAGCACGACGTCGAAGCTGTCGTCGGCCACCCCGTCGAACTGCTCGGCCGAGCCGTGCACCAGCTCCACCTCGCCCGAGCCCGGCGGCAGCAGGTGCAGCTTGTCCGCCAGGTCCCGCACGGCGACCTCGGAGACGTCGACGGCGCGGTAGTGCTCGGTGTGCGGGGCGATGGGGAAAAGCAGCAGGCCGGTGCCGCAGCCGATCTCCAGGACCCGGCGGTGCGGCAGCGCGAGCACGCGGTCCACGATCGAGTCGACCCAGCCGTGCATCTCGTCCGCGCCGAGCGGCTGCCCGGTGTACGAGCTGATCCAGCCGGAGATGTCGAAGGTCGGGTCGGCGGTCTGCTGCTCGCCCGCCTGGTAGATCTGGTCGAAGACCTCGCTCCACCGATCCACCTGTGCGTCGTGCCCGGCGGCGACGGGCTTCGCGGGCTTGGTCAGGTAGGCGACCAGCTGGGGTGCGCCGTCCGCGTCGGGCGCTGTGGTGACGAGGGCCTGGCCGACCGCGGGGTGGTCGAGCAGTGCGGCCTCGACCTCGGCGGGTTCGATGCGCTGACCGCGGATCTTGATCTGGTGGTCGAGACGGCCGAGGTACTCCACCGCGCCTTCCGCCCTGCGGCGCACCAGGTCACCGGTTCGGTAGAGCCGCTCCCCCGCCTCGAAGGGGTCGGGCACGAAGCGGTCGGCCGTGAGCCCCGGGCGGCCGTGGTAGCCACGCGCCAACGGTACGCCGCCGATGTACAGTTCGCCCGCGACGCCGATCGGCTGCATGCGCAGGGCCGCGTCGAGGACGTGGATGCGGGCCCCGGTGATGGGCGTGCCGATCGGGACCCGGCCGGTGACCGGGGCGGTGACGGGGTGGGCCGTGACGTCGATGGACGCCTCGGTCGGCCCGTACAGGTTGTGCAGTTCGGCCTGCGGGAACAACGCGTGGAAGCGGGCGGCGACCTCCGGTGTCAGCTCCTCGCCGCTGCACACCACACGACGCAGGTCCGGCAGTGCGGTGCCCAGGGTCTCGGCGGTGTCGAGGAACACCTTGAGCATGGAGGGCACGAAGTGTGCGGTGGTGATGCCGGCGGCCGCGGTGGCCCGCGCGAGGTAGTCGGGGTCGCGCTGGCCGCCCGGGTCGGCGAGCACGATCCGGGCGCCGGTCAGCAGTGCCCAGGTCAGCTCCCACACCGATACGTCGAAGCCGATCGGCGTCTTGTGCAGCACCCGGTCGGTGTCGTCGAGCCGGTAGCGGTCCTGCATCCACAGCAGTCGGTTGGTGAGGGCGTGGTGGGAGTTGGCGGCACCCTTGGGGCGGCCGGTGGAGCCGGAGGTGAACAGGACGTACGCAGGGTTGCGGGGGTCGACGACGACGGCGGGGCGGGTGGTGGGCCGTCGTGCGAGGTCGTCGGCGAGGTCCTCGACCCGGACGACGTCCACGTCCACCGACGTGCCCGCAAGGACCGCGTCCGCCCCCGCCGACGTCAACACCAGCACCGGACGGCCGTCCTCGACCAGATGACCGATCCGCTCGGCCGGATACGACGGGTCCAGCGGCAGATACGCCGCCCCCGCCTTCAGCACACCCAACAACACCGGGACGAGATCCGGCCCACGCTCCAGACACACCCCCACCAGCGACTCGGCACCCACACCACGCTCCCGCAACCACCACGCGACCCGATTCGCCCGCACATCCAACTCGCCATACGAGTAAGACCAGTTGCCCGCATCACCCACACCATCGCCACACACCGCCACCGCCGCCGGATCTACGTCCACCCGGCACTCCACCAACTCGTGCAGCAACGCCGGAGCGAACGGGTCGACGCCGAGTCCACTGAATTCCCGTATGCGGTCGCCCTGTTCGTGGCCCATGACGTCCAGCAGGTCCACGGGCGCGTCGGGGTTCTCGACGGCCGCGGTCAGCAGGGCGATCACGCCCTCGACGAGGCGTTCGGCGGTGGACCGGTCGTACAGCTCCGAGGAGAACTCCAGGGCGCCGGCGAGCGAGCCGTCGGCGGCCGGCGTGAGCTCCAGCTCCAGGTCGAACTTGGCGGTGCCGGTGTGCTGCGGCACCACCTCGAACGTGACCTCGGGCAGCCGGACCTCAGGATAGGGCGTGTTGTGCAGCACCAGCATGTGGTTGACGAAGGGGATGCGGCCGGAGCTGTGCCGTTCGGGGCTCAGCTCCTGCACGACCCGCTCGAACGGCAGGTCCTGGTGGGCGAAGCCGTCGAGCGCGGACTGCCGGGCCCTGCGCACCGCCTCACGGAACGAGACACCGCCCCCCACGTCGACGCGCAACGCCAGGGTGTTCACGAAGAAGCCCACCAGCGGTTCGAGTTCGGTGCGGGTACGGCCCGCGACCGCGGTGCCGATCACCACGTCACCGCGGCCGGACCACCGTCCGACGACCGCCGAGAACCCGGCGAGCAGACCCATGAACAGGGTCGCCGACTCGTCCTCGACCAGCCGGGTGAGGCCCGCGACCACGGGGGCCGGCACCTCCACGCGCACGGAGTCGCCCGCGAAGGAGTCCAACGCGGGGCGCGGCCGGTCGCCGGGGACCTCGGGGGCGGTCGCCCCGTCGAGCTGTCCGCGCCAGTAGGCGAGCTGACGCTCCAGGCGGTCGCCGGACAGCCATTCGCGCTGCCAGAGGGCGAAGTCAGCGTACTGGACCGGCAGTTCGGGCAGTTCGTGCGGCCGGTCCGCGACCTTGGCCGCGTAGGTCTCGGCGAGTTCGTCGACGAGGACGCCGAGCGACCAGCCGTCCACCACTATGTGGTGGACGCACAGCACGAGCACCAACTCGGCGTCACCGAGCCGGATCAACGAGCCCCGCAACAGGGGGCCTGCGGCGAGGTCAAAGCCGCGCTCGTTCTCCTGCCGCACCCCCTCGCGCACGGCGTCGTCACCGCCGTCCCGGGCCTCGGTGACGGGCAGCGTCACGGGCGTCGCGGGTCGCACGATCTGGTGGACCGTGCCGTCGTCGGCCTGGCGGAACACGGTGCGCAGCACCTCGTGCCGGGCCACCACGTCACCGAGCGCGCCCTCCAGGGCCGTGACGTCCACGGCGCCGCGCAGCCGGACGAGGCCGGTCATCGCGTAGAGCGGCGAACCGGGCGTCATGCGGTCGAAGAAGTGCAGGCGCTCCTGCGCGTACGAGAGCGGGGCCGGGGCCGCCGGGTCGGGGCGGCGCTCGATGGCGCTCGACGTGCGGGCCACTCCCTGGCCGTCGAGGAGTTGGTCGAGGAGTTTCTGCTGTTCGGCGGAGAAGGGCGCGAGGGCCATCGGTGTCGTACCTCCAAAGTGGTGGAGCCGTGGGGTGGTCAGTCCTTGAGTTGCTGCGTGATCTCGTCCGCGGCGAGACGGCTGATCTGGACGACGAGGCCGGCGATCCGGTCGGCGTCGAGCCCCTCGCCCCGGGCGGCCTCGCGGACCACGGCGGCGAGCCGGCGGACGGTGGACACCCCGACGAAGGCCCGCAGCGGGACCTCGACGCGCAGCATCGTGGTGATGCGGGAGACCACCTGGGTGGCGAGCAGGGAGTGTCCGCCGAGGTCGTAAAAGTCGTCCTGGGCGCCGACCCGGTCGGCCTTCAGGACGTCGGCCCAGATCCCGGCGAGGACCTCTTCGAGCGCGTCGCGGGGCGGCTCGTAGGCGCGCACGGTGACAAGGCGTTCGCCCGGCGCGGTGGCCAGGGCCTTGAGGTCGACCTTGCCGTTGGCGAGGAGCGGGAAGGCCTCCAGGCGTACCAGGGAGCTGGGCAGCATGGCCGCGGGCAGCCGTTCGGCGAGGAAGCCGCGCAGTTCGGCCGCGTCCAGCGGGCCGGGGCCGGTGAGGTGGGCGACCAGCTGGGGTGCGCCGTCCGCGTCGGGTTCCGTGGTGACGAGGGCCTGGCCGACCGCGGGGTGGTCGAGCAGTGCGGCCTCGACCTCGGCGGGTTCGATGCGCTGACCGCGGATCTTGATCTGGTGGTCGAGGCGGCCGAGGTACTCCACGGTGCCGTCGTGCCGCCAGCGTGCCAGGTCGCCCGAGCGGTACAGCCGGCCGCCGGCCTCGTACGGGTCGGGCACGAAGCGGTCGGCCGTGAGCCCCGGGCGGCCGTGGTAGCCGCGCGCCAGCGGAACGCCGCCGACGCACAGTTCCCCGGGGACGCCGACCGGCTGTTCGCGCAGGGCGGCGTCCAGGACGTACACCCGGGAGCCCGGCACCGGACGCCCGATGGACACGCGGCCCGCGGGGACCGGGGCGGTGAGGTGGTGGGTGGTCGCGTCGATGGTGGTCTCGCTCGGCCCGTACATGTTGTGCAGCTCGGCGCCGGACAGCCTGCGCAGGAACTCCTCGGCCAGGTCCGGGGGCAGCTCCTCGCCGCCGCACAGCATGAGGCGCAGTCCGGCGGCGCGCTCGTCGAATCCGCCGTGGGCGAGCAGCGCACGCAGCATGGACGGCACGACGTCGCAGCAGCTGATCCGGGCCCGTTCGCACAGGTCGAGGAGATACCCCGGGTCGCGGTGGCCGCCGGGTGCCGCCATCACCACGCGGGCGCCCGTCATCAGCGGGACGAAGCACTCCCACAGGTGCGGGTCGAAGCCGAGGGGCGACTTGTGCAGGACGCGGTCGCCGGCGTGGAAGCGGTACTGGTCGACCATGCCCCGCAGCCGGTTGGTGAGGGCGTGGTGGTGCAGCAGCGCCCCCTTGGGGCGTCCTGTCGAGCCGGAGGTGTAGAGCATGCAGAGCGCGTTCAGGGGGTGCAGCGGGACGGCGGGGCGGGTGGTGGGCCGTCGTGCGAGGTCGTCGGCGAGGTCCTCGACCCGGACGACGTCCACGTCCACCGACGTGCCCGCAAGGACCGCGTCCGCCCCCGCCGACGTCAGCACCAGCACCGGACGGCCGTCCTCGACCAGATGACCGATCCGCTCGGCCGGATACGACGGGTCCAGCGGCAGATACGCCGCCCCCGCCTTCAGCACACCCAACAACACCGGGACGAGATCCGGCCCACGCTCCAGACACACCCCCACCAGCGACTCGGCACCCACACCACGCTCCCGCAACCACCACGCGACCCGATTCGCCCGCACATCCAACTCGCCATACGAGTAAGACCAGTTGCCCGCATCACCCACACCATCGCCACACACCGCCACCGCCGCCGGATCTACGTCCACCCGGCACTCCACCAACTCGTGCAGCAACGCCGGAGCGAACGGCGCGATGTCCCGGCCCCCGAAGGCGTGCAGCAGCGCGCGCTCCTGTGCGCCGACCGCGTCGAGGTGGGCCACCGGGGCGTCCGGGACGGTGACCGCGGCCTCCAGGAGCGCGACGACGCTCGCCGCCAGACGCCGGGCGGTCGCGCGGTCGTACAGCTCGGAGGAGAACTCCAGGGCGCCGCTCAGACCGCCGTCCGGGGTGGGCACCAATTCGACGCTCAGGTCCAACTGAGCGACGGAGCGCGCGAGTTCGACCACCTCGACGGTCAGGCCGCCCAGAGTGGGCGGCTGCATGGGGACGTTGCGCAGAGCGAGCATCACCTGGGCGACCGGGGGGTGGCTGCTGCCGCGTTCGACGCCGAGTTCCTGGACGACGCGCTCGAACGGCACCTCCTGGTGGGCGAAGCCGTCGAGCGCGGACTGCCGGGCCCTGCGCACCGCCTCACGGAACGAGACACCGCCCCCCACGTCGACGCGCAACGCCAGGGTGTTCACGAAGAAGCCAACCAGCGGTTCGAGTTCGGTGCGGGTACGGCCCGCGACCGGGGTGCCCACGACGACGTCGGACTGTCCTGCCCAGCGGCCCAGGACCGCCGAGAACCCGGCGAGCAGGCCCATGAACAGGGTCGCCGACTCGCCCTCCGCCAGCCGGGTCAGCCCTCCGACCAGGGCCGCGGACAGCTCCAGCGGCACCGAGTCCCCGGCGAAGGACTGCTCGGCGGCGCGCGGCCGGTCGCCCGGTACGTCGAGCACGGGGGCGCCGTCGAGGTGGCCTCGCCAGTACGTCAGCTGCTCCGCCGACTGCTCGCCCGACAGGCGTTCGCGCTGCCAGACGGCGAAGTCCGCGTACTGCACGGTGAGTTCGGGAAGCCGTGGGGCGCGGCGCTCGACGCAGGCGGCGTAGGACTCCGCGAGTTCACCGACCAGGACGCCGAGCGACCAGCCGTCCACCACGATGTGGTGCACGCACAGCACGAGCACCCACTCGGTCTCCGTGCGACGCAGCAGCGAGGCCCGCACCAGGGGCCCGGACGCGAGGTCGAAGGGGTGGGCGGTCTCGCCGCGCACCCGCTCCCAGAGCGCGTCGTCGGTCAGCCCCGGCGCGAGGTCGGTGACCGGCAGCGGCACCTGGCCCGCGGGCCGCACCACCTGCTGGATCAGGCCGTCCGTGTCCTCTCGGAACACGGTGCGCAGCACTTCGTGGCGCCGCACGAGGGTGCTGAGCGCCCCTTGCAGGGCCGCGGTGTCGACGGTGCCGCCGAGGCGCAGCACGATGGGCAGGACGTACGCCGTGGAGTCGGGCTCCAGCGCGTGCAGGTACCAGAGCCGCTCCTGGCCGGGTGAGGCGGGGAAGGTCTGTTCGCCGTCCGCGGTGCGCGCCTGGACGGGCACCGCCGGGTTCTTCGCGGCCTTGCGGCGGGCCAGTTCGAGCGTGAGGCGCGCCCGCTGCTGCGGGGTGAGCCCGGCCAGGGTGTCGGCGAGGGAGGCTTGGGGGTTCATCTGCTGCTCCTGGGCTCAGGCGCCGGGTGTGATGAGGGCGAGGTCGCGGGCGAGGCCGTCGAGGACGGGCCCGGGATGCTCGTGCAGGAAGAAGTGGCCGCCGGGAAAGATCCGGAGCCGACGGTCGCCCGCGATGTCCTGCGGCGACCACGGCCAGGCCTCCGCCTCGCCGACCAGCGGGTCGTCGGCGCCCACGTACACGCGCAGCGCACACTGCAGGGGTTCCTCGCGGCGGGCGCGGTGGCCGGAGAGGATCTCCAGGTCGGCGCGGAGCACCGGCAGGTAGAGGTCGAGGAACTCGGTGTTCTCGCGCAGTTGGGCCGGCAGGCTGCGGGAGTGGTCGAGCAGCGCGAACAGTTCCTCGTCCGAGGTGGCCGCGCCCCGCGCCCAGCGGGCGGGCGGCGGCGTCGACGGGGCGGGCGACGCGGCGGTGATCACCGCGTGCACCGGGTGGCCGCGGCGGTGCCGCAGCGAACGGGCGAGTTCCCAGCCGACGACCGCGCCCATGCTGTGGCCGAAGATCACCAGCGGCAGTTCGGGGAGGCCGTCCAGCGCCGTCTCGATGCCGCTGACGACATCGGCCATCCGCGTCAGCGGGCGCTCCCCGACGCGCGTGCCGTGGCCGGGCGGTTCGACAGCCACCACCTCGGTCCCCGCGGGCAGCCGCGGCGCCCACCGGCTGTAGACGTGCGCGGCGCCGCCGGCCGGCGGCAGGCACAGCAGACGCCGGCGGGTCCGGCCGCCGGAGTGCCAGGTCCGCAGCCAGGGCGAGCCGGCCACCGCACGGCGCTGCCCGGCCTGCGCCGACGGCGGGACGTGCCGCGCGGACGGCGGGATGAGTGAACCGCTCATGCCCGTTGCGCTCCTTTATTCCTCGAAGTGACCCGGGGCGAGGCTGCGCAGCACGCAGAACTCGTTGCCCTCGGGGTCGGCGAGCACCGTCCAGCTCGCTTCCTTGGCCGTGCCGATGTCGATGGGGCGGGCGCCGAGCGCGACGATGCGCTCGACCTCGGCCGCCTGGTCGCGGTCGATGGGGCAGACGTCCAGGTGCAGCCGGTTCTTGCGGATCTTGGTGGTGTGGTCGCAGGTGAAGACGATCTGCGGGGCGACCGGGGTACGGCGCAGTTCGTCGAGCGGGGCGAGTGCGGCGGGGCCGATCTCCACGAGGTCGCCGTCGCGGTCCTCGTGCACCGTGTAGTCGAGGACGGCGCACCAGAACGCGGCGAGCCGGCGCGGGTCCAGGCAGTCCACGGTGAGTTGTTCGAAGCGGCTGGTCACGCGGCGGCTCCTTGGTGGGCGCCGATGCGGTGGGCGCGCAGTTGCTCGTGGAAGGGAAGCTGGGCGGCGTGCAGGGCGGCCAGGCGCGGGTTGTTGTGCACGGTGTCCGCGTAGGTGCCCGAGCGGGCGTGGATGCCGGTGCTGGCCGCCGCGTCGCGGTGCCAGTCCTCGAAGACCTGCCATTCGCTGCGCTCACCGGGCTGCCAGCTGAGCGCGTTGGGCCGGTGCGGCAGTCCGGTGCACCGGCTGTACGCGGCCGCCGTACCCGCCGGGTCCGTCACCAGGTCGTCGGCGTCGACGACGGGCGGAACGGCTCCGGTGGCCTCCCGGACGGCCTCGAAGATCTCGTGGCAGAGGCCGAACCCCACCTGTTCCGCGGTGAGTTCGGGGTTACGGGCGTAGTGCGAGGCGATGGCCTCGGCGGGGTCGCGGATGATGAAGGTGTGCTGGATCTCGGTGGTGAACCGGGCGTCGGCGAGCAGTTCGGCGTACCGGACGTCGGTGGTGTCCTTGAAGTAGACCGGACGGCCGCCGGTCTCCGCGAGTTCGATGATCGCGTCGAGCAACGCGGTCTGGCCGCGCAGGACGCGGCCCTCGATCTCGTAACTTCCCTTGCTGAAGAGGACGTTGAAGGGCTCGTGCAGCACGGTCAGGTCGCCGCGCTCGATCATCATGCGCTCGAAGGCGGTCGAGCGGCAGCGCGGGGGGCTCCACATGGCGATCACGGCCGGGCCGGTGCGCGCGGCCTTGGGGGCGGTCATGAGGTTCCTTTCGGGGTGCGGGAGAGCATGGGGACGCTGAACGCCCAGGTCACGGCGAGGACGGCGGCGGCGAGGTAGAAGGGGGCCCGTAGACCGGCCAGGGAGGCGGTGGCACCGCCCGCGAGGGCGCCGAGCGGGGACATGCCGACCGCGACGAGCCGGTAGGAGCTGCCGACCCGGCCGAGCAGGTGGGCGGGGACGAGGACCTGGCGCAGGGAGGTGGTGACGATGGTGATGACGGCGAGCGCCATGCCGACGGTGCTCAGCACCCCGGCCGCGAACAACGGCTGCGAGGTGGCACCGGCGACGGCGAAGGAGAGCGGGGCGGTCCCGCAGGCGATGAGCACGGTCCGCTCGCGGCCCAGGCGGCGGGTCAGCAGCGGGGTGACGACGACGCCTACCACCCCGCCGACCGCGATGACGGCCATGAGCAGCCCGTAGCCGACGCTGTCGACGCCGAGCACGTCGTACGCGTACAGCACGGCCACCGAGACGACGGCGCTGAGCGCGAAGTTGAAGGCGCCGACGAGCGCGCACACCGTCCGCAGCGGCCGGTGGCGCCACAGCCAGCGGATTCCCTCTCCGGTGTCGGCGAGCAGCGAGGCCGTCGCGGTGCGGGCGGGCAGGGGCGGCACGCGCCCGGCGAGGCCCGCGATCAGGAGCGCGGACAGCACGAAGGTGGCCGTGTCGACGGCGTACGGGAAGGACGTGCCGGAGACGAGGAGGAGCGCGGCGAGCGGCGGCCCGGCCAGTTCCACGCAGAGCATCGCGACGCCCTGCAGCAGGCTGTTGGCCTTGTCGAGCACGGGTGCGGCGACCAGGCGGGGCAGCAGGGCGAGCGCCGCGCTGTCGCGCAGGGTCTCCATCACCCCCATCACCAGGGCGAACGCCACGAGCAGCGCGATGTGGCCGTGCCCGGTGAAGAGCGCGAGCGTGAACAGAGCGGCGATGCCGCCGCGCGAGACGTCGGACCAGAACATGACGCGCTGCTGGTCGTGCCGGTCCACGAAGGCCCCGGCGAAGGGCCCGGCGAGGACCCAGGGGAGCTGGCCCGCGAAGGTCACGAGGGACAGCAGCATCGGCTCGCGGGTGAACAGGGCCGCGGTCAACGGCAGTGCGGCGAGCCGCAGTCCGTCCCCCCAGGAGGTGACGAAGGTGGTGGTCCACAGTCGCCAGAAGGGTCCGCCGAGGCGGGCGGGGCCGGTCGCCGCCCCGGCCGTCAGCTCGGCCTCGGGCGCGGAGGTCACGGCGCCGTCCTTTCGCGCCGGGCGGCTCGGGCCGGCCGGGCTCCGCGGACGCCCTGGGCTCCCCTGCCCTGGTGGTGCGCCGGGTGCCGGCTCATGCGGCGGGCCTTGCGGTGGGCATCGGCTCCTGGCTGTCCAGGTGTGCGGCGCGGCCGACCATTGCGGCGACCTCCGCCCGTGAGCACACGCCCAGCTTCTTGAAGATGCGGGCGAGGTAGGTCTCCACGGTCTTCGGACTCAGTTCGAGGGTGCGGGCGATGCGCTGATTGGTGTGGCCCTGGCTGACCAGGACGGATATCTCCCGCTCGCGACCGCTCAGTCCGGGCAGCAGCGCCGCGGGCTCCGAGGGGACGGGGCCGGGCACGCCGTGCAGCAGGTCCAGCTCCTCGCGCAGCCCCGCGGTGAGCGCGAGCATGGGCGTGGCGCCGGTGTCCCGCGCGATGCGGTCGGCCTCGTCGGCGCAGGTGAGCGCCTCGGGGAAGTAGCCCAGGCGCATCCGCGCCTGGCCGAGACCGACGAGCAGCCGGGGCACCAGGTGCTGCTGGCCGAAGCGGCGGGCCAGCTCGACCGCCCGCTCCAGGTGGGTCTCGGCCGCGCGCGGCAGGCCGAGGAACAGCTCGGTCCCGGCCAGCCACTGGACGGCTTCCAGGTGGGCGGCGAGCGTCTCGTCGGGGAGCGAGTCGACCAGGGCGGCGGCCCGCTCGGCGTGCTCGGCGGCCATGGACGTACGCCCGAACTGCGCCTCGGTGGCGGCGAGGGCGGCCGGCGGGGACGGGTCGTGGGCGGCAGCGGCGGCGAGCGCGGTGAGAGCGGCCCGGTCGGCTCCGGTCCACGGGCCGCCGGCCTCCAGGACGAGTGCGGTCCTGGCGAGGCGGAGCGTGCAGCAGCCGGGCCGGGGCTCCTCGCTGTCGGCGGCGCAGTCGCCCGCGCACGGTGCGGGGTCGGGGAGCTCTTCGTCCAGCAGGTGGCGTGCGGCCTCCGGGCGGCCGAGGAGCCGGTGGGCCAGGGCCTGCGCGGCGACGGCCTCGGAGCGCCGCTCGGCGGGAAGGTCCCCGCCGGGGGCGAGGAGGCGCTGCAGGACGGCCGCACCCTCCTCGAACTCCCCGCTGTGCAGCAGCGCACGGCCGAGCACGCTCTGGGCGCGGGTCCGCAGCGCGGCGTCCGCGGTGACGGCGGGCCGCAGCGCGTGCCGGGCCCAGCGCACGGCCGCCGCGGGGTCGCGCGGAGCCGCGTCCTCGGCGGCGTCCACCAGGGCGCGTACGTCCTCGTCGTCGGCCACCTCAACCGCGTACAGGAGCTGTTGGGCACGGAGTTCGGCCGGGCCACGGTGGCAGCGCAGAGCGGCGGCGGCCCGGGCGTGGGCGCCGGAGCGCCAGCCGCGGCCCGCCGAGTGGTAGGCGACGGCCCGTACGACGGCGTCCCGGAAGCAGTAGTCGGGCCCCTCACCGACGGGCCGCACCAGGTCCTCGGCGAGCGCCTCGTCGAGTCCGGCGCTCGCGGCGCTCTCGTCGAGGCCGGCGACGGCGGCCGCGATGGCGAAGTCGAAGGCATCGCCGAGCACGGCGGCCGCGCCGACCATGGCCCGTCCGGAGGGGCCGAGCCCCTGGAAGTCGTCGAGCATGGCCGCGGCCACCCGGGCGGGCGGCTCGAGCGGGACGGCGAAGGGCGCCTGGGTGCCGGTCGCGGCGAGCGCGAGCAGCAGACCGGGGTTGCCGCCGCTGCGCCGCAGCAGGGTGAGCCGGGTGCGCTCGTCGACGCCCGGCGGTACGAGCGAGGTGAGCTCGGGGTCGTCAAGGGCGTACGGGACGAGTTCGACGCGGTGCGCGAAACCGCGAGCCGCGGCGTCGGCCAGCAGGGTGTGGGTGCGGTGGTCGAGCTGGCGTGGGCGGTGCGCGACCGCGATGAGCACCGGTCCGGCCGGCGGCCGCTCCAGCAGATAGCCGAGCAGGTCGAGCGAGTCCGCGTCGGCCCGGTGCAGATCGTCGAGGATCAGCAGCAGGCCGTGTCCGCCGGGGCTGCCGGGTGCCCCGGACTCACCCGGCTCACCGGCGAGTTCACGCAGCAGGCTGCGGATGGCCCGGCACTCGCGGTACAGGTCGCAGGAGGGGTGGTCGTGCGGCACGCCCTGGCTCATCGAGGGGAACAGGGCGGCGAGCCGCCCCTGCTCCTCGTCGCCGAGCCGGGCGCGCAGCTCCTCGCCCCGCGCGGTCACCAGGTCGTCCAGGGCGTCGAGGAACAGCCCGAACGGCGCCGAGTCCTGGAGCCGGCCCGGACGGCCACGGACGACGGACCATCCGCTGCTCGCGGCACGGCGGGCGAGTTCGTCCAGGCGGCGTGTTTTGCCGCTCCAGGCGTCCCCGGCGATCTCGAGCCCACGGGCGGATCCGCCCCGGGCCACTAGCTCATCGAGCAGTTGCTGCCAATCGGCCATCACAGCTCGTTCCCCCTCCTTGGTCGGTTGGGCGAGTCGCGGACGCGGGTCAGGCGGAGGCGGCCGGGGCGTCACCCATGGCACGGCGCAGGCTCAGGGGCCGCATGTCGGTCCAGTTCGAGTCGATCCAGGCCAGGCAGTCGTCCTTCGGGCCGGTCACCCCGACGCTCCGCCAGCCCTCCGGGACCTCGCGGCCGGTCGGCCACACCGAGTACTGCTCCTCGTCGTTGACGACGACCCAGTAGGTCTCAACAGCAGCATTGATCATTGTTTTTCTCCGGCTTCTGCATTCGGCGAGGAAGTTCAATACCGATGCAAAGCTAGCCACCGAACGAGGGCCCGCCAGAACGGCGGCCGGACTATGTCAATTCGCCCCGGGCAGACGCCCGGACTGTGTCAACTCGGCCAAACACCTTGTCAGATGGGCGCGACAAGGCGGCTTTGCCCTCTCGATAATTCCGGTGAAGTACGCGTTCCGAGCCGACCGCCCGAATTGCCGAAGATCCCGAGACACGGAGAGACTGGTGCTTCACCATGCCCAATTCCGGGGCGAGTTCCCCTGTTCCCGCACACGATCCCGCGCGTGTTTCCGCACACGACCGCGCCCGCACGGACGCACCGGCGAAGGCGCCGTCGAGAGCACGCTGGGCCGCGCTCGTGCTCCTCGCGCTGCTCGCATTGCTGACCGGTGCGTCCGTCTGGACGCTCCAGACGCCGGAGGCGAAGCCGGCCGACGCCTCGCCGACTGAGTTCTCGGCGACGCGCGCCCTGCGGGACGCGAAGGTGATCGGCAAGGAACCACGCCCGCTCGGCAGCCCCGCGGCGGCCTCGGCCCGCGACTACCTCATCCGGCGCCTCACCGGTCTCGGCGGCCAGGTCACCGCGAAGGCGCAGCCGGTCGCCCGCGACGAGGAGGGCACCGCCCTGGTGGCCGCGGTGACCAACATCCACGCCGTCTTCCCCGGCACGGCGGGCGACGACGCGGGCCACCTGCTCCTGATGGCCCACTACGACTCGGTGCCCGCCGGGCCCGGCGCGTCCGACAACGCCGCCAACGTGGCCACCGTACTCGAAGTGGTGCGGGCCCTGCGGGCGGACAGCGGGGCGGCCCGCAACACCGTGGACGTGCTGTTCACCGACGGCGAGGAGCCCGGACTGCTCGGCGCGCACGCCTTCGTGGCGGGCGGCACGCTCGACCCGGCGGACACCGTCGTCCTGAACCTGGAGGCGCGCGGTGTCTCCGGTCCTTCGATCATGTTCGAGTCGGGCCGCGACAACAGCGGCGCGCTGTCCGCGCTGAGCGCGGCCGACCGCCCCATCGCCACGTCACTCGCCGACGAGGTCTACACGTACCTGCCGAACGACACCGACTTCTCCGAGTTCAAGAAGGAGGGCTTCGGCGGCCTCAACTTCGCCTACGTGGACGGGTCCGCGCAGTACCACACGCCCGGCGACTCGGTCGCGAACCTCTCCGCGGAGAGCATCCAGAGCCAGGGCGACAACACCCTGGCCGCCGCCCGGGACCTGGCCGGCCGTGACCTCTCGACGTTGCGCGAGGGCGGCGACGACACGTACTTCACGGTCCTCGGCCTGCTCGTCCGCTACCCGCGCTCGCTGGCACTGCCGCTCGCCCTGCTCGCCGCGGCGGGTTACGCCGGCACCGTCTGGTACGCGGGCCGGCGCGGTCTGGCCCGTGGCGGCATCGGCCGTGCCGCGCTGACGTTCCCGCTCGCCCTGCTCGGCGCCGCCGTGATCGGCTTCGGCGGCTGGCAGCTGCTGTGCGCGATCCGGCCCGGGTACGCCGACCTGTCGATGGGCGACAGCTACCGGCCCGGATGGTTCCGCGCCGCGTTCCTGACCCTGACCGGGGCGGCCGTCCTTGCCTGGTACCTGCTGCTGCGCCGCAAGGTGACGGCGCCTCAACTGGCCCTGGGCGGCTGGGGATGGCTCACCGGACTCGGCCTGCTCACCGCGTTCCTGGCGCCGGGCGCCGGCTATCTGTTCACCTGGCCGGTCCTGCTGGGCTGTGCGGCCCTGCTGGTCGCACTGCGCACCACGCAACCCGGTGACGACTGGCGCACGGTGGCCGTGTCCGCGGCGGCCGTCGCCGCCGTGCCGCTGCTGCTCCCGGTGATCATGCTGGTCTTCCCGACGCTCGGCCTGTCCCTCGCGGTGGCACCGCTGATCGTGATGACGCTGCTCGTCACGGTGGCCGTACCGCTGCTCGGCCTGCTGCCGCGCCGCACCGCGCCGGTCACCGCGTGGCTGGCCCTGGCGGCCGGAGTCGCGCTGGTCCTCACCGGCGTACGCCTGGACACCTTCGACGCGGCCCACCCGCGCCACACCAGCCTGGCCTACGCGTGGGACGCCGACCGCGGCACGGGGCACTGGATCAGCTCCGACAACGCCCCGCCGAAGTGGACCCGCTCCCTCGCCGGATCCGAACGCACCGACATCCGGGCCAAGTTCCCCACCTTCCCGACCACGCTCCCCGGCGACCTCGCCACCCAGGCGCACATCGCGACGGCCGCTTCGGGCAGCGGCCCGGCCGCACCGGCCGTCACCGTGAAGTCCGCCGCCGGGGGCAAGGGCGGCGCACGCACGGTACGTCTGCACGTCAAGCCCGAGCCCGGCACGTCCTACGTGAGCCTGTTCGCCGACACCTCCGCGCACACCGTCACCGGAGCCGAGGTCATCGGCACCCACGTGAGGGGCGGCACCAACCGGCCGACGTCCGCGGGCCCGTGGAAGTGGGGCTTCGCCCTGTGGAGCCTCCCCGCCGACGGCTTCGACGTCACGGTGAAGGTCAAGGGCAAGGGCGAGATCCCGCTGCGCGTCACCGCGTACTCGCGCGGCCTCCCGAAGGCCGCGGGCTCCCTTCCGGAGGGCCTGACGTGGGGTACCTGGGGCGCCAACCTGACCGACGTCACAGCGGTGGGCCTGACCGTACGCGGCTGACTCCGCACCTCTCGTCGAACGGCCCCGGGTGTCCCGCACCCGGGGCCGTTCGACGTGTACCGACGGATACGAGGTGGTCCCCCGGGAGGGCGGGGCGGCTACAGCGTGGCCAGCGCGGCGAGCAGTTCGGCCTCGTCGACGTCGGAGAGCTGAAGCTCCTGCACGGCCTCCGCGAGCGCCTCGACCGTGGGCCGGCCGCTGATCATCCGCTCCAGCGGCAGCTCCACCCCGAAGGTGTCCCGCACCCGCGAGACGATCTGCACCGCGAGCAGCGAGTGACCGCCGAGCGCGTAGAAGTCGTCCCGCACCCCCACCGCCGCGGGCGCCCCGAGCACCTCGGTCCAGATCAGCGCGAGCTCCCGCTCCACCTCGTCCCGCGGCTCCACGTGCTCCGCACCCGCCGAGCCGGCGGCCTCGAAGTCCGCTACCGGTGGGGGGAGTTGGGTGGTGTTGGTCTTGCCGTTGGGGTGTTGGGGGAGGGTGGTGAGGTGGGTGAGGTAGGTGGGGATCATGGCGGGGGGGAG
>NZ_JBVIPD010000018.1:0-57871 GCF_055578235.1 Streptomyces sp. NPDC033136
CCCACTCCGAAAGCTTCACAAGACCAAGATATTCGAGATACACGACTAGCAACGACTATGAATGACTAGAAAACGCGTAGCAGCTTTCACCCCCCTCGCGCAGCGGCACCCCAGAGGCGGACTTGCCACCGAAGGGGTGAGGGTCACGGGCGCCGGCCCGGAGGGCCGGTACGAGTGGAAGCCGCAATTCCACTCCTTTCGGGAGGTTCCCCCCCCCATGCGTGTACGTCCCCTGCTCGGCGCGGCAGCCGGTGCCGCGCTGCTCCTGCTCACCGGTGCCGGCGCGGCGCCCGCGACCGCGTCGGCCGCCCTGTCCGACCTCGTCACGGTCGACGCGGTGGGCCGGATCGCCGCCGACGGCACCGTCACCCTGTCCGGCACCTACCGCTGCGCGAGCTCCAGCGGCCCGGTCTTCGTCAGCTCCTCCGTCAGCCAGGGCGCCTCCACCACCCGCCACGGCATCGGCGGCACCCGGGCCGTCTGCGACGGCGCGGAGCATCGCTGGGTGAACAGTGGCCGGCCCTCGCAGGGCGCGCTCGTGCCCGGCGCGGCCCACGTCGAGGCCACCCTGATGGAGTTGCGCACCTTCAGCGGCCTGCCGCTGCCCGGCTTCCACGCGACCTCGAGCCAGGCGATCACCCTCACCCGGGGCTGACGACCGCCGGCGGACCGGCGGGCGGCCCCGGTTGCGGGCCCCGCCGGTCCGGGCCTCCGTCGCGAACCGCGCCTCCCGCACCGCGATAGTGCGCGACCACCCTCCTTGACTGTTTAATTGCGAGCTCTATGCAATAACCTGACTCGCGCAGCAAGGATGTGAGGTCACATGTCGACCCGTCGGATACGAGGGGCCGCCGTCACGGCGGCGCTGGCCGCGGCGGTCACCGCCTGCTCGGCTCCCGGCAGTGGTGACCCGGGTGACGGCTCCTCCGCCGGGTCCGTCGTCATCGGAGTGGCCTCCGAGCCCGACACCCTCAGCCCCCTGCTCGGCTACGGCAAGGACGGCAACTCCAAGCTCTTCGACGGGCTCCTCGCCCACGACGTCGGCCTGGAGCTGAAGCCCGCTCTGGCAGCCGGACTGCCCGACATCACCGACGGTGGCCGCACCTACACCTACACCCTGCGCGACGGGGTCGAGTTCAGCGACGGCGGACCGCTCACGGCCGACGACGTCGTCTACACGTACCGGACCGCCCTCGATCCGAAGACCAACAACACCTTCAAGAGCGAGCTGGACGCCGTCAAGGAGGTCCGGGCGAGCGGCGCCGACAAGGTCGTCTTCACGCTCAAGTACCCCTACGCCCCCTTCGCCGCCCGCACGGTCCTGCCCATCGTCCCCGAGCACATCGCCGGCGCGCAGGACCCCAACACCGGCTCCTTCAACACCAAGCCGGTCGGCACCGGACCATACGTCCTCACCAAGTGGAGCAAGGGCGAGAAGCTCACCTTCAAGGCCAACCCCCGTTATTGGGGCGGCGAGCCGAAGGTGAAGACCCTCACCATGGCGATCATCGCCGACGACAACGTCCGCGCGACCCGGCTGCGCTCCGGCGACCTCGACGGCGCGGTCCTGCCGCCCAACCTCGCGGCCACCTTCAAGAACGACGACGGCAAGCGCACCCACCAGGCCAGGTCCTACGACTTCCGGGCCGTCGCCCTCCCCAGCGCGAACAAGGTCACCGGCGACCGTGCGATCCGCCGGGCCCTCGACGCCGCCGTGGACCGCCGGGCTATCGTCGACACGATCCTCGACGGCGCGGGCCGCCCGGCGTACGGGCCGCTGCCCGTCGACGACCCCGCCTTCACCCAGGACATCGAGCGCACCAAGGACCTCGGCAAGGCCGCGAGGATCCTGGACGAGGCCGGCTGGGAGCCCGGCCAGGACGGCATCCGCGCCAAGGACGGACAGCGGGCGTCCTTCACCCTGCTCTACCCCTCCGGCGACAAGGTCCGCCAGGACCACGCCCTCGCCTACGCCTCCGACGCCAAGAAGGCCGGCATCGAGGTGAAGGCGGAGAGCGCCACCTGGGAGGTCATCGAGCCGCGCATGAAGGACGACGCCGTCCTGGCGGGCTTTGGCAGCACCGGCGACCCCGACTTCGGCCTCTACACCCTGCTGCACTCCTCCCTCGCCGGCGACGGCTTCAACAACATGGCCCGCTACGACAACCCCGCCGTGGACCGCGCCCTCGACGACGCCCGCCGCAACCAGGACCCGGCCGAGCGCAAGTCGGCCTACGACAAGGTGCAGCGCGCCTTGGTGCAGGACCCCGGCTACACCTTCCTCACCCACATCGACCACCTCTACGTCCTGGCGGACCGCTGGGACGGCCTGAGCACCCAACTCGAGCCGCACGAGCACGGCTTCGCCAGCGGACCCTGGTGGAACATCGAGGACTGGCAGCCGAAGAAGTGACCCGCCCACCCTGGACAGCGATGGCACGGCTGGCGGGGCGGCGGGCCCTGCTCGCCGTCCCCGTCCTGCTGGTCGTCACCTTCGGCGTGTTCGCCATCGCCGCCGCCTCCCCGTTCGACCCCGTCAAGGCCTACGCCGGCACCGCCGCGCTCGGCGCCGACCAGCAGACCCTGGACCGGCTGCGCGAGAACCTCGGCGTCGACGAGCCCTTCGCCGCCCGCTGGTGGCACTGGCTGACCTCCGCGCTCACCGGCGACCTCGGCCATTCCAGCGTGATGCGGCAGCCGGTTGCTCAGGTGATCGGCGAACGGCTCGTGTGGTCCGCGCTGCTCTGCGCGGTCGCTTTCGCAGCCGCCCTGCTGGTGGGCACGCTCCTCGGCGTGCTCGCCGCCCGTAGCCCCGGCTCGGCCGCCGACCGGGCCGTCACCTCCCTCGCCTACACGCTGGAGGCGGCTCCGGTCTTCTGGATCGCGCTGCTCGCCGTCTGGCTGTTCTCCCTTCAGTGGGATGTCCTGCCGGCGGGCGGCCTGACCGACGCCGGCAGCGATCAGGTCACGCCCGGGCAGGTCACGAGCCATCTCGTCCTGCCCGCCGGTGTCCTCGCGGTGTCCCAACTGCCGTGGTTCACCCTGTACGTACGCCAGGGCGTCGGCGACGCCCTGGCGGAGGACCCCGTACGCGGCGCCCGCGCCCGCGGCCTGAGCGAGCGCACCGTCCTGCTCGGGCACGCCCTGCGCTCCGGACTGCTGCCGGTGCTCACCCTGATCGGCTCCCGCGTACCGGAACTCATCACCGGGGCGCTGCTGGTGGAGAGCGTCTTCAGCTGGCCGGGCATCGCCGCGGCCACCGTCGAGGCGGCCACCGCCGTCGACTTCCCGCTGCTCGCCGCCCTGACGACCCTGGCCACCGCCGCCGTGCTCGCCGGCAACCTGCTCGCCGACCTGCTCTATGGACTGTTCGACCCGAGGGTGAAGCTCAGTGACATGTGATGCACCGGCGCCCGCCGGTTCCCCGGCCGGGACCGAGTGGCGGTCGCACGGCCCGAAGCGCCGCTCCACCCGCGCCCTGCGCGTCCGCACCTCCGCCCTGCTGGTGGCCGGAACCGTCCTCGCCGTGCTGCTAGTGCCGCCGCTGGTCCAGCTCGACCAGCAGGCCGTCGATCTGGCCGCCGAACTCCGACCGCCCTCCTGGGCCCACCCCTTCGGCACCGACGACGTCGGCCGCGACCTGCTGCTGCGCTGCGTCTACGGCCTGCGCGTCTCGCTGCTCGTCGGGGTCGCGGCGGCCCTGACGGCGACCGTGGTCGGCACGGCCGTGGGCGCGGCGGCCGGGGCGCTGGGCGGCTGGGCCGACCGTGCGCTGATGCGGGTGGTCGACACGTTCTCGTCCGTGCCGCACCTGCTGCTCGGCATCTTCATCGTCGCCATGTTCCGGCCCGGTGTCTGGCCGGTGGTGATCTCGGTCGCGCTCACGCACTGGCTGTCCACCGCCCGGATCGTCCGCGCCGAGGTTCTGTCCCTGCGGGCGCGGCCGTACATCGATGCGGCCGTCTCGGGCGGGGCGTCCCGGTGGCGGGTGGCCGTACGGCATCTGCTGCCGGCCGTCCTTCCCCAAGCCGCCCTCGCCGCCGTACTGATGGTGCCGCACGCCATGTGGCACGAGTCGGCCCTGTCCTTCCTCGGACTCGGCCTGCCCACCCACACGGCGAGCCTCGGCACCCTGATCCAGACGGCCCGCGGTTCCCTCCTCGCCGGCCAGTGGTGGCCGACCCTCTTCCCGGGCCTTTTCCTCATCGTCCCCACCCTCGCCATCGCCGGCTTCGCCGGTGCCTGGCGGGAGCGGATCAATCCCCGCCACCGATCGGAGCTGATGCTGTGAGCACCGGAGTTGGGCCCGGGTCGGGGGGAGTCGGTCCCCGGAGGGGCGGAGCCGGTCCTGTGTCCGGCGGGGGTGCTTCTGAGCCGGGCGGAGACGGTCCCGTGCCCGGTGGCGGTGATCGCGCGCGGGCCGGAGCTGGTCCTGTGCCGGGGCGAGGTGATGGCCCGCGAGTCGGGGGCGGTCTTGTAGCGGGTGGGGGTGATCTTGTGCCGGGCGGAGGCGGCCCTGCGCCGGGCGGAGGTTGTTCCGTGCGGGCCGCAGGCGAGACCGTGCTGGCGGTGCGTGGGCTCTCCGTGCGGTTCCTCATGCCTGGCGGGCGGTGTGTCGCAGCCGTCACCGATGCCCGGTTCGAGATGGCGGCCGGGGAGTGCCTGGCCCTGATCGGGGAGAGCGGCTGCGGCAAATCCGTGCTGGCCTCCGCCCTGCTCGGACTGCTCCCCGGTAACGCGCAGACCGCCGGTTCGGCCCTCCTGGGCGACCTGGACCTGCTCACGGCCGGTGAGCGGACCCTCGCCCGTACCGTACGGGGCCGGCTCATCGGCCTCGTACCGCAGAGCCCGGCCGCGCATCTCACGCCCGTGCGCACCGTCCGCTCCCAGTTGGAGGAGACGATCGCCGCGCTGACCGCGCTCCGGGGCCGTGCCGCCCTGCGCGCCGCCGCCGAAGCCGCCGCCGAACGGGCCGCGTTCCCCGCGGACCACCTCGACCGGCACCCCCACGAGCTCTCCGGAGGTATCGCCCAGCGCGCCGCGACGGCCCTCGCGCTGGTCGGCGGCGCGCCCCTGCTGCTCGCCGACGAACCGACCACAGGGCTCGACCGCAACCTGGTGGACCGTACGGTCGACGAACTCCGCCGGCACGTCGACGAACCGAGCGCGACGAGCCCCGGCGGACGGGCCCTGCTGATGATCACCCACGACCTGTCGGCGGCGGAGCGCATCGCCGACCGGGTCGCGGTCATGTACGCGGGCCGGATCGTCGAACTCGCAGACGCCACTGCCTTCTTCGGCGAGCCCGGCCCTCGCCACCCCTACAGCCGCGGCCTGCTCCGGGCCCTGCCCGACCGCGACTTCACCCCCATCCCCGGCATGCCGCCCGAACTCGGCGACCTCCCCGACGGCTGTGCCTTCGCCGCCCGCTGCGACCGGGCCACCGACACCTGCGCCGCCCCGCCGCCCTTGGGCACGGTCGCCTGCCACCACCCGCACGTGCCGGAGGACGTCCGTGCTTGAGCTGCGCTCCATCACCGCCGGATACACCACGAACGTACCGGTCGTCCGGGACGTCTCCCTGACGGTGGCACCGGGGGAGGCGGTCGGCCTGCTCGGCCCGAGCGGCTGCGGCAAGTCCACTCTGGCCCGGGTCGCGGCGCTGCTGCACCGCCCCGACTCCGGCACCCTGGTCCTCTACGGCGAACCCGTACGGCAGTGGCGCCACCGCGCCCCGCGCGCCCAGCGCACCGCCTTCGGAGTCGTCTTCCAGCAGCCCCGGCTGTCCGCCGACCCCCGGATGGCGCTCACCGACCTGATCGCAGAACCCTTGCGGGCCACCGGCCGGAGCGGCGAAGTCCCCGCCCGGGTAGCCGAGTTGACCCCGGCCGTCGGCCTCACCCCCGACCTGCTGACCCGGCGGCCGCACGAGGTCAGCGACGGACAGCTGCAACGCGCCTGCCTGGCCCGGGCCCTCGTCCTGCGCCCGCGTCTGCTGGTGTGCGACGAGATGACGGCGATGCTCGACGCCTCCGCCGCCGCCGCTCTGGTCGCCGCCGTCGAGGACTACCGGGCCGCCACCGGCGCCGCCTTGCTGGCTGTCGGCCACGACCGCACGCTGCTCGAGCGCTGGTGCGACCGCACCGTCCACTGGGACAGCCTGGCCTGACAGCCCGGTCTGAGACGCGCTACTCCTGCGCGTGCCGGATGGCGTCCAGCACGATGTGGGCCACATGGTCGTCGGTCAGCGTGTAGCGCGTCTCGCGGGCCTGACGCCGGGCGATGACGATCCGGGACGTGCGCAGCACCCGCAGGTGCTGGGAGACCAGCGGCTGGCTCACACCCAGCGCGGTCACCAGCTCATGGACGTACTTCCCGCCGCCGGACAGTTCCCGCACGATGCCCAGCCGTACGGGCGAGGCCAGGGCGCGCAGCAGTTCACTGGCCGCCTGCAAGGTCTGGTCCGGCTCGTCCGGGGCGGAAGAGGACGTCGTTGTCATATGCGCACATTAGCATATGGCAACGATTTCCAATATGCCCGCCCTTGTGGCACCCGGGGGCTGCGTCAGTGGTCGTCCCAGTGTCCCTCGTGGGCGGCGTGCCGGTGGCCGTCGTGCACGTAGTCGGTGTGGTCGTCGTGCCGTACGGCCAGGTGGCCGCAGTTGTCGCCGTGCTGGTGGTCGTGGTTCTGGTGCACCGCGTGGTCGCCGTTCGCGCACTCGTCGACGTGGCCGTCGTGCACCCGGTGGATGTGGCCGTCGTGGGCGTAGTCGGTGTGGTCGCCGTGGGTGAAGGCGACGTGGCCGCAGTCGTCGCCGTGGGTGTGCGCGTGGTCCTGGTGGGTGATGTGCTGGGCGGTGGTCATGGGGAGAGCTCCTTGCGTGTGCTTGCGGCTGCCCGGCTCTTCTTCCGGACAGGCATGCCGACATTAACATATAGCGATTCCTGCATGCATTGTCCGGCGGCCGGTCATCGTCCACCACCCGACGGGGTGCGGAAGGGTGACCTCCAGGCCCCGGCCCCCGGCCCCCGGGCCAGGCCCCCGGCCCCCGGGCCAGGCCCCCGGGCCCCGGGTCCCCGGGTTACGGGCCTGAGGGCTATACGGGCCTCGGCCCCCAGGGCTTCCGGACCTAGCGCACCGCCACGACCACGCAGCTGTCGCCGTACTGCCAGACCGGGCCCACCTTGCTGAAGCCCGCCTTCCGCAGCAGGTCCAGGTGGGCGGAGAGGGGGAGTTCGGCGGGCCGGCCGGTGCCGGGAGAGGCCTCACGGCGGCGGCGCTCGGCGAGGAGGTCGACCAGCTCCGGGTCGTGCGCGACGGCGGCCCACCAGGAGCCCCAGTCCTCATGGGCGAACGCCCGCTGCCGGTCCGCCCGGCACTGCCCGACATGGGCGGCGACGCGGGCCGGACCCGAGTCACCCTGGGGGAGGTGGTCGCCGTTGACGAGGACGCCGCCGGGCCGCAGCAGCGCCGCGAGCTGCCGGTAGGTGCCGAGCAGGGTGTCACGGTCGAGGTAGTGCAGGGCCGTGGTGGAGACGGCCGCGTCCAGGGGCCGGTCCAGGTCCAGCGCCCACACCCAGCCGGGCGCGCCGATCTCCGCGTCGACGTAGCGGGCCGCGTCCGGGTGATGGGTGCGGCCCAGTTCCAGCAGGAGGGGGTCCCGGTCCACGGCCACGATCTCCGCGGCCGGCAGCCGCCGGATCAGCCGGGCCGCCAGCGAGCCGGGCCCGCAGCCCAGGTCGACGACGAGCGGCGGGGTGGCGCACCCCGCCGTGGCGTGCTCGACGACATCGGCGATCACCGTGAACCGCTCCTCGCGGTCGACGGCGTACCGCTGCTGCTGGAGCTCCCAGCGCTCCACCCAGCGCTCCGCCGTCGCCAGACTCAGCCCCATCCCGTCGCGCCACCTTGCCGTCTCGCACCTTGACTCTTGCCGGCCCGAGCCTACAGGTGGAAACGGTTCCCATTACGACCAGTTGGCGGAGTCACTCGAGTGACGCGAGAACGGACAGCAGCCGGTCGATCTCCTCAACGGTGTTGTACACATGCAGACTCACCCGCACCGAACCGGTCTTCTCGCCCGCGTCCCCCTGGCAGTGGTGGTCCGAGCGGACCATGAACCCGTGGCTGAAGAGGATGAAGCCCAGGTCGCCCGAGTCGATGGCGCGGTGCCGCAGGGTGACGATTCCCTGGCGCCGCTGCACGGTCGAGTCGGAGGCCAGGCTGAGCGGACAGCCGAGGATCTCGTAGGCGTCGAGCCGGCGCAGCTCGTCGGTGAGCCGGGCGGCCAAGGCGACCGTCCAGCGCTCGACGCGCTCCAGGCCGGCGGCCTCCAGCCAGTCCAGGGCCGCTTCCAACGAGGCGATGCCCACCGTGTTCGGCGTGCCGCTCCACCCGCCGGGCGTGAACACCGGCCCGCGCGCCTGCCGCGCCCACACCGCCCCGGTCCCGGGCAGGGCCAGTGCCTTGTGCCCGGAGAAGACCACGAAGTCCACGTCCAGCTCCGCCACGGTCACCGGCAGATGACCGACGCTCTGGGCCGCGTCCAGACAGATCACCGCGTCCGGGCCGACCGCCCGGCGGACGCGGTGCACGTTCATGTCCCCGCCGTACACGTGATGCACATGGGTGGTGGCGACGAACCGGGTGCGCGGCCCCGCCCGTTCGGCCAGCGCGCGGTGGTCGTAGTCACCGGAACCGCTCTGGTACGGCATCGGCACCACCCGCACGTGCACGCCCTCGCGGGCGAGTTGCCGCTGGGCCTCCCGCCAGGGCGCGATGTTGGCCTGGTGGTCGGCGTCCGGTACGACGATCTCGTCGCCGTCGCGCAGGAACCCCGGCAGCCAGTCGCGGGCGATCGTGCGCAGCCCCTCGGTGGTGCCGCCGGTGAAGTGCACGGCGGAGCGCTCCGGCCGGGTGTCCCCGAGGAACCGGGCGACGCGCTCGCGGGTGCGCTCGACCAGCTCCGTGGTCCGGTTGGCCCAGGTGTAGGTGCCGCGCGCGGAGTTGGCGTTGGACATGGTCAGGTACCTCTGCACGGCGTCCAGCACGGCCTGCGGCTTCTGTGCCGTGGCCGCGCTGTCCAGGTACGCCAGCTCCGGGTGCCCGGTGACGATGGGGAACTGGGCGCGCAGTGCCCGCTGCCACGGGCGCAGGTCGTCATGGATCGCGGGTGCGTTCATGGCGGTCAGTCCCTCACCAGGGGCGCGCCCGCGTCCCGCCAGGCGATGATGCCGCCGGCCAGGCTGCGCACGTCCGGGTGGCCCATCCGCGTGAGCAGCGCCGCGTACCGGGCGGACTGCTCACCCACCGGGCAGGCCAGCAGTACCGGCTGACGCCGGCTGAACGGCAGCCCGCCCCGGACGAGTTCGGCGAACAGCTCGTCCACGATGTTGACCGACCCCTCGATGTGCAGTGCCGCATAGGCGAAGGAGCTGCGCAGGTCGACCACGAGCGGCCGGTCGGTCTCGATCCAGCGCCGCGCGTCGGCCACGCCGATCGACGGCGCCCCGCCGACCTCGGCGTCGGACAGATCGGCCGCCGAGTTCTTCCGGGGCGGCCGCCCCAGCAGATCGGGCCGCCGCTGCCGGACGTAGCTCAGATAGCTCTCCACCCGGTCGCAGACGATGAACACCGTCGTCCGCCGCTCGGTCAGCTCCTCGTCCAGAGCGCGCAGATGCCGCACGGCGCCGAAATAGGCGGCCCCGCCGGTGGGGCCGCCCAGGATGCCGCAGCGGCGGTTCAGGGTGAGCATCCCCTCGATCGCCTCGTCGGCGCTGACCGACTCCATCGTGTCGTACGTCTCCGGGTCGAACAGGCCGACCTCCTGCACCTCGTCGATGGTGCGGATGCCCGGGATGAAGTCGGACTTGGCCGCGACCAGCCCGACCACCCGCACGGACGGGTCCTCCTCCCGCAACGCCCGGGCGACACCAGTGGAGGAGCCGGCCGTGCCCACACAGGCGACGAACCAGTCCGGGACCCGGCCGTCCAGGTCCTTGACGATCTCCGGGCCGGTACCGGTGAGATGCGCCTCGGTGTTGCGCGCGTTGAAGTACTGGTCGGTGTGCAGATAGGCACGGCCGGAGGCGGACAGCGTCCGGTGGAACAGGGTCAGCGGGTCGTCCGTCGCGGTCGGGTCCAGACACTCGCTCTGGCCCGGAAGTTCCTCGATCTCCGCACCGAGCAGCAGCAGAAGGTCCTTGATCTCCGGGACCCGCATCCGGTTGGTGACGCTCTTGAAGCCCAGGCCGTGCATGCCCGCGACGACCGCCAGGGCCTTCGCCGTGTTGCCGCTCGACAACTCCACGACCTGGCTGCCGTGTTCGACCGCCTCGGCGAGCAGGGGCCTCGCCATGTTCCAGGCGGCCCGGTCCTTGACCGAGCCGAACGGGTTGAGCATCTCCAGCTTGGCGTACAGGTCGATGTTCCGCAGGCCGTGCACGGCCGGGTCGATCCGCACCAGCGGGGTGTTGCCTATCGCCTCGGTGATGCTGTCGTACCTCACTGGACTCCCCCCGAGGGCGTGATCGGCCAGAACTGGTCGTCGAGGCACCACCGCCAGGCGTCGCCGTCCTGCCAGGCGGCGACCTTGCGGGCGGCGGGCTGGTGCTGGGCACCGGTGGCGTGGAAGTCCGTGGCGTACCCGGCGGTGTTGGCGAAGGCCAGCAGGTCGCCCGGTTCGGGCCGGCGCGGCAGGAACACGGTGCGCCGGGTGATCAGGTCGGTCTCCAGGCACAGGCTGCCGAAGAGGTGGACGGCGACGGGCCCCTCCCCGGGCCCGCCTCCGCTTCTGGGAATGACGACCGGGTCCATCAGCACTCCGTGGTCCTCCAGGGCGATGTCGTCCGCCTTCGCGGCCAGCCGTACGAGCAGCTCGCCTCCCGTGTCCTGCGTGCGGACCTCCAGCACCTTCGCCAGCGTCAGCCCGCACTGGTCCAGCAGCGCCCGGCCGGGCTCGGTGTGCAGGTCGTACAGGTGCTCCAGCAGCAGCGCGGCCAGAGGGCGGCCGTCCAGGGAGACGGCGGGCCGGCCGAGCAGCTCGTCCAGATAGGCGGCGCCCGCGACGGACCGGTGGGCGGGGTAGAGGCCGAGCGTGCCGCGCAGGGTGCCGGACTCCTCGCGCAGCCCGTAGCCGTGCCCGCCCCAGGTCAGGGGCGGGCGGCGGCCCAGGACGGCGGCCGTGAGCTCGCTGGTGTACGTGTCCCACTGCTCCCGCTCGGCGAGATAGCTGACGCCGAACCCGCCCCCCACGTCCACGGCCCGGGGCCGCAACCCCCGGCTCCTGCACAACTCCAGGGCCGTCAGGCAGCCTTCGAAGGCGGTCGCCTTCTCCGCGACACTCGTCGTGTCCAGATGGAAGGCCACCCCGGACAGGCTCACCGCGTCACCCTGCCTCTCGACCGCCTCCAGAAGCGGCTCCAACTCCCTTACGGGAGTGCCGAACCGGCTGCGCCGGCTCAGCACCCGAACCCCCGAGGTCTCGAACCCCGACAGCCGCAGCAGCACCCGCGCCGGGGCGAGCGCGTGCTTGCGCACCAGCACGGCCAGCTGGTCCAGCTCCGCGGCGGCGTCGACGCTGACCGTGACGCCCGTACGGGCCGCCAGCCACAGGAACTCCGGGTTCTTCGGCCCCGTGGCGGTGATCCGGTCCGGGGCGAAACCGGCCCCCAGCGCGTGCTGCAACTCGCCCAGCGACGCGACGTCCACACCCGCGTCCGTCGCCGCGAGCCGCCGCAGCAGCGCGCTGGACCGGTTGGCCTTGTGCGCGTAGAAGACCTGGCCCGACAGGTGGTGACGGCGGTACACGGACCGGAACCGCTCCAGGTTCTCGGCGATCTGGTCCGGCACCACGACGTGCAGCGGTGAGCCGAGCGCGTCGGTGAGCGAGCGCAGCATGCCGTGCGCCGCCACCAGCGACCTCAGCCGTGGTTCCAGCCGCGGTTCGAGATACAAGGGCCGGCCGTCCATGCGCGCTCCCTCCCTTGAAGCCGCTGCGCCCGGCATCCGGGCACGTCGGACACTCCCCGCGTTTCGCCGTATAGCCCCTATCCATTCTTCGGTCGCTTTACGCCCCGTAAGGCCCGGGCCTGTAACGTCGCCGACGTGAAGCGGATCACGGGCCGCACCTGCGGCGCGCGCCGGGCGCGAGGGGGTGGCATCCGTCGATCGGCGCTTACAGGGGCCCCTCGGGCGGCAGGCCGGCCTGGCGTGCCGGGGCCGCTCGGCCGGGGCGGCGGGCCTTCGCGGCGGCGGAGAGCGGAGCACGGCCCCGGCAGGTGCCGGTCCGCAGTGGCACGCCGGTGACATCCGGGACGGATCCGTAGCGGACGGACAGGGCAACGGATGGCGGCGGTGGCGTGTCATACCGGGTGCAAGGGCTGAAGCCCGCGCATCCGACAGGGGAAACCATGGGGGAGACCATGCAGATCCGTGCCCGAGGCATCCGTACCACCGTGGCCGTGCTGGCGGCCGTGGCCGGTGTCGCCGCAGTCGCTGTCCCGGCCACAGCAGCCACCACGCCGCACCCCGCCACACCCCGGTTCCTGGAACCGGCCGATCTGCCGCCGCACCCCACCTCGCCCTGGTACGCCGGCCCGGTCACCGCCGGTCAGCCGGACCCGCTGCCGGTCTGCGTCGGCGAGGCGCTCCCGTCCACCGCGACCCACCGCTCGTACGGGACCGAGCTCGACACCAGCGCCCAGCAGATCACGGTCGTGGAGCGGAACGTGAGCCGCGCCAAGGACTTCGCGGCGCTGCTGCGCAAGGACCTTGCCGGCTGCGCGAAGAAGCTGATGGAGCAGAACCCCGACCTGACGGTGACCCAGAAGTACTACGGCCGCCTCAACGTCGAGGAGGGCGCTCACGTCTACGGCCTCCACACCGCCTCGGCCTGGGGCTCCTCCGACATCGGCCTCTTCTCGGTCGGCCGTGACGGACGCACCGTGACGGTCGTCCTGTGGGGCCAGATAGGCGATTTCCAGCACGCCCAGGTGGCGGACTTCAAGGCCACCACCGTCAAGGCGGTCAACAAGCTGTACTGACGGACTCAGGCGCCGGCCCGCCCGGCGCCCCCGTCGTAACCGTCGTACACGAGGAGCCCGTCGTCGCGCAGGCGGGCTCCGGGTGTCGGCGTGTGGGCGCTCAGCCGCCCGTCGTGCATGAGGTGGCGGGCCGGTACACCGCGGGCGAGCACCGCGAAGTCGGCGATCAGCCTGCGGTGACAGCGCCACCAGACGGCCTCGCTGCACATCACCGCGGTGCGGACGTCCGAGGCGTCCCGCAGCAGGCGGTCCATCGCGGCGACGAACCCGGGGGAGCGGGTGTGGGCGGCGTACCCGCGGAACGAGGCGTTGCGCCAGACCACGTCCGGGCTGTCCGGGGGCGGGGAGCGGAACCCTCCGAGGTCTGGTTCCCACCGGTAGCCGATGCCGTTGTCCGGCAGCCACCCGGCGAGCCGCTCCCGCGACAGGTCGGGATCGCGACGGCTGCCGGGAGCGGTCCGTACGTCCACGACGGCCGTGACACCGGCGTCGCGCAGCAGCTCGGCGATCCGCTCCCGGCCGGCGGTGCTGTGCCCGAAGGTCAGCAGAAACGCGTCCACGGTGCCGGACTTTCCCGTTTCGGCGGACGCACACCTCAGCCGCGCCTCCGCGTATCAGATGACGAGGCGACCCACGAGTCGTCGAGGAACGGGCTCGGCTTTCCGTGCCAGAAGACGTCCACACTGTCGCGGGCCCGTGTCGCCGCCACGAAGAGCAGAGACCGGGCGCGCTGGATCTCGTGCCGGTAACGGACGGGGTCCCTGTGGCGCAGGCTGTTGACGGTCTCGCGTGGCACAAGTCCGTCCGTCACCCCCGCGATGACCATGCGCTGGTACTCGAGCCCTTTGAACCGGAACATCGTGCCGATGTGCACACCGGTGGAGCCGTTCGGCCCGTCGGAGCGGATCTCCACCGAGTCGATGCCGTGCAGTTTGAGCGTGTAGGCCATCTCGGCCGCCATCTGATTCGTCGGCACGCAGATCGCGATCTGCTCGTGCGGAATGGCCGTGTCCGCGTCGGCGTCCCACTCCTCGATGAGCGCGGCCACGCCTTCCCGTTCGGAGGTCCAGTCCGGGAAGGCGTGCCCGGCTGGAAGCCCTCCACTGAGCACCGACCTGTAGCCGGCGAGCGTTTCCTCGCTGCCGTCGAGGTCGTCGTACTTGGTCTCGCCCAGCACCCCGAGGGCGGAGCGAAGGATCTGCCGCGTCGTACGGTAACTGAGGCCCAGCTTGGAGGACCGGCCCCGGATGTTGACACCGAGGCTGCCGAGCGTCACCTGGTTCTTGTAGATGCGCTGGTGGGTGTCACCGACCAGGAACAGGTCGTCGGCGCCCCGAGGGGCCATCGCACGCAGCATCTTCCAGTGGGCGGGGCGCAGATCCTGCGCCTCGTCCACCACGATGTGCCGGTACCGGTGACGGAGCCAGCCCCCTGAGCCGTCCTGGAGGTGGATGTTGTCGAGTCCGCCCGCCTCCTCCCGCTGCCGGGTGATGTTCTGGATGCGCTGTTCGCGGCCGATCTCCAACCGTGCGGCGCGTTCTGCCACCTGGTCCCAGGTCTGCCGCCCGAGTCGGTCCAGCCTTTGGGTGAAGCGCTCGGCGAGCTGCCAGATCTCGGCCCGCTCGGCACGGCCGATGTTCCTGCCGCGTCCGGCGCGCCGGGCCCTGAAGTAGTCGGTGCGGGTGCCGACGGCCTGGCCGAGGATGACCTGCGTCCACTCGTCGTGCAGGAACTCCGCGTCCCAGCCGTCCTCTCCCAACTCGTCCAGCAGCCCGCGCCATTCGCGCACCGCCTGGCTGTCGTCGATGGTCTGCTTGCCGCTGCCCGGTTCCGCCTCGCGGACGATGCGCAGGGCCAGCTGGTCGACGTGGCTCACCTCGACCCGGCTCAGCAGTTCCTCGCCCCCCAGCTCCAGGAGCCGAGCGCGCAGGTCGGCGGCGAGGTTCTTGTTGTACGTGGTGAGGAGGACGGGCTTGTCCCGGCCTGGGGGAAGCTGCCGTACGAGATGCCGTACCCGATGCAGGGCGACGATGGTCTTGCCGGTTCCGGGGCCGCCGCCCACCCGGGCGGGGCCGTTGTAGTGCCGTTCGACCAGTCGCGCCTGGGTGGGGTGGAGGAAGACCTTCCAGCGGCCGAAGTCGCCGCTCTCCAGTGCCTCCTTGAGGGCATCGTCGGTGGTGGTGACGACCGTCGCCGGCCGCTGCGCCGCGGCTTCGAAGTCGTCCGGGTCGACCGGCTCGGTGGTGGCCACCGGCCGGGTCACCTGGTCGAGGACGTCGTCGTACGGCGCGCCGTCGAACAGGGCGAGGAGCACTTCACCGGTGAGCTGCGGCGCGTACTCGACGAGGCCGAGCAACTGGTCCTCGGTGGCGAGGGTACGGATGACGGGCAGCAGGGGTTCGGCGACACCGAGGTCCGACAGCTGCTCGTCGGACCAGTCGGCGAACAGGGACCGGGGCGGTTCGGGCTGTGCCGGCGTGGACGGCTCGGTGCTCGCACGGGTTTGTGCGGGCGGGGCGGGGAGGCGGCGCAGGACACTGTCCTCGACCACCTCCAGGTCCACGTACTCGATGCCGCCGGTGACCTGGTTGACGCCGTACGACAGCCGGTTGTAGACGTCCTTGCGGTGCTTGACGGAGACGATCAGCCAGTCGTCGTCGGCGAGCCGCAGCAGCAGCGCCCGGTACTCGTCGTTGACGCGCGCCGACCAGAGCCTGCTGTCCCCCTTGAGCTGCTGGAGTTTCAGCCCGGTGGTGTGGGGGTTGCTCCGGAACTTGTGCTGGAAGTCGAAGAACGCGCCCTTGACCGTGCGGGGGAGCTTGAGGATCTCCTTGTCCGCCTTGTCGAGCAGGCGCAGTGTGACGCCGGAGGTGTTCATCGCTTCGGCTCCCCGTCCCTGATGGTGTCGCTGTCGTGCTGTCGTTCTGTGAGCCGGGCGATCATCGCCGCCGGGTCCCATGCGGCGGCGGTGCGGACCGTCCAGCCTGCCGCCGAGAATGCCTTGTCCCGGTCCTGGGCCTCGTAGTCCGGCTCGTCGCCGTCCGCGCGAGGGCCGAGGACCACTCCGATCCGGGCTGTGGGCCACGCCAGTTCGGCCTGCCAGCCGTGGCCGTCCAGCTCGTAGCCGTCCTGGGGCGCGGGCACCGCAGCGTCGGCCAGTGCGTGGGCGAGATCCGTGAGTCCCGGCTCCTCCGGGTCGAGGTACTCGATGACCCGGTCCCAGCCGGGGTCCCGCCCCGATGCGTCGCCGCCTCGTGGCTCATCCACGGAGGGCCTCGGCGCGGCCGCCTCATCCCTGCCCACCGCGGGCACTGCGGGCACGGGAACGACCCCGACGGACGCGAGTTCGTCGGTGGGCGAGGGCATCGGCGTACGCGTCGACGTCAGCCAGCCCTCCCCACCGGTCAGGGTGAGGACCTCGAGAGTGAAGCCGTCGAGCATGCTCGTCGTCAGCTGGGCGCTGTCTCCACCGCCGTGCTCCAGGAACTGCAGCACGTTGCTCCAGTACAGCCAGGCACGCCAGCGTCGCTTGTGGGCCGGCTCGTCGGCGAGGGCCGCGTCACCGTCGTCCAGGACGGTGAGTCCCGTCCATACGGGAGGAGTGCGTCTGCCGTCCGCGGCCAGCAGCAGACGGCAACCCGACCCGTCGCGACCCGAGAGCAGGCGTACGGGTCCGGCGCCCCCGGAGGGCATGGCGCCGCCCAGCGCTGCTCTGAGCCCCTCTCCGGCCCCTTCGCCGGTGAGCGCCACGGCGCGGACCCCGTCCGCCCCGCTGAGTCCGGCGGCAGCCGCCTCCGCTCGCCGCCTCCAGCGCTCCGGGTCGGGAGAGCGCAGATAGGCCAGCAGCAGCCGGGCCGGGTTGACCCACACCGTCTCGGCGAGTTCACCGGGCAGGCCCCGGCCCACGCGGTCGTAGTAGTCGCGGGCGCGCTGCTGTCCGGCCGCGCCGTACGGCACCCAGACAGGATCGGCGGGGTCGGCTCCCGCGTACCCGGTGTCCTTGATCCGCTGACGCCACTCCTTCACGTCGTGGTAGGTCAGCTGGAACACGCGAAGGCCGTCCGCCCGGAGCCGGGTGCGCTTCATCGCGTCGTCCGCCAGCCGGTTGTGCTCACGGGTGGCGTGGTACGCGTAGCCGTCGAGGTACAGGGCGACGCGCGGACCGGGGGTGTCCAGCCGTTCGAGGAGTATGTCGGGCCGGGTGCCGTCCAGGGCGCGCTGCTGGGAGACGCGCCAGCTCACGGTGGCCCCGTCGGGCGCTGTGAGCCGCAGGTCGAGGGCGTACGTACCGGCGGAGGTCGTGTACGTGTCCGCCGCGGCCCTCGACTCGGCCAGTTTCGCCCACTCCTGAAGGGTGTCGATGAAAAGGATCTCCAGGTCGCTCTCGGCCTGTCGTTGCAGCGGGATGTGGCGGGTCGTCGCCACCGGTGAGGTGCGCCATTCCTCACCGTCGGCGCCCAGCAGTTCGTCCAGCATCTGGCGGACCTCGCCCCGGCTGACCTTGTCGTAGTCAGCGGCCGGCACGCGCCGCAGCAGGCACTGGTGGCAGCCGTCGAGCCCCTTCTCGCGGCAGGGGCAGCGCTCGATGACGTCCCGTGCCTTGAGCAGTACCTCCCGGAAACCGTCGGCGGAGGACAGCCGGTGCAGGTAGCCCGTGCCGCCCGGCAGCCGGTCGTAGACGACGAGGAAGCGCCTCGGCCAGTCCGCGTCCAGGTCGCCGGCGTTGTCGGGCATGGTCGCCTCGGCGATGTCGATGTGGTCGGGGTCGCCGCCGTAGCGAGCCGCGATCCCCACGAACAGGGCGGCGGTGAACGACGCGAGCCGCTCCTTGACGCGTGCCACTGACGCGGGCAGCAGAATGCGCACGGCCTCGGTGGTCAGTTCGTGGGCGAGCAGCAGCGGCACGTCCTGGCCCTTGCCCTGTTGTCCGCCCGCGCCGGTGACGGGCTTTCGGACACGGCGGCGCGGGCACCACAGCTGATGGTGCTGGGCGGCCGGGGTGCTCGCCGCGCCCGACTCGGTGAGCGCGTGCTGCGGCACGTCCACCACCGGCCGGCCGTCGGCCGTGGCGCCGCCGCACTCGGTGCAGACGTAGAACGGGTTGAGCCGTACGTCCTGGCCGGCCAGCGGTACCGTGCTGCTGCCGTCCTCGCGGTCCAGCCCCAGGTTGAGTGTCCGGATCGTGGCGTGGCGGGTGAAGTCCACGCCGAACACGGCGCTGTCGTGCCGCCAGGAACCGGGCGCCAGACGGTCGGGGTCGATGTCGACGGTGGTGAGGACCGAGTAGCGCCTGCGGTCCCGTTCGTCGTGGTCGTCGAGGACCCGGGCGTCGTCGCGTTTGTCGCGGGACAGGACCCGCCTGGGCCGCAGTACGCGCTGGACGCACCCCGCGTCGGCGATCTCCCGGCCGTGACAGCGCGGGCACGGATCGGTGTTCCGCTCCGCGTTCTGCTCCTCGGTGCGGACATATCCGCAGGCGGGGCAGAGCCGCCACACCGACCAGGCGCGGCGCTCGGGACTGCCGACGTCCAGGGCGCGCACCACGTGACGGTAACCGTTGACGTAAAAGCTGTTGCCGGGGGCGAGTTCGGTGAGGGCCAGCTTGCGGGACCGCTCGTAGTCCCGCGTCTCACTGCGGTACACCTTGCGGACGGCGCCCTGCTCGGCGGCTCCCGCCCCGCCGGTGTCGTCCTCCTCGCCCGGGGTCTCCGTCCAGTACAGCGTCGCTTCCAGCCGAGTGGTGGTGTCCGTCAGGCTGTAGTTGGGCAGCAGTCCGAGGTCCACCAAGGTGGCGTGGGCGCTCGACTGGCTCAGCTCCCGCAGCAGGTCGCCGGCACCCCGCCGCTCGGCGAGCAGTTCGCGCCGCTCCCGGGCCTGCGACTCGTCGGACTGTGCCAGTTGCTCCGCGGCCTCGTCGATCGCCGCGATCCTGCGGCGCAGCTCCTCGCGCCGCCCCGTCCAGTCCTCCTCGGCCTCCTGCAACGCCCGCGCTATCCCGCTGGTGGCGTACGCCCTGAGTTGCTCCGCCGCGTGCGCGGAGACGCCCGCCCCGTCAGGGCTGTCGGGGTCCCGCACGTCGCTGTCGCCGGGGAACAGGGCGAGGAACTCCTCTGCGAGTGCCGCCCCGTGTGTTCGCGCGGCGTCCGCGAGGTCCTCGCACCACCCGCTGGTGCCGAACAGGGCGGAGGACAGCCGAGGGAGCGGCGCCAGCGTCTCGCCGTCGGAGGTCCGCAGCTCGCCACGGGCCGCCAGGTCCAGCAGCCGTGCCGTGTACTGGCGGCGCAGGATCTCGACCGCCGACAGGTAGCAGCCCGGCGGCAGGATGGCCCCGGCGATCATCTCGCGCGGCTCGTCCAGGTAGTACAGGTCGCGTGCCTTGCGTCCGCCGAACGCGACGACCAGCGCGTTGCCCGTGCGGCGTCCGGCGCGTCCGGCCCGCTGCACGTAGTTGGCGGGACCGGCGGGCAGGGAGCCGAGGAGTACGGCGGACAGGTCGCCGATGTCGATGCCGAGTTCCAGGGTCGGCGTGCACGACAGCACGTTGGGGTCGGTGTAGTGCGTACCCGCCTTGAACGCGCGCTCCACGCGCTCCCGTTCGGGGCGGCTGAGCATGCCCGTGTGCTCGGCGGTCACCACGCGGAACGTGCCGCCCGTCAGGTAGAGGCGGCGGTAGTAGTCGCGGGTGTAGTCCCGTTCCGGTACGAGGGGGCCCGAGTCAAAGCGGGACACCTCGGTCTCGGCGGCGGACCGGTCGGTCTGGGGCGCGGTCAGCCGGCCCCTGCACCGGTAGCGGGGACACGGATGCCCGTACCAGCGGGTGCGGCGCTCAGGTGTCACGACCTGCTGCCAGCGGCAGTCCTCGCAGGTGACGAAGGCCTTGTTGACGACGGCGTCGTCGAGCAGCCGCACCTCGATGTGGCCGGGCTGCAGCCCGTAGACCCGGGTCTGGCGGTCTCGGGCGGTCCGCACCGAGAGGACGCCCGCGTCGGCGAGGGCGGGCAGCAGCCTGCGCAGGTACTCGGTGGCCCCGGCGGCGTCCAGGTCGAGGCATCTGCGGGTCCAGTCCTGGTACCACCCCAGGCGTCCGGTGAGCGAGTCGAACTCGGTCCTGTCCTTCTGCCCGTCCAGCAGGAACCTCGGCGGGGCGACTCCTTCGGGGAAGGCGGGCATGCCATCGGGCCTGCGTCCGGAGATGAGGTAGCGGTCGGCACCGGCTTCCTTGATCCACGTGTCGAGCCACCGGTGCCGCACCGCGCCACGCAGCCGCAGCCGCTCCAGCAGACCCCGGACGTAGGCGAGATACCGCTCGGGGGTGGGCAACCCGCCGACCGCCAGCAACTGGCCGGGCAGGGCCAGGTGCAGGTCCCGCGCCAGGTCCGTGACCCGCTCGGGGTCCGTCACGGCGACCTCGGCGGCGGCGGTCCGGGTCAGCTCCAGGGTCCGGCCCGTGCGGCTGCGCAGCCCGAACTCCATCACCGTCGCGAACGCCAGCCGTTCACCGATCAGCCGCCAGGTCCGCGCGTCGCCGGTGCCGCGGCCGGACAGCAGCCGGTCGACGCCCGGTTCGTCATGCAGATCGGGGGGAACGACGGCGGCCAGCGCCTCCGGGTCGTCCACCGAGTCCAGCACATGGCCGATCAGGTCGTTCAGCGCGGTCGGCGCACCGGACTCGTCCAGGTTGTGGGCGAGCAGTGAGCGGAGCGAGAACTTGTACGAGGCGTTGGCGACGTATCCCGCCCGGTGTGCCGCGTCCTGCGTGGAGTCGTTGAACAGCAGCGTCTTGCGTTCCTCAGGGACGAGAGCGATGTCGCCGCCGGTGAACAACTGGGTGACCGTCGCGGAGGCGAGGGCCGCCCGGGCCGTGCCGAGGAAGCGGATGCTGTTGTCGGTGTGGCAGGCCGGGCACCGGTCGTCCTTGGCGGCCCGGTCGGCGGTCTTCTTGTCGAGCACCGCCAACGTGAACCAGGCGTCGACGAGATCTCCGTCGTCCCCGGTGGTCGGCATGCGGTAGGTGCCCTGCCCGCCGTCCAGCACCACCACCGACAACGGGTCGACGCCACCGTCCGAGGGCCGTGCGCCGGTCAGTGCGTCGAGGGCCTGCCGTCGCTCCCGGGCGGTGGCGGAGATGAAGTAGCGCAGGCGCCGCTTGTCCCGGCCCACCCCGGCGCGCCAGATCCGGTCCTGGGCCGTCACCAGCTGCTGCGGGTCGGCTTCCGGGGACAGGGCGGCCCACCCCGATCGCCCGCAGTTACGGCAGTACACGGCGGGCAGGTGCACCTGGGCCGGGCGCGGCGCGGTGTCGGTGCCCGGCAGTGGCTGTCCGCTCGCGGACGACGGATAGCCGCCGGACGAGGCGTCCGGGTCCTCGTCACCGGGCGGCGCGGCGTTCAGGGCGGCCCGGCGGGCGGCCGTGCGGTCGTCCTCGTACCAGCGGAACTCGGGGGTCCGGCCCACTCCGCGCAGTACCCGGGTCACGGGCCGCACCCACAGGTGTGCCTCGATGTGCAGCAGCGGCCGGGGCCGGCGCTCGTCGGAGTCGGGGTCGCGGGCGGCCGACAGCAGCGCCACGAACCGGGACAGCGCCTGGAGCACCAGTCTCGGGTTCTCCCGCGCCGTGCGGCCCCAGGAGTATCCGAACCGGGCGAGCCGGTCCCGCAGCGACCACTCGTCCACCGGCTCCCCGCTGAGCAGCGACAGCGCACCGTGGGTGAAGTCGTGCCGTTTGAGGAGCCGCCCGACGCGGAAGGCGTTCAGGCCGGAGCGGCCCAGCAGCCGGGCGGCGAGCGCGTCCAGGTCCAGCAGGTCGGGGCGGGCCTCCACGGCCGGTCCGCCGGACACCGCCACGACCTCCTGAGGGCTCGGCGGTTCCGGCAGTTCGTAGTCGACGGCGCCGGTGAACTCGTCGGCGGTCATCCGCTCCTCGCCGATGACCGCGTCCGCGGGGAACGGCATCCCGAACACCCGCGCCGCCACGTCGAGGACGCCCCCGGCCTCGTCGGCCTCCTTGCCCGGTGCACCCTCACCCAACGTCGCCGAGGTCGCCACCGGGCAGATCGACCCCAGCGGTCTGCCGGGCCGGGCCGCGCCGGTGGCGGCGGCCAGCCGGCGCAGCAGCATGGCCACGTCGGTGCCCTGGGCGCCGTCGTACGTGTGGAACTCGTCGAGTACGACGTACGCGGGCTCGGCGCCCTCCCACAGGCTGCGGTCCTCGCCCCGCTGCAACAGCAGGTCGAGCATCTTGTAGTTGGTGATCAGCACGTCGGGCGGTGAGACGCGCATCTCCTCGCGTCGCGTCATCACCCGCCGGAAGTCGGTGTCGGGCCGGTCGCCGATGTACAGCCCTGCCGTGACCTGGGCCAGCTCCGGCCGTGCCAGGTACTCCCCGATACGCCCGGCCTGGTCGGTGGCGAGCGCGTTCATCGGGTACAGCAGCACGGCCTTGATCCCGGCCCGCCCCTCGGTCTTCTGCCGCCGGCAGTGGTCCAGGACGGGGATCAGGAACGACTCGGTCTTGCCGGACCCGGTGCCGGTGGTCACCAGCGTCGGGCGGGCGGGCCCGTGCAGCGTGGACAGCCGCGCCCATGCCTTGGCCTGGTGCCGCCAGGGTGCGAACCCCGGGAAACCGGCCGACCACTCCAGCTCCCGCTGCCAGCCGTCGTCGGCGAGGTGGAACGGTGTCCTGATCCGCAGGTAGGGCCCGCGGAAGATACCGGTCTCGGGATGCCCGAGGAAGCGTTCGAGCGCGCTGCGGGTGTCTTCGTCGGCGAGGGCGTACGTCGTCGTGAGGTACTGCGTCAGACTGCCGCGGAGCTGCGCGGCGGCCATGGTGGGCTTCACGACGGTCCCCCTTGCGATGCCGGTGCCCTGATGATCGGGACCACCGTAATACGAGCTACACAGATGCCCAGGCCATCGGTCCTGCGGCTACCAGCCGGCCAGCTCGGTGATGAACTCCTCGTACGAACGGTTCTTCCCGTCGGGTTGCATGAGCTTGCCGTCTTTGCCGAAGGCCTTCTCCATGATGCGTGGCGCGTCCGACTCCAGATATGGCGGTGTCCAGGCATGCTCCTTCAGGCGTTCCTTGGGTTTGTGAATCTTCGTGAGATCACATCCCTTCTGATACTTGGCCTTTAGGATCCAGCCGTTGTTGACCTTGGCGAATGCGGCGGGGAACTGCATGAGCCACGCCTCCATCTCAAAGGCCGCCAGAGCCACAGCGGACGGACACGCAAAGTTCTTCCGCAGCTCGGCGCTGATTCGTCTGCGAACCTTTTCGTATTCCTCAGCGTTCACGAGGTCGAGATCGACGTGGACCACGATCCCTGCCAGCTCTGACCTGACGGAGGCCGCCTGGGCGAGCTTGCGCAGTCTGTCGATGCGCGGTGTGAGTTCCTTGTCCGCCTCCCTGAGCGAGGTCTTGTCCTTGATATTGACGATCTTCGTATCCGGGCGGAAAGCTCGAATGAGGTGCCAAAGGACCTTTCTGTCGAAGTCACCCTCCCCCGCGACGACTATGACGGAGTCCTTCCTCCTGGAACTCTTGTCCTTGCCCTTCACAGCCCACCCCCCAGGGTGTTGGCGAACCACAACTCCCCGATGGGCATGCCTTCGGATGCGTCGATGACTTCTTGGACCTCATCCGGCGTGAGCGCCGGGATGTGCGATGCTCCGTCCGTGCCCCGCTCACAGACCACGAATTCGTCCGGGGTCAGTTCGCTGACGAAAACCGGAGAATGAGTGGTGACCAGGAACTGCGCCCGGCGGCTCGCCTCCCGCAGCCGCCCCGCGAGGAGTTCCAGCGCATGCGGATGGATGCCGTGGTCGATCTCCTCGATACAGGTGAGAGCCGGCGGCTCGGGGTCGTGGAAGATCGACAGGAGGCAGAGGACTCGCACCGTTCCGAAGGAGGCGTCTTCCAGCCGGGTGCGTCCCCGAAGGCCCTCCTCCTCCAGTTCGATCGAGAGGTGGTCATACGTCCCTGGAGTGTCCACGATGTGCACGTCACGGATGTGGGGGATCACCGCTCTGACGTCGTTCAACAGGGCCTCCCAGACGTACCTGCGGCCTTCCTTGTCCCTTATCGCCCGGAGGGTCTTGAGGAAGTCCGCGAGGTTGGAGGCGTCGTCTTCCAGATGGCGCCCGGAACTGGTGATCGGTGAAGGTTTCCGTGCAGCCCGCACATCCGGGTCGAAGACCCTGATCTCGGAAAGGTGCTGCTTGATCTCCTCCACGGCGTGAGCGGTCGCGCTGTCCGCGGTCCAAGGCAGTGGTTGGTGAAGGGCGGACGTCATCCGGCCGATACCCTCGGTGCCTTCCAGGCCGTCGCTTGCCAAGGTGCTGTTGACCTCAACAGTCGCGCTCTTCAGCTCGATGGAGGTCGCGGTGTTCTGTCGCGGGTGCTGCGTGAACCGCTCCTGCCTGTACAGCACAGGGGCGAGCGACGACTTGCGACGCCGGTTGACACTCAGCTCGTAGCTGTCCGGGTGTTCCTTCGAGGCGAATTCGGACCAAATGCCCTCGATGCCGATCGTGATCCGGGACACCGGTTTCGGACCGCCTCGAAAGGCCACGATCTCGAAGCCGCCCCGCTCCTCCAGCGCCGACACGATCCCGTCGTGGGACACGCTGCGCAGAAACTCCAGAGCGTGAAACACGTTCGACTTGCCCGCAGCGTTGGGGCCGACCATCACAGTCAGAGGCCCGAGCGGCAGCTTCGTGTCGGTCAGGGTGCGGAAGTTGCGCACTGTGAGACCGAGTATGCGGTGGTTCAAGCCTCGCGCCCATCGTGGAACGGCCGGGCGACGACAACCCGGGCATCGAACTGGTCGGCGCACGGCGGACGGTCCCCGAGGCAGGCCTGAGTGCCGCTCAGCTCCCCACGTGAGTCGTCCACTTGGTGCGTCCGACCACCGAGCATCACGAAGCGTACAACTTGCGTCACACCGTCACCAGGTACTTGCGCACTTCAGCCATTCAGACTGAAAGGGCTCTCTTTTCAACGTCCGTGACTGACGCGGACCCTGACGGTGAGGGAAAGCGCGCGGGCAGTGCCGAGGGGGAGCCGCGATGTCCGAACCGCTCTACGTTCCCGTTCTGCCGGTCCGCCAGCATGCCCGGATGGCTTACGAGCGCCTCCGGCCCGACATCCAGGCGGCGGTCGCGCCCCTCTGGAACCTCCCGCCCTCTCCAGGTACGACCCCTGCGCAACTCAGGAAGACCCACTGGCAGAAGGAACTGCGCCGGGTGAGAGGCGTGCACCGGCGCCATCCGGGCTGGATCGACGCCTCGTTCGCCGAGGCGGGGCAGACACCCGCACTCGCCGCGATCCTGGCCGAGTACAGCGCACTCAACCACCTGCTTCGCCCGGTGACCGGTCCGGAGCGGGGCGAGGCCCAGCAGACTGCCGCGCTGGAGACCGCCCGTCGCTGCGGCTGCGGAGTCGGGGTCCGCGTCCGTATGCAGGGGGAGTGGGACGGAGCCGTCGCCGAGGCCGTCGGCGCGCTGCTGGCCCGAGTGGACCGGGAGGTGCCCGTCGATCTGCTGCTGGACCTGGGCGCCGTCCTGCCCGGCCGCCCCGACGCGGGAAAGGAGGCGCTGCGCGCTCTGGACGCCCTCGAGCCACTGGCCGGCGAGTGGCGGACCGTCGCCGTGCTCGGCGGGGCGTTCCCCCACGTCACCGACGACATGGCGCGGTTCGGCGAGCCGCACGAGGAGCCCCGCGCCGACTGGGACATGTGGCACGAGGTACGGGCCGCCCGCCGGGAGCGCCTCTCGCGGCTGAGATACGGCGACTACGGAGTGCAGCCCCCCGCGGCCCTGGCCACGGAGCCGGGAGGCGGAGGCCCGCCCTGGGGAGTCCTCCGCTACACCACCGACCGCTCGTTCGTGCTGTGCAAGGTGCTGAACGGAGGGCCGGACCGAACGGTGGGCATCCGGGCCGCCGCCCGCCGGATCCGCGATCTGCCCGACTTCCGCACAGCGGTCGCGAGCGCCGGGGAGACCTGGCTGCGCGACTGCGCCGAGGGGCCCGTGACGGACAGCGAGGGCACCGGCACCCACACCCAGTGGCTCTGGGCAGGCAGCGTCCAGCACATGACGCACGTCGTCCGGTCCCTGCCCGGCACCTGAACGGATCTCTGGTGCCGGGCCCTTCACGGTCAGTCGAAGACCGGCGCCAGGATCTCCTCGCCCGCCAGGATGCGCCACGCCGGGACCCGCACCGTGCGGCCGACCGGGCAGGTCTTCGCCCCGTAGCCCCCTGACGGCAGCCCGGTCAGGAGGTCGCCCCGCGCGTGGGTCAGCCTCAGGTGCCGTGCCGGGTCGATGCCGGGCGGCGGGCCGAGGTCGATCAGGACCGCCGTGTTCTGCCCGGCCTCGGTGAACAGCAGGTCCACCGGGTGGCCGCCGACCACCGCCGCCCGCTCCAGGTCGGTGATCCCGCGCTCGGCGAGGTACTGCTGGAGCCGGTCGGCGAGTTCCTCGCGGAACCCGGTCGCCGGCGTGGCCGTCGCCACCGGCCCCTCGGCCTCGTCGGTGTCGGCCCCCAGGAGCGTCGAGCGGTCCGCGAGCAGGGTCGGCAGTCCGCTCTGCCCCTGCCAGAACCCGTGCGCGCCCACGGTGATCAGCTGGGACTTCGCCCGGGTCACCGCCACGTTCCACAGGTTGACCTGGCTCGCGACCCAATGCGTCGTCCTCGGCGGGGTGTTGTGCGTGGCCACGGGGCTCAGCACCATCACGTCGCGCTGCCCGCCCTGGAAGGCGTGCACCGTGCCGACCCGGACGCGGTCGTCGTCGCGCCACACCCGCGCCAACGCCTCCTTCTGTGCCCGGAAGGGGGTGACCACACCCACCGTGGCCTCGGGCGGCAGCCGCTCCAGCAGTTCGTCCACCATCCCCCGTACGGCCTCCGCCTCCGCGAGGTTGCGCCAGGAGCGCCCGTCGCCGCCCCGCGCCGACTCTCCGCGCGGTACGTCGACCCAGCCCAGCGCCGGCGCCGGATCGGCCGCCCCCACCGGGTCGGCGGCCGGGACCTGCCCCCGTACGTCGGTGAGGACCTGCAACTGGCCCGCGTAGCAGTAGCCGTTGACGACGTCGGCGATCCGGGGGTGGCAACGGTAGTGCTCGTCGAGGAGCAGCGCGGAGTCACCGTGCTGCTCGGCCGCGTGGTAGGAGGAGTAGACGTGGTAGGTGAGCCGGTGGTGCTCCAGCTGCGCCGCGCTCAGCCCGGCCCGGACCCGAGCCTGTTGTTCCTGCTGCGGTGACACGCCGGGGATGTGCCCCAGCTGCATCGGATCGCCGATGATCAGTGCCCGGCGGGCCCGGAACAGCAGGGGCAGCACCGACGGGATGGAGCACTGGCTCGCCTCGTCGATGACGACGAGGTCGAACAGCTTCGGGGTCAGTTCCAGCTGCCGCACCGAGTGAGTGCTGACGGCCCATCCCTTGATGTGCGCCATCAGGTTCTTCTGGCTGCGCTGGAAACCCGAGCGGCTCCGCAGTGCCTGGAGCCGCTGCTGCATGAGTGCCCGCCCCCGCGTCAGCGCCTCGGCGGACAGCGCCCGCGACAGTTCCGAAGACAGTTCGGAGAGCGTGCCCGCCGCCTCCAGCCGTGACCGCCGCAGCCCGTCCTCGTCCCATCCCGTCTGCCGGGGGACGAGCGCCCGCACCTGTTGTTCCACGGCCACGGTGTCCGCCAGCGACTCCAGCAACTCCGCCGGCACCGGCCTCCCGGTCGCCCACTCCGGCCACGAGGGCAGATCCGGCCGGGCCGGTACGTCCGGGCGGTCCTCCTGCGCGTCATCGGTCGCCGCCGCCACGAGTGCGGCAAGGGCCCGTCCCCGACGCCATGGGCCGAGCAGCCACCAGGGAGCACCGGCCACCTTCCGCGCCCGCCCCTCCCAGTGACCCAGAGCGGCCGAACCGTCGTCGCCCGCCGCAGCCCACACACGTTCCAGGAGCGGCAGCGGCAGTTCCAGCGCTTGTGCCCGTTCCGCCCGCTCCTGGAGCAGCTCCAGCAGGCGCCCTTCCTCGGCGACGTGTCGCGCGGCCTGTGCCCGCAGCCCGTCGGCCGTTTTGCGCGCACTGCGCAACTGCCCACCCACGGTGGCCGATCCGCGTCGCGGCGCCCGGGCGGGCTCGCCCAGCAGCCCTTCCAGCTTGGCGGCTTCCCGCACCAGCGCCTCTGTGTTGCCCGTCCGCATCAGCAGCCCGGGCGCGATGTCGTCGCAGCGTTCGGCGACGACGTTCACGGCCTCGTTGTTCGTCGAGGCGACCAGCACGGACTGCCCGGCGGCGACACAGGTGGTGACGACGGCGGTGACGACCTCGCTCTTGCCGGTGCCGGGCGGCCCGGTCGCCACCGTCAGGGGCCGCGTCATCGCCGAGGAGATGACCGACTCCTGGCTCTCGTTGCACGGCCCCGGAGCCACCACGGCGACGGACGCGCCCCGCGCCGCACCCTCGCCGCCGCTCAGCAGCGCGTCCAGGGCGGTGCCGGGGATCTGCCCGGTCCGGGCCGACATCTGCAGCAGGTTGTCCACCAGTGCCTCGGTGGCCTTGGCCTCCACACCCGAGGGCACCAGCAGGACGGCCGCGTTGTGCGCGCCCGGCCGCAGCGCCTGCATCACCGTCCGCTCGCTGAGCGCGGACGGGTCGAGCGGTTCCAGCTCCGGCAGCCCCAGCGTCTCCAGCAACTCCCGTACGGCGCGCAGCATCTGCGCGTCGTTGCCCTCCTGCCAGGAGGGCTGCCAGTGTGCGATGAGGTCGGCCGCGTCACCCGCGTCCAGCAGCTCCGAGACGACACCAGTGTGCAGGGAGGGGACACCGCTGGGCCGGAGCACGTCCCGGCCCTCCTCGTCCGGGGCCAGTTCCATCTGCTGGATGAGCAGCGGCGCCAGCTCCACCGCGGTACGGCGTCCCCGGGCACCGCCGTCGCGCACGGGCAGGGTGATCGCGGGATAGCCGTACCAGTACTCCTGCTGCGCCCCCGTGTCACCGCCGCTCGCACCGGCCGGCCTCCCCTGCGGCCTGGGCAGCGTCCCGGGGGCGGGAAAGACGGCGCCCCGACCGGACTGGATGGTCTCCTCGCCCTGGCCCAGCAGGAAGTACTTCGAGCCGCGCCCGCTGTCCCGGTCGGGCCGCATCCCGGCCGCCGACTGAGCGGTGAGGCAGTGCGCGTAGTACCGCAGCAGTCGCTCCCAGTCGACGCCGTCCCGCGCGTCCAGCGCGGCCAGTTCCCGGGCCTTCAGCAGGGCGGGCGACCGCCGGGCCGCCTCGGACGCGTCGCGCGGCGGCACCGGAAGGTGCACCGGGCGGGCCACCGACCGGGCGAAGGGAAGCTGGTTCGTGGCCCTGATCGTGGACTTGGTGGGGCGCTGCTCCTCCGGTACGCCGTCGCGCCTCATCTGCGCGGTGAGGTACTCGAAGAGGTCGTCCGGCGTGATCCAGCCGCCCTCCTTGATCCGCCCGTTGCGCAGCCCCTCCACGATCTCCCCGGTGAACCGGGACGTACCGAGGCTCGACCCCTCCGGCGCCATGGCGGACGCGGACTGGAGGGCGTCGGACGCGGTGATGAAGTACACGCCCGTGGGCCGCAGCAGCGTGCTCGGCGCGGGCCGCGCGGGCCCCTCCGCCGGCCCCTTCGCGGTCCAGCCCTGGACGACGGAGCCGCTGGAGCAGCAGTCCAGCAGCACCAGCTTCGAGGCGGCCCGGCACGACTGGAGCATCCGCTCCAGGAACTCCGCCGGGACCGCCGTACCCGGCAGATCGGCCGGGTCGGTGTCCCGGGTCAGGAAGTACAGCTGGTTGTCGTCCTCGCAGAACTCGCCGTGCCCGCTGAAGTACAGCAGCGCCGTCTCGCTGGGCTGCCGCGCGTTCAGGTACGTCTCGACGGCGTGCAGCATCTCCGCGCGGGTCGGTTCGGCGACCATCGCGCAGTCGTTGTACATGCCGATCTCGGTGTTCTCCAGCACCGCCCGCATGTAGTGCAGGTCGGCGCGCACGGGCGGCAGGTCCGGGTACGCGTCACTGTCGTACGTGGACACGCCCACGAGCATGGCGAACCGGTCGTTGTCGGTCATCCGCGCTCAGCCCGCCGCGGGGCTGTCGCCGGGACCGTCGAGCTCCGTGCGGCGGGGCGTCTCACCGCCGCCCGCGAGGAACCGTTCGATCCGCTCGTCGTCCTCGCGGGCCTCCTTCCCGGTGATGTGCAGGGTCGCCCCGTCCGGCCGCGTCACGACGACCGTCCGCTGCGGCACCCGGGCCAGCCAGATCTGCACCCCGGCGGCGACCAGTGACCCGGCGCTGATCAGCACGCCGATCGTGTCGGCCGTGAGCCCGCCCTTGAGCGACCCGTCGACCGGCGCGCCCGCGCCCCGCCGGGGAACGTCCAGCGCCGCCTCCGGATCGGCGTCGGCGATCTGCGTGAGCAGCTCCCGTGCTTCCTTGCGCGCACGCAACGGGTCCTCGTCGACGATGGAGATCCGGAACCCGGTCCGTTCCTCGGGCGTGGTGGTCACAGCGCGTCCCCTCGATCTGCGGTGTGCCTGGTGGAGGCGTGAGCGGACGACGATAGTTGGCGGGTCTGACAGCGGGTGCCACGGTTTCCGAAAACCCGTCAGGCGTTGGCGGGAAAGTGGCCGACGGGAGACGGTGCGGGGGCCTCTCCGGGTAGCCATAGCTCCGCCCACACGGTCTTGCCGGGGCCGTCGGCGCGTGGGGTGACGGCCCAACGGGTGGCCAACTGGCCGACGATGAGCAGGCCCCGCCCCGACTCCTGGTCCCCGGGCGGCTCCTGCGCCGTGAGCGGCGGTACGTGTTCGGTGCGGGTGTCGGTGACCTCGACGCGCAGAGTGCGCGGGCCGCCGGCGGTCTCGGCCAGTCGCAGGTGGAAGTCCCGCCCGGCGACATGCCCGTGCCGTACGGCGTTGGCGGCCAGCTCCGACGTGATCAGGGACAGCGTCTCGTTGGCGTTCCCGGTGTACGGGTGGCCCCAGGAGTCCAGCCGGTGGGAGACGAGGCGCCGGGCGAGGCGTGCGCCGCGGGTGGACGAGGTGAAGCGCATCGCGAACTCGCGGCGGACAGGGCTGAGTGCCGCCGCCCCCGGTGCGGGGGAAGTTTCGTTGTTCATGTGGTCCACGCTGACGTGCCGGTTTTACCGTGACGAGATACGACGTGCACACGGGCGATAGCTGTACGTGAGGTGTCGGTGTGTGTAGGCGGGGCGGTGCGTGACGGTCGGCGCGGGGCCGCGTTGGCCGGGGAGGTGGTGCGGAGCATGAGCGAGGTGGCTGGGTTGACCGAGGAGGAGCCCGGGGCGGAGGGGGAGGAGCGGGAGTCGGGGGCGGGGTCCGGCATTCTGCGGGTCTTCGGGCGCCAGTTGAAGCGGTTCCGGTTACGGGCGGGGCTGGAGCGGGCCGAGTTCGGGTCGATGACGGGCTACTCCGTGTCGACCATCGCCGCGTACGAGCAGGGGCGTCGGGTGCCGCCGCCGAGGTTCATCGACCAGGCGGACGAGGTCTTGGACGCGGGTGGGGTCCTCCAGGAGATGAAGGAGGAGGTTGCGCGGGCGCAGTTTCCGGCGTTCTTTCGGGATGCGGCCAGGTTGGAGGGGGAGGCGGTTGGGTTGCATGTATACGCGATGTACGCCGTCCCGGGCCTGTTGCAGACCGAGGAGTACGCCCGAGCAGTGTTCTCCGTCCGCCGCCCACTACTTGACGAGGATCGGATCGAGCAAGGGCTGAGCGCACGTCTGGCGAGGCAGGAGATCTTCGCGCGCAAGCCCGCGCCGCTGGTGAGCTTTGTCCTGGAAGAGTGCGTGCTCCAGAGGCCTCTCGGGGGTAAGGACGTTCTGCGGGGCCAGTTGGAGCAGGTACTGCTCATCGGCCATAAGCGGAACGTCGAGATCCAGGTCATGCCGGTGAGTCGCGAGGACCACGGCGCACTGGGTGGCCCGTTCACCTTGATCGATACACCTGAAGGGCGGAGGATCGCCTATGCGGAGGTGCAAGGCGACAGCCGCCTCTACTCAGGGCAGTCGAAGGTCCGGGAGCTTGAGGCCCGTTACGGGATTCTCAGAGCACAGGCCCTCACGCCGAGTGAGTCACTGGCATACGTAGAGAAGTTGCTGGGAGAGACATGAGCGTTGAGCCCGAACTGGCCTGGTTCAAGAGCAGCTACAGCACCGGCGACGGAGGCGAGTGTGTCGAGGTCGCCGTCCGCCCTCACATCGTCCACGTACGCGACTCGAAGGACATAGCCCGCCCTGGCCTTGCGGTCGAAGCGGCGGTCTGGGACGCGTTCGTCGGCTTCGCCGGCCGATAGGGCGCTGAGTCTGCCCCTGGCACTGTGTCAGGGGCAGACCTGTGTCTGGCCAGGCTCGCCGACTACGCCTGTACGGCTTCGCGGCCGGGTGGTGTGCAGCGTCCGGCGGCGATCTCCGCGTCCAGCCGGGCCTGGAAGTGCGCGTGCGCAGCCCTCATCTCGGCCTCTCGGTCGGCCTTGTAGAAGGGGGCCTGAAAGCCCTCCGGGGGAGGGGTGCGCTCCGGGTCCTCCAGGTGGGCAAGGAGATCGAGGTAGTCCTGCTTGGTCTGGCCGCTGCCGAAGACGTTGAAGTCACCTGCGATCTTTCGGTCATTGACGTCGAAGTAGGTCACCGATTCGTAGGCGTATAGCTGCGGGTAGCGGGACTTGAAGATCGCGGCGAGCTGGTCGGCGGTAATGCCGAGCCAGACAGCTACCAGGGCGTCGAGCTCGACGAGCGCGGCCCGGCGTTCGTGCTCGCTGCGGAGTGGAGTGCTGTACTCCCAGGTCGGCTTGAGGCCTGCCGCGAGGGGCTTCAGGTGGGGCCAGTGGGGATTAGCCCAGTCCTCGTAGCCCGCCCAGCGGGGATCGAATAGCTCCGCCCAAAGGGGAGCGTAGTGACTGGTGAGGGCGTTCAGGCGAAGCGTACGGAGGAGGAGGGCTGGGGCAAGTGGATGCTTGGGATCGGGGGCGGGCATCTTGCGCGCTTCGCTGGTCTGGAGGTGGCGGCGGCCAGTGATTCGCAGTAGGTAGTCCAATGGAAGCGCAGCCCAGAAACCCGAGTTGAGGGTGGTCAGCCGATTGTCGGTCAAGGCCATCGAGGAAACACTGTCGATGTGTGCAGGGCCGGGTGGGATAACGGCAGCGTGGAGGCAGCGGCTACTGTCAAAGGGAATCATCCTTCGCCAAGCCAGGCGGAAGAATGTGCTGGACGGCCTTCCGTGCCAGGAATTCTGGGCTGCCAGGTACGTCGCCTCGTCGGTGGCCCGCACATAGTTGGTCACGGGGACGTAAGCCTCTGGCAATTGTGTCGGCGTGAGCAAATCCCAGTCCCTGTTGCTTCGGCATGGAATTCGCGGCTTCTTTGAGAAGGGGAGACCCGACGCGAAGTGTGGACCTTGGAGAATTACATCCCGGAAATCGGACGTTTCCTGGTTGCCCCAGCGAATCAAGCCATCTCGCTTTGCGGCGCCTTCATCGTATCCCGTTGTAATCAACGGAGCGTAACTGGCGAGGCTGTTTGGGTAAGCCGCAAGTGCATCGATAGCCCCTTGCTCGCCGCGCAGGACCGGGTAGAGCAGAGGAGTCTCGGCAGCCGAACCCGTCGAACCAGTCAAAGCTTGCCAGTTGGCAAGCAGTCTGCTGTCCACACGCATCACGCGGTCACGATGCGGTCGGATGTCCCATGAGCCGTTGTGCTTGATGCCGGGTGTCGGACCGCTTCCGTCGTGCGCCAAGGATGCAGGGAGAACGTCGGCCCCGCGTAGCTCGCTGAGGTGCAGGAAATCGGGTTCTCGTGGTGTGCCGTAGATGTGCATCCCAAATTCCTGGGACCAATTCAGATCTTCGAACGCCCATCTGGATGAGTTCACAAAGTGAGCGTGTACGCGGAGGTGCCGGTAAGTGGCGGCTCGGATGGATCCCTCGCGTACACCGCCGAAGTGTGTGTCTGGATGGATCAGTCCTGCGCTGCCATGCTCTGCGATATGGCGCCAGACCTGTGCCATGAAAGCCCGGTAGAGGTCACTCTTCGTTCCTGCTAGCAGCGGATATGTAGCCGGACTGCTCATCGCGGCTGAAACAGCAGCGTTCGTGGCCAACTCTCCGAGGTAGTACCTGCTTCCGGAAGCAGTCAATGCTTCTTCCTTGCGCAAACGCCGCTCTGCCGCACCTGGCTTCTCTGCTAGTACAAACCACGGCTCCAGCTCGGCCAACACCTGGTCCTCATGCCAATGCGGCTGCACCCAAGGCGGATTCCCCACCTGCAAATCAAACCCACCCCGCGCGAACACCTGCGCGAACTCCAACTCCCAGTGGAAGAACCCCTGCGCCTTAGCCACATCCCTCGCCATGGCCGCCCACAGGAACCGATCCCCGAGCCTGTGGAACCGCTCCATGCCCATCCACTCGGGCAACTCGCCCTCGTACACCGACAGATCGTCCAGCGTCTCGAACGCCGACACCAGCGACTCACTCGGCACGTCCTGCGTCCCAAGCAACGCCTCGGCGAAGTCGAGCCAGTCGTCCAGCCCCGCCAGCGGAATGACCTCTCGCCGCTGCCCCTTGACCCGCTCCTCGCGACGCCCCTTACGGCGGCGCGACACCGAATCGCGCGTCAGAGTCATCTGCTGAGGCTCAGCCGAGAAACCCGGCAGCGCGTCCGCCTCCCAGGCCATCAGAACTCCGGAGTCCTCCTCACCAGCCGCAGCCGATACCCCGGCCGCCTCGAACTCCGCCGCCCGCTCCGCCAACGCCTCGGCCCGCGCATACCGTTCGTCCGTACCGTCCAGCAGCGCAGCGCCCTGCACCGGCCAGAACCACAGCGCACACCACGCGTCCATGAGCGTCTTGAGCCGCCAGTACGGCGTGTCCTCGGCATGGAGGTCGGCCAGCACCTCGTCCCGCTGCACCGCGACCTCCGGCCGCCGCAGCCAGTCGTCCTCCGCGCCCCAGACTCCGATGCGCCGCGAGATGTCCCGCTCGGACAGCTCCAGGCGCCGCACGACCAGCCCCCACAGGTACTCGGCCCGCCGGGCGAGCCCCTGAAGCCGGGCGGTCTGCCGGGCCGTCGGTGACTTGGTGATCGCCTTCCGCCACGCGCCCAGCGCCTTCGCCGCCTCCGGGGCGAGCGCGCGCGCCTCCTTCTCGGCGGCGACCGCGCCCCACTCCTTCGCCGGAAGCAGGAAGTGGTGCACCGAGCCCTCCGGCAGGGTCGCACCCCCCACCGCGTCCGCCAGCGCGAACCGCTCCGGAGTGGTCCCCAGCCAGCCGCCCTTCTTCAGGCGGTCGGCGGCGTACAGCTCCCGCCGCCCGCCGATCAGCGAGTTGCCGCGCCGCAGGTGCAGACCGAACCAGGGCGCTTCCATACCGGGGTGCATCGTGTTGAGCCACAGCGACACCTCGGCCAGCTCCACGGCCGTCTCGTTGAGGTCGACCCCGTAGGAGTTGTGCAGGGCGATGTACGCCTTGGCCTTCTGGAGTTCGACGGCGTACTGCTCGGTGTCGATCGACCGGCCCAGCTCGCTCTGCCTGCGCCGCAGATACTCGGCGGCGACCTGGTTGATCGCCTCGTTGAGGAACGCGCCCGAGCCGAGCGCCGGCTCGCAGATCCGCCAGTTCAGCAGCTCCTTCGCCTCGGTCTCCTCGGTGAGCAGCTGCTGGAGGGCCAGCTGCACGGTGACCTTCGTCAGCGACTCCGGTGTGTAGTACGAGGCGGAGGTCTGCCGGTCGCGGCCGGAGAGGCGGTACACGAAGGAGCCCGGGGGGTACCGCACCCGGACGTCCTCGCCCGTGTGCCGGTCCCGGCGACGTACGAACACCGAGTCGTCGTACTCGCCGATCTTCGACTTGGGGACCAGCCAGGAGCCGTCCTTCCGGTCGCCGCCCTTGGCGACCTCGTACAGCTCCTCGCCCGCGATGAAGCCGCTGTACGACATCAGGCCCTCGTACACCGCGCCGAGCTGGTTGATGCCGAGCTGGGCGTAGGAGATGAAGCCGCCGCGTTCGCCCCGCTTGCCCCGCGTGATCATCAGGTGGTGCAGCACCTGGTGGAGCGTGGCGTTGCGCAGCCGGGTGTCGAGGTAGCGCACGGACTCGCCCCGGGCCAGGGCCTCGTCGGAGTCGAAGCGCGGGTCGGGGAGGCTGTCGTCGCCGATCAGCCGGATGGCGTCACGCTCGAAGAGCTTGCTGTGCAGCGGTTCGAAGCGCAGGCCGACGTCCTCGCTGGTCTTGGCGTCGATGCCGTCGACCGTCGCCTCCACGCCGTGGGTGCGGCGCGGGCGGTAGCCGTCCTGCACCTTGCCGAAGAGCAGGTCCAGGGACTCGTAGAGGTAGAAACCCTTGCGGGCGGTGTCGCTGATCGGTTCCCGGTCGGCGATCAGTTCGGCGAGGCGGCCGAGGCCGTACCCCTGCTGGTACTCGGGGTAGTCGGCCGGCAGGATGCCCAGGTCGGGGCGGGCCTCGGCGTAGAGGAGGAACAGGATCCGGTAGAGGTAGCGCAGCGACTCGCGCGTCAACTGCCGACCCAGTTCCGAGAGTTCGCCGATGTCCTCGGGGCGCAGGTCCTGCTCGCGCAGTCGCTCCAGTACTTCGTTGGCGATGAGTTCGACGCTCTTGCGCAGGCCGTCGCGCAGTTCGCTGGAGACACCCACCGCGTGCTTCGCGGACTTGCCGACGAGTTCCGCGAGCGGGTTCTCGCCGCCCTCCTCCGGTGTGCGCAGCGAGTCCGCGCCGAAGAGCGCGGCCACCGTGTCGAGTTCGCCGCCCACTCTGGTGTCGTTGCGCTGGAGCGCGATGTCCAGGGAGACGCCGAGAGAGCGGCCCTCGCCCCACACCACCCGGTCGGCGAGGACGATCACCCCGCCACACAGCAGCAGCACGTACCGGGGCGGCTCCTCGCAGGCGAACAGGAACCTCGCCAGCTTGTCGCCGGTCTCCAGCGAAGGAAGACCGTCGAGTGGCACCGGCTCCAGCAGCCGGCCCCGGCCGTTCTTGTCCAGGGCGGCATCCGGTTCGGCAGCCCAGCCGCAGTCCACCGCGACCAGGCCCTTCTCGGCATGGGCGACCGGGATCTCATGGGTCTGCCCGGCGCGCACCACGGTGAGCGTGCGCGGCTTGGCGTCGTAGCCGAGAGCGCGCAACACCTCGGCGTTGAGCGCCCGTACCCGCTCCCGCCACGTCGAGTCGCCGTAGGTCACCTCTTCCTCGTCGCGTTCCCGTACCACGCGGATGCCGTCCTCGTCCTCGGGGAGGGCGAAGAACGACCGGGCCCGGAAGTAGTCGCGGCGCAGCGCCCGCAGCCCCGCGCGGGGGGTCACGGGCAGCCCGTCGGCGCCGGGCGTCGACGCGTCGAGTGCGTCGGCCTCCGTGGCGGCGGCACCTCCGGCGGGCGGCTTCGCCGCCTCCTCGCGGTCCTTCCACGCCTGCAACAGGCCCGACTTGAGGTCCTTCGGGAGCACCTCGGCCAGATAGTGGGCCGAGAAGTAGTCGCCGCGGTTGACGAGGGAGTCGTACGTCATGGCAGGGCTTCTCTCAGAACCGGGACGGGGACGCGGCCGGGGCGGTGAGGGAGACGGGCGGCGGGCCGTCGTCGTCCTCGCGGTCCGGGTCCGGCACGAGCACCGCGAGGACCCGCAGCAGTGGCCGGCCCGTCGTCAGCAGGGAGTCGGCGAGATCGGCGAGGCGCTCCTTCGTACGCTCCCCGGCAAGAGTGGGCTGGCGCCAGGTGCCGAGCCGCCGCTTGTACTGCTCGATGGGTTCGCGCAGCGGTTCGTCCCAGGCGTCGCGGTGCGTGTTGAGGAACGCCTCGGCCATGTCCAGGACATCGGGGAGGGCCTCGCACAGAGGCGCCGGATCGCGGTAGCGGCGCTTGTTCGCCATGGTGGGGCCCACACCGCAGCGGCGCAGCAGCGCCACCATGTCGTCGTCGACCAGGCCTTCCCTGCTCGCCTTCCGCCAGGTGACCCCCATCCACTTCACCACCGTGGGCCTGCCCAGCTTGTTCGAGTACACGCCCTGGACGAGATAGATGGGCTCCGCCACGTTCGCCGTGATCATCGGGGCCTCCTGGCGGCCCATCCCGACGAGGACCTTGTCGGTGAGCCACTCGACGACCGGGTGCAGGTCCGTGAGGAGCGAGATCTCCGGCCAGCTCGACGTCGACGACTCCCGGGCGCGCTGGAGGGAGTGTTCGGCGAGGCGGCGGTTGAACGTCACGAGCATGCGCTCGCGCAGCCGCTGCTCGCGCAGGTAGTCGCTCGGGAGCGCCTTGAGGCGGTGGACGAGTTCCGTCGGGGGGCGGAACGAGAGCAGTCCCGACTGCTGGTCGCGGTCCAGGTCCAGCCGCTCACGGGCGTCCGGGTACACCTCGCGCAGCGCGTCGTCCAGGAACTGCGCGGTCGAGTCGAAGAGCCGGGGGAGCACGGGGCTCGCGACGGCCCGGCCGCCCGACGACTCCGTACCGACAGCGGCAGACGGGGCGGCAACGGGAGCGGCGCCGCCGCTTTCCGTTGGCTGCGCCGGTGGCGCCTCCTCGCCGACCGGGCCGAAGAAGTCCGCGAGGAAGTCGTCCAGACCCGCGTCCTGAACCTCCTCGCCGGAGCGGCGGGCGTCCAGGGACTCGTCCACGGTCCGGCCGCGCAGCAGGTCCTGGATGAGGGACTTCTCCTCCGCCTCCGCCCGGTACAGACCGGTCACCGCCTCCGCCGTTCCCAGGGAACGGTGGGCCTGGTCCTCGCGTTCCAGCAGCCGTTCGGCGACCACCGTGTCGTCCTTGGCCCCCTCGACCTCGCTGGTCAGGATCAGCGCGCGGAACTCCGGGGGCCTGGCCTGCCCGTAGCGGTCGATACGGCCGTTGCGCTGCTCGATACGGATGAGCGACCACGGCACGTCGTAGTGCACCAACTGGTGACACTGCCGGTGCAGGTTGACACCCTCGGAGGCCACATCACCGGTCACCAGGACTCGTACGGGCGTGTCGGCCAGGCCGAACTCCTCGACACAGGCCATCTGCTGCTCGTCGGAGAGACCGCCGTGCATGATCCGGACGCAGTCCCTGGCGGCCCGGCCCTTGAAGCCCAGTGCCGCGGGCAGTTCCTCGGCCAGCCACTCCAGGGTCTGCACGCGTTCGGAGAACACCACGACCCGTTCGTCGGAAGAGGGCCCGACACCGATCTCCTCGCGCAGCTGACGGACGAGCGCGGCGAACTTCGCCGAGTCCGCCTCGGTGAGGCCGGCGGCCAGTTCCGACAGCCGGTGGAGGGCCGCCAGTTCGGCCGCGGTGCCCTGCGGGTCGTCCTTCTTCTCCAGGGTCTTGATCCGCGCGGAGACCGTGGCCCGCAGCGCCGCGTGGGAGGACAGGAACGACTTCAGCAGCGTGTACGGGAAGAGGGGCACCGAACTCACCGAGGTGCCGCCGTCACCGGGCAGCCAGACGGCCGCCAGCTCCTCGAAGATCTTCTCCTCGGCGGGGGTGGCGGGGCAGTGCACGGAGCGGGAGGGGCCGCGGTCCGCCCACTGGCCCTTCATCTGCTCCCGCACCTCGGGGCTGATCTTCGTCCGGCGGATGAAGAGGTGCTCGATGTCGGCCGCGCGGTAGTTCTCCGGGTCCCGGATCGCCACCGGGTCCAGCAGGCCGATCAGCTCCGCGAACGACTTCGCGTCGCCGTTGTGCGGGGTCGCCGACGCGAGGATCAGGGCGTCGGTGCGGGGGGCGAGGGTGCGTGCGAGCTGGTTGCGCAGGGAGCCGCGGTTGATCAGGTTGTGCGACTCGTCGATGACGACCGCGTCCCAGCGGATCTGCTCCAGATGATGCTGGTACTGGGCGGTGTTCTTCAGGGTGTCGATGGAGACGATGACCCGCTTGAACGAGGTGAAGGGGTTGCGGCCGGCCGGGATCTCCCGCTGGATCCGCTCGATGCCGACCGAGTCCAGCCGCACCAGCGGGATCGCGAACCGCGTCCACAGCTCGTGCTGGAACTGCTCCAGCACATGCTGCGGGGTGACGACCAGGATGCGCTCGCCCCGGCCGCGGCGGATCAGCTCGGCCAGCGTCAGACCGATCTCCAGGGTTTTGCCGAGGCCCACCACGTCCGCGATCAGCAGGCGCGGGCGGAGGTTGGCGCCGGACAGGGCCAGCTCGGCGGGGCGCCGCTGGTACGGCAGCGGGTCCATCAGGAACGAGTCGGCCAGCGCGAGCCGACGTTCCGACTGGGGCAGCGCGGTGCGTCGCAGGACCGCCTCCAGGAACAGCCGGGAGCGCTGGTAGTTCGGGGAGTCGTCCATGACGAGAGTCGTCTCACGGGGGTCGAGCAACTCGATGCGGTCCAGGCCGGAGAAGAACACGGCCTCCTGGTCGCGGACGAACTCCGACACCCCGACGACCTCGATCCGGGTACCGTCGTCCTCCGTCGGCATCGAGCTCCTGACCAGCCACTCCTCGTCCCGCACGACCACCTGCGCACCGGCCGGGTACTGATCCTGGCCGGTCGTGACGCCGCTCTGCTCCGCACTTGTCTGGACGGCGGTCACTCGTGGCCTCCTGAGGCGGTTCGGTCGTACATGGTCAGGGCCCCATCAGGGCCCGGCCATTATCGCGGGTCGCAGGGGCGTACGGGTCAGAAGGGGGTACTGGCCGCGTATGCCTCACGCAACCGCTGCGCGGTGATCCGGGCCTGCGCGGAATGCCGCACGGAGCGCCGTCGCACGCTGCCGTCGCCGCCCAGGGTGCCCCGGCCCGCAGAGGGGAGCGAGGGCCGCTCGCTGTCCCGCTCCGCCTTTCTGTCCGCCGGCGGCTGCCCTGCCACCGGGGAGGCGGGCGCGTCGTCGGCCGGTGGGGGTGTGGGGGTGTCGACACGGGCGAAGAGCAGTCGCGGATCCGTGGGCGGCGTCTGGGCCGGCGGCTTCGGCGGCGCGGGCGAGGGCACCTCGGGAGCCCGGCGGCCGGTCCGGAACCCGCTCGGCTCCTGCCGGGCCGGCCGAGGCGTAGAGCTGCCCGGTTCCTGCCGAGGGGATGGAGCGGCTACCGGGCCGTCCGCCGTGGCTCGCGCGCGGGTCGCCGGCCCTTCCGTGGCCGGGCGGCTCACGGCGAGCAGGTCGTCGAGGACGTGGGCCGGAGCGGCCGTGTAGTTCGTGAGCCTGCGCCGCGCCTGGGCGACCTTCAGGCCCTGCGCCTCGATCAAGGCCCGGCACTGCCGAACGACGTCGTCGAGCGCGGGCCGGTCCTCCGGACGGTGGGCCAGCATCGCCGTCAGCAGCGGCGCGAGCTCCTCCGGGGCGCCCGAGAGGTCCGGCGCGGTCGCGGGATCGACGACCTGGTGGAACAGGAGATGGATGTTGTCGGCCCGATAGGGAGCATGGCCCGAGCAGGCGAACAGCAGCACGGCACCCAGCGCGTACACGTCGACCGCGGGGGTCAGCGGCTTCTCACCGTTCGCCTGTTCGGGCGGCATGCAGGAGGGCGTGCCGACGACCGTGTTGGCGGCGGTCAGCGACACGCTTGACTCCGCGAACACCGCGAGGCCGAAGTCGATCACCTTCGGTCCGTTGGGCCCGAGGAGCACGTTGGCCGGCTTGAGATCACGGTGCAGCAGCCCCTGCTTGTGCACCGTGGCCAGTGCCTCCGCGAGCGTCGCGCCCAGCGAGGCGGTGAGCAGGGCGTCCAGCGGTCCGTGAGCGGCCACATGCCTGCTGAGGTCCAGCCCCTCGACGTACTCGGTCGCCAGCCACGGCGGGTCCGCCTCCGGGTCGGCGTCCAGGAGGGCGGCGATCCTGGCGCCCCACACCGTCTTGAGGATCTCCACCTCCTGCGCGAACCGCAGCCGGGTCTCGGAGTCCACGACGGACGGCTTGATCACCTTCACGGCGGCCGGTTCCCCACCCGGCGACTCCCCCAGATACACCTGGCCCATGCCGCCCTGCCCGATCCGCCCGAGCAGCTCGTATCCGCCCAGCTCGGCGGGATCGTCGGGGCTGAGGGGCGCGATGTGCACGTGGGTCCTCACAATCGGGACTGGCTGCCGGGGCAGGTGTTCACCGGCACGTTAGACCAGTCCGTGCCGGGCAGGTCGGTCTCTCAGACCGGATACGCCGTATGGATATGGCCGTCGCGGATGACGACTTCCACGTCCCTGGTCTCCCGCCCGCTGCCGTTGATGCCCACGGGCTCGCCGTGTTCGAAGCGGTGCAGGTGGGTGTCCTGCCCGGCCCTGGCGCGCGGGTTGGGGGTGGCGGGGGTGCCGTCGACGCCCTCGCGGAGCCGTCGGCCCAGGACGAAGTCGTCGCCCTCCCAGAAGAAGTCCTCGTAGAACTCACCTGGCAGTGAGGGTTCCGGCCCGGTGGGGTCGGCATTGTCCCGCACGCGGTCCTGGGCGCCCGGGCCGTGCTGTCCCTCGATGTGGGCCTCGCGTTCCTCCGTGATGCCGTGCCTGCTGCTCTCGCAGCTCACCAGCCCCCACGGGTCGGTCCAGCGAAGGGGGTCGAGGACGTAGGCGTGGTGGTTCGGCGCGGGAGCGAGGCCCAGGGGGTCCGGGCTGATGTAGCGGGCGTTCTCGGGGTCGTAGTAGCGCCGGAAGTTGTAATGGAGGCCGGTTTCCGGGTCGTGGTACTGGCCCGGGAAGCGCAGAGGGCAGTCGACCGGGCCGGCGGGACCGCCCACCGGCGTGCCCCACAGCGTCGTGCGTGCCCGCCAGGCGACCCGGCCCTCCTCGTCGACCAGCTCGGTGGGGGTGCCGACCAGGTCGGTGACGATGGCGTAGAAGCGGCGGTCGACCTCGTCCTGGTCGATCTGCAGTAGCGCACGGTCGGTACCGGGAGGTGTTCGGGACGCCCGAGAACTCCTCCTTGAAGACCGTGGCCGACTTGCCCGCCCACTCCGCAAGTGTGCTCTCGCCCGCCATGTTCTTGACCAGGCGCAGGGCGTCGGACACGTCGTCGGCGAAGTCGTGCAGGACTTTCGCCAGCCTGCGCACTCGTTGCGGATCGCCGGGGGTCGGGTCCTTGTCCAGATCAAGGACATGCCAGTCCGTTGGCCGGTTTCCCACGTTCTTCCCCCGTCGCACGGCTCCAGTCAAGGCACGTATGGCTCAGCAAAGTTACTTGATCTCCAGCTCTTAGACTCGGGGCGTGAGCCACAACGAAGAGACACCCGGCGTCGGCGCTTCCGACGGACAACAAGGGGAGCGGCCCGGGCGGGAGTCGCAGCATCTGGCTGAGCTCGGACCAAGGGGAATGTACGAAGCGGCGGAGAAGCTGTGCCGGACGACGACCGGCGACGGCCCCCTTGAAGCCTCGGCGGCGCGAGCTGTCGGGCGGATCGCCGAGACTCTGGCCGACACGCGTTCCCGGGACAGTGTGACGTTCGCTGTGGACCTCGTGAACCGGCTGCTGTCCGAAGGGGCCATGCCTCCCGGCGAAGGCGATCGGCTCCTGCGTTCCGTGGCCGCGAAGCTGGTCAAGACTCAGCATCTGCGCGACATCGAGCCTCTGTTCGGTGAGGTGCCGGACGGGATTCCGGATCCGGCGGTCGAGCTACGGGCCTGTCTCCTGGGCGAGCTGGCGCTGATCGGCTCGGGGGCCGGTCGCCGCTCCCTGGAGGCGTACGCCGAGAAGCTGCGTGAGCTGGGGCATCCGCTGGCTCGGCTGCCAGGGGCGCGACTGGACATCGAGCACCGTTTCGCCGTTCGTGTCCGGGGGCTGGGGTCGATCAAGACCGCGAAGCAGCTACGGTCGCGTTTCCCGGAGGCTCCCTCGACCGACGGCGGCGCCGTCGTCGGCCGCGGGGCCGAGGACGCCCGGGACGACGGTCGGGCGAACGCGGCCGCCCGACCGTTCACGGCCGGCGGCTGGGCCCGTGAGCCCGAGGCACGGTTCTTCACGCTGCCGAGCCCGCTCAGCCCCGACGACTTCGGCATCTCCTTCATCAAGGAACTGCCCTTGCGCTGTCTGGCGGGTGAGGGCAGCCGCCGGGGGAGCGCGCTCGCCCGCGTGACGACACCCGACGATGTGCTCAACGAACTGTTCTCGGCTTCGTACGTCGGCGGAGTGAACGGCCAGGGGCAGGGCGGTGCGTACGCGCGGCTGTATGCCTGGGAGAGTCTCTACGCGCTCATGGGGTTGCCCACCTGCGTACCCCTCTTGGAAGCGGTGCGGCGCGCGGCGGATCACCGGTGGTTGCGGTTCATGGCGTTCACGGACTGGTTCCACCACGACACCTCGGACCTGGCTTTCGCCGTGCTCGATCCCACCCGGACTCGGGTCGTGGTGCTGGCGGCGACCGATACCGATGTCCACCGCGATGCTCTCGGATAGCGGGAAGTCGTCCCTGGCACCTTCTTCGCCTTTGTCGTCAGAATGGGCCGAGATCCTTCCGGCCCTGTGAAGAAGGACGTGGGCGTCACCAGCACCGTGCTGCGGAACCGCCGCCGGATTCCGGCCGCAGGGGTTCGGAGACCACGCTGCTCTGGCCGGACGTGACGCTTGGGGGTCTTCGGGTGAGGCGCTCGGAGCCTCGGCCTACTCGCGCTGGCCTGCGGCTGTATCACCTGGCCCCTGGTGAGAACCGTTCTCGATGAACGAACACGTGACGTGCATGTCCCAGAGAAGTCCCAGGGGCAACTGCGAGTCCCCCCTGCCCCGCATCTGTGCAGGTCAGGAGGGGTTTCGCGCTGCTTTTCCTCGGACCCTTCAGATGTCCCGGAAGAGACCAGCCAACGCCCTGACCTGCCCCGTCTGGCCATCTCGCATCGTTGACCTGCATGAATGGCCTTTCGGCTGTTTCACGCTCGTACCGGCTGATGCAGCCGGAAGTCCCAGGAAAGTCCCAGAGCACTCCCACTGGCAGGAGCCGCACTTTCGGCTCTGTGCAGGGCGTGCGGGCACGTGTGGGCTATAGGGATTGTGGATCGATGGTCTGCCCCGAACGAACGGCAACGCGCGCTTCTCGGACGGCTTGCGTCCGGGGAGGATGCCGCAGGGTGGGCACCGGGGGACTGGCGGTCGGCATACGCGCTGCGTGACCGTGGTCTGCTGACGGTCCGGCGCAGCGGCAGGGACGTGCGCGCGGAGGTCACGGAGGCCGGACAGTTCTCCCTTCGGCGTGGTTGCCGTCCCGGGGCCCCGGCGTCGTCGGAAGGCGACACACAAGTGCAGGCCAGCAGGCCGGATGGGCGTCGACGCGGCCCCGCGCCGTACAGCGAGCGCCCGGTCGCTCGCGCCCGACGGGCGAAGGCGATCGACTTGGTCCAGCGGCTGCTCGCGGAGGGGCGTGTGCGTGTCGCCGATCCTGATCACGAAGAGGTCGCCGAGTGGCGGCATCTTCCAGCGCCCGCGCGTCGCGCGGGCCGCCGGCCCGGTCCCCCCGCCCCCCGGCCCGTGACAGCAAGCTGTGCGGAACGCCTCACTATGCGTTCGCGGTCGTTTATAGTTCACCGACGACCGCGGCCGTCCGTGCGGAGTGCCCCTTCCCCCTCCACGCCACTCAGGCTCCGCGGTCGCATGACCACGCGCCGGCATCTCGGGTCAGGTGCGGAAACAGGCATGGGAAGGGGAAACGGGGCAATGGCAGAGGCGATGTCATCGGCCGACGAGGACGGGCGGGCGGTTTCCTCCTCTCCCGGCCCCGTGCCCGCCCCCCGCCGTACGTCGGCCCGTCGCCGGACGCTGCGCATCCTCGGCATCGGGTGCGCCGTCGTCCTCCTCGGCGCCGCAGGGACCGGATGGTGGATGTACCGCGGCCTGGACAGCAACATCAAGGGCGTGGACATCGACCGGGCCCTGGGGGACAACCGTCCGGAGAAGGCTCCCGCCGCGCTACAGGCGACCGACATCCTGGTGCTGGGGTCGGACTCCCGCGCGGGTGACAACGCGGAACTGGACAGCGGCGCGGTGAGCGGTGCCCGTTCGGACACGGCGCTGGTGCTGCACGTCTCCGAGAACCGCTCCGAGGCCGTCGCGGTCAGCATTCCCCGCGACACCCTCGTCGACCGCCCGTCCTGCACCAGGGCGAACGGCACCGAACTGGGTCCGGCCACCCGCGTGATGTTCAACTCGGTCTACTCCGCTGCCGGTTCCGCCTGTGTGGTGAAGACCGTGGAGCAGATGTCCGGGGTGCGGATCGACCACCTCCTGGAGATCGACTTCGTCGGCTTCAAGGAACTGGTCGACGACATAGGCGGCGTGACGGTCGACGTCCGTGAACCCATTCACGACACCAAGGGCGGTTTCACCCTGGACGCCGGAACCCACCGTCTGAACGGCGCCGACTCCCTGAAGTTCGTCCGCACCCGCTACGGCTACCGCGACGGCACCGACCTGGGGCGGATCGGCCTCCAGCAGCAGTTTTTGACGGCCCTGCTCAGCGAGGTGAAGAAGCAGGACCTGCTGGGCAACCCCGTGAAGTCCTACCAGATCGCCCAGTCCATGACCAAGGCGCTGACCACGGACTCCGAACTCGCCTCGCTGACCGCACTGGTCGACTTCGGGCGCAGCATGAACGGCATCGACCCCGGCTCCCTGGAGACCGTCATGCTGCCGGTGAAGTACGACAAGGCCGATCCCAACCGAGTCGTGGCGGCCGAGCCGCGGGCTTCCGCGCTGTGGGAGGCCATTCGGCAGGACGAGGCGATCCCGGCCTCGGCGAAGAAGTCTCCGGCGTCCGCGGGCTGAACCGCCGAGCCCCGAGGCGGCGGCACCAAGGGTGCTGTCATCATGGACACACGCACGCGCGCTTGGAAAGCACAGGGGGTGCCGATGACGGAGGTGAGCGACAGAGCCGCCGGAGTGGCGATGTCGTTGGGCGAGGCGCTCGGACGGCTGCGGGGAGCGCAGAAGCGGGCCGGCGGGGTGTCGCTGTACTCGAGGTTCGTCAATCGCCCCACGGGCCGGTTGCTGGCGGCCGGCTCGTACGTCGCCGGACTGACTCCCAACCAGGTGACGCTGATCAGCGCCGGGTTCAGCTTCGCCGGCGTGGCGGTGCTCGCCTTCGCCGAGCCGTCGTGGGGGACGGGCTTGGTGGTGTGGCTGGCGCTGGCTGTCGGGTTCGCCTTCGACTCCGCGGACGGGCAGCTGGCACGGCTGCGGGGCGGCGGAAGCCCGGCGGGCGAGTGGCTGGACCACGTGGTGGACTGCGCCAAGATCACGGCCCTGCACACCGCCGTACTGCTCACCCTCTACCGCCACCCAGGACACTTCGGCGCAGGCTCCGACGCGTGGCTGGCACTCCCCCTGGGGTTCCTCTTCGCCGCGATCGTCACGTTCTTCGGCGGTCTGCTCACCGAACAGCTGAAGCCGAAGCCCGCCCCGGGCAGCGCCCCCGCGCCGCCGTCGACCCTGCGTGCGGTGGCGCTGCTCCCGGTCGACCACGGCGTCTTCTGCCTGGTGTTCCTGCTGCTGGGCGGGGGAGAGCTGTTCCTGTGGGGGTACGGCCTGCTGGGCGTGGCGGCGGTGCTCTACCTGCCGCTGTTCCTGGCCAAGTGGTTCCGGGAGCTCAGCCGCCCGGCCGCAGCCGCCGAGGGGCGGACGGGAAAGTGACGTAGCGACAGGGCCTACGGCCGCAGGGCCTGTTGCGAAAGTCCCTGACGGTCCCCGGCCCCGGCCTGATCCGCCGGGTGCCCCTTCCCGTGTGTCAGGGCGTCGAGTGCCCGGCGCAGCTGGGTGCTGGAGGTGTGCACGGTGTACGGGAAGTAGACGACGTCGACGCCCACCGCGGCGAAGTCGCGCTCCAGCCGCTCCCCCTTGGGGGTCCCGCGCCAGTCGTCCCCCTTGAACAGGACGTCGAAGCGGACCTGTTGCCAGGTCTCCAGTTTGTCGGGGACGGTTTCCACGAAGGCCGCGTCCACGTACTTGATGTTCCGGACGATCTCCAGGCGTTCGATGAGCGGGATCACCGGGCGCCTGCCCTTGGCGAGTTCGGCCATCTCGTCCGACACCACCCCTGCCACCAGGTAGTCACAGCGCTCCCGCGCGTGGCGCAGGATGTTCAAGTGCCCGATGTGAAAGAGGTCGTAGGCGCCGGGGGCATACCCCACCCGGTACAACTTGCCTTCTGCCATGACGACTTGCCCCCTGAAGCAGTTCCTCCCCCCCGCATGTCGGGCTGACACTATCGTGCACACAAGCGAGGGACGTGTGAACGATTAAGGTACCTGAGTAATCGTTCGTCACGAGGGGGGCACACGATGAGCGAATCCGGGTCGGCCGGACCGCCCGGCGCCGGGCGGCACAGACGGCTGCTTCTGGTGTCGACCAACTACGCGCCGGAACACACCGGCATAGGTCCCTACGCCGCCCAGATCGCCGAGCACTGGGCGGCACAGGGCCACGAGACCCACGTGCTGGCCGGCATGCCGCACTACCCGTCGTGGTCGGTGGACCCGGAGTACCGGGGAAGGTGGCGGCACACCGAAATCCGCGAGGGAGTGACGGTGCACCGCAGGCGGCACACCGTCCCACGCCGGCAGACGGCGGTGCGGCGAGCCCTGTTCGAGGGCTCGCTGCTGGCGCACAAGCTCACCGCTCCACCGCGGATGCCGCGGCCGGACGCCGTCATCGCCCAACTGCCCAGCCTCGCGGGTGGTGTGGCCGGGGCACGGCTCGCGGCCCGCTGGCGGGTGCCCTACGTGCCCGTCGTCCAGGATCTGATGGGAGCCGCCGCCGCGCAGAGCGGCATCGAGGGCGGGGACCGGGCGTCGGCCGCGGCGGCGCGCGTCGAGGCGTACGTGTTACGGCGGGCCGACCTCGTCGGCGTCATCCACGACACGTTCACCGCCAAGGTCACCGCCCTCGGCGTGGCCCCCGACAGGATCCGGACCCTGCCGAACTGGTCCCATGTGGCCGCCCCGGCCGGGCCGCGCGAGGAGATCCGGCGCCGACTCGGCTGGGCTCCCTCGGACACCGTCGTCCTGCACTCCGGGAACATGGGCCTCAAGCAGGGCCTGGAAGTGCTGGTGGAGACGGCGCGTCTGGACCCGGCCGTCCGCGTGGTGCTCATGGGGGACGGCAACCAGCGCGAGACCCTTCGGCGGTTCGCGGACGGCGTGCCCAACCTGGAGTTCCTGCAGTCGGCCCCGGAGGGCGACTTCCCGGACATGCTCGCGGCGGCCGATGTGCTGGCCGTGACCCAGCGGGCCTCGGTGCTCGACATGAGCGTGCCGTCCAAGCTGACGTCGTACTTCGCGGCCGGCCGGCCGGTCGTCGCGTCGGTCGCGGACGGCGGCGGCACCGCCTGGGAGGTACGGCGCTCCGGCGCCGGTGTCCTGGTGCCGCCGGAGGACCCGGCCGCCCTGCTGACGGCGGTACGTGATCTGGCCGCCGACCCGGCGGCGGCCGCGCGGCTGGGAGCCGCGGGGCCACGCCACGTGGCGGCCCATCTGAGCCGGGCGGGGGGACTGGCCCGCTACGACGCGCTTCTCGACGAAGTGCTGTCAGGACAGCGCCCGGCGGTGAGGGGATCGGCGACATGACGCAGTCACATGAAGGTACGGCGGACACGGCGCCGGTGACCGGGGCGGACGACGAACCGGACCTGTTGCGGGACCAGTTCCGGCAGCTGTTGAGGTATCCCAGGCTGATCGTCGGCGGGGTGCTGCTCGGTCTGCTGGGCGGTGCCTGGCTCGGCTACAGCACATCCGACACCTATGTGGCCACCAGCGACGTGGTGGTGCGCGCCGCGATCGAGAACCCGTTCAATCCGAGCGTCGCGGCCGACAAGATCCTCGACATGAACACCGAGCGGCAAGCCGCCACGAGCAGGAGAACGGCGAAACTCGCAGCGGACGCGCTCGGCTTCCGCGGGGACGCGGAGACGTTGCTGGAGGGCCTGCAGGTGACCAACCCGCCGCAGTCGCAGGTGCTGAGCTTCAGCTACACCTCCCAGGACCCCCAGGTGTCGGCGCGGCACGCCAACGCTCTGGTCAAGGCGTATCTCGACGACCGCGAACAGGACACCGACCGCACCCGGGACGCCATGCTCGAAGGGCTGCAGCAGCAGCTCGATCCGGTCTCCAAGCAGCACGACGAGCTCGCCGCGAAGCTGGAGAACGGCGTCGGCACCGAGGCGGACTACACCGTCAAGGCCAACCTGCTGGGCCGCATCACGGAGCTCGGCAACCGGATCAGCGACCTGCGGTCGCTCGACACGACACCCGGCAAGGTGATCAAGGAGGCGACGGTGCCCACCGCCTCCGACGGCCCCGGGTGGGCGCTGTCGCTGGGGCTGGGCGGCGCCGTCGGCATCGCGCTCGGCCTGCTCATCGCGTGGGCGCGGCTGGTCTTCGACCCGGCGGCACGCTCGGAGGGGGACGTGGCCCGCGCGCTGCGCGCCCCGGTCCTCGGTGCGCTGCCGCGCACCCGGGACACCGATCCGCTGCTGACCGAGGACCGCCAGGACTCCCCGCTGGCCGAGGAGTACCGCTCGATCGCCTACCGGCTCGCCTACGACCGGCGGTTCGCCGACCGGCGACGGCTCCTGGTGGCCGCGCCGCGCGGCTCCAGCCGTACGGCGGCCGCCGTGGCCGTCAATCTGGCCGCGTCGTTCGCCGAGACCGGCAAACGCGTGCTGATCGTCGAGGCCGAGCTGCGCCGGCCGTCCCTGGAGGGGCAGTTGCGCGCCCGTGAGATCAGCGGTCCGCGCTGGGGGCACGGTGCGGAGTCCGACGACTGGCCGGGGCGGCGGAGGCTGACCGTGGACGCGGGCGAGTCGGGCAGCTTCGCCCTGGTGCCCGGGACCCGGGTCCGCAACGTGGCGCGGGCGCTGACCTCGCCGGAGATGTCCCGGCTGGTGGAGGAGGCGGACGACCCGAAGGTGACCGTGATCGTGCTGACTCCGCCGGTGTTCGCCTACGCCGACGCGCTGGCGCTGGTCGACCGGGTCGACGGAGTGCTGGTGGTGTGCGATCCGCGCGGCGTGCACCGCTCCCAGCTGGCCCGGCTGCGGGACCTCATCACTGGTGCGGGAGGCACCGTGCTGGGCACGGTCATGCACCGGGGACAGCAGGGCAGGACCGGGCAGGAGCAGAAGAGCAAGCGGGGCAAGCGGCGCGGCTCCACCGAGGGTTCCGCCAGCGAGCCGGCGGCCGGACACCGTTCCGTGGACCCGTCCTGGTCCGTCGCGGACCACTACCGCGACGACCGGGGCCGCGGGGCGGAGGAAGCCGAGCTCGGCGACGCCTCGACGACGATGGCGCTGGGGGTCGTCGTACCGCCCGATCGCTCGTGAGCGCCGGAACGAGCGCCGACGTGAGCGCCGGAAACGGCGCACTGCGGACGCGTACCGCGGCCCTCGCCTCGGTACTCGACCAGGGCGCCGCCGGACTGACCAACATCCTGGTGCTCGTCCTGGCCGCACGGCTGTCGACAGCATCCGGGTTCGCGCGGTTCTCCATGGTGTACCTGGTGTTCACCGTGGTCCTCGGCCTGTTCATGTCCTACGTCGGGCAGGCGCTGGTGCTGGTACGCGGCGACGCCGGCCGCGTGGCGACGGCCTGTCGCTCGGCGCTGGCGTTCACCGCGGTGTCGGCGTGCGCCGTCGGGGCGGCTCTCGCCGCCGCCGGCTGGGCGGCTCCCGCCCCCGGGCGGGCGCTCACGACGCTCGGCGCGGTCCTGCCGGTCGTCCTGCTCCAGGACGCCGCACGGTACTGCTTCTCGCTGCTGGGCCGCCCCCACCACGCGCTGGCGGCGGACGGGCTGCGGCTCGCCTCCACCGTGACGGTCCTGGCCCTGCAGCCCGACGGGGCCTCCCCGGCCCGGCTGGTGCTGGCGTGGGGCCTCGCCGCCCTGCCGAGCCTCGCGCTCGCCGCCCTGTTGCTGCGGCGGACGCTGACCGGAGCCGGCACGGATCTGGGCCAGTACGCCGTCCGCGGCCACCTGGGGCAGCGCTTCGCCGTCGAGTTCGCCGTCGGCAACGGCTCCAGCCAGCTCGCGGTGCTGGGACTGGGCGCACTGGGCAGCCCGCTGGCGGCCGGGGCGCTGCGCGGCGCCTCCGCGCTCTTCGGCCCGCTGAACGTGTTCTTCGGCGCCGCCCAGGGCTTCGGCCCGCCCCTGCTGAACCGGCTCGGCGGAGGCCGGGCCGTGGTCCGGGCCACCGTCCTGCTGGGCGCAGCCCTGGCCGCCGTCGGCGCGGCATGGGGGACGGCATGGTGGCACCTCCCGGACCACTGGGGCCGCCAGGTCCTCGGCGACACCTGGCCCGCGGTCGCGGAACTGCTGCCGGCGACCGGCACGCAGTACACGCTGATGGGCCTCGGCGTGAGCGCCCTGCTCACCCTCCGGGTGCTCAGCCCCCGCGAGACCCTCCCCGTCCAGGTGGCCTTCTCGCTGCTCTCGGTAGGGCTGTTGTACGCAGGCTACGCCTGGGCCGGAGCGCTGGGCGCGGCCTGGGGCCTGGCCGCCGGGTCAGGGGCGAAGGCGCTGGCCGCGTGGCTGCGGGTGCTCGGGGTGCGTCGACGGTCTCAGGCGGGCGTCGACGGCGGCTCCTCCCCGCAGCCGCCCGTAACGGACGTCGAGGCGGTGGGACGGTGAGTCGGACGAGCGACGGTACCGGGGTGTGAGCCGCCCGGGGGCTGCGAGAGCACGCTGCGAGACACTGGTGCAGACGTCGCCCTCGCGGACCTGCGGGACACCGAGCTGGTGGCCAGGCTCGTACGTGGGGACGGGTGAAACGCGTGTGGCCCGACGGTCCAAGGACCGCCGGGCCCATCGCTCGTACGGCGTCAGCGGTCGATCAGCGTCACGCGGTCGCTGACGCCACGCACGCCGCGCTCGAACTTGCGAACGGGGCAAGCCGGAGGTCGCGCAGAGAGGCGGCCGATGGGGGCGGCGTGGAGGGCGTGTACCCCGGTTGGGCTCAGAAGATCGGTGCTTGCAGACAGCCACGAGGGAGCCATGGCCGTCACATGCTTGATGCTCACGCGGCTGCCTGAAGGGGGCTTTGGGCGCCTTCGACGCTTACGAAAGCGTCGTCCTCCCGCTCCTTGCGACCGGTGACTTGCTGACGGCCCGTGCGCGCGGCCTGTGGGAGCAGCCGGCGGCTGGGCCTGTGTCGTGCCCATTCTCGTGAGGTGCGTCAGAGGGATGAAGCCGTCCGTCGGGTCACGTCCACGGGCGTGGTACTGCGACCGCGCCCAGGCAGCCGAATCAGCAGGTGCGACACATTTCACGGCCGTGTTGCAGTTCAAGTCGGTAGTCAATGCCGTCCCTGACGGCCAGGAGCTGGCCGCGGGTCGTTCCGAGTCGTCCAGTGCTGCCCTCCGGGCCACACCGAGCCCTCAGCCCAGCCAAACCCCCCGCTCCCGCCGGTACGTGGCGATCAGCACGAGGCACAGTACCGCGATCGCGACCCGGCCCGTGGCCTGGAGCAGCGGGCCGCGGATGAGGATGAACGAGTAGCCCGCGAGCAGCGGGACGGCGATCAGCAGCAGGCTGCCGGGGGGAGCGCGGCGGACGGCCCGGCGGGCGAGCCGTCGGTCGACGCGGGCCGCCGCGTACCCGATGGCGGCCAGGCCGGCAGTCATGCCGACCGGCCCGAAGTCGAGCCATAGCTCCGCCCACACCGGTGAGGACAGATTCGTGTTGACCGTGCCCATCCACTCGCCCACCAGAACACCCGTGTCGGTCGGCTTGTCCGGCCAGACCGAGCGCGGTACGGCGAACAGCAGCGAGCCCGCCAGCTGGTATCCGTAGGAGTGGCCGGGCCCGGACTCCGCATAGGTGATCGTGTTGGCGAACATGCCGACCTGGTCGTAGTCCTTGAGCGCCAGCGGCTCCAGGAACGACGTCGTCTCGACCTGCCGGGTGTTCTTCTCGTCGTACCGGAACCGGTCGGCGAACGGGAAGACCAGCAGGGCGACCACCACGCCGAGGCTCAGGGACGTCCGGTACATCGCGGCGCTCACCGGGAACACCGTGAACAGCAACGCGAACATCACTGTGAGGAACCAGTAGCGGGGGTTGGAGATCGGGTTGTTGACGATGGCGTTGAGGACGACGAGCGCGCCGAACGTCGCGATCACCGACCAGGTCCTGCGGGCCCGCCGGGACGTGACCAGCCAGCGGGTGTAGACGAGCAGGGCGACCAGCGGCAGCACGGTGCCGAAGCCGCGCAGCAGGGCCTGGCCCGCCTGAGAGCCGTCGCCGGAGAGCCCCGCCTCCTCGACGCTCGCGATGATCTCCTGGCGGCTGCTGAAAAAGACCACGAGGCCGCCGAGTTTGACGATGAGGAGAGCGCCGGCGGCGAAGGCGAGCAGTGCCAGCAGGGACAGGCGCCTGCGGTGGATCAGCAGCGGCCGGGTGTCCGCGGAGGCACCGCTCCCTGTCGCGGCACCGTCGTACGCCGACCCTCCGCGTGTGTGTCCGCGGCGGCGCCACGGCGGGCGGTACTGGGCGAGCAGCGCTCCCACGTCGAAGGCGAAGCAGCCGAGCAGCACCAGGGAGACGGCCTGGACGAGATCCTCGCGGGGCCCGACGACCGGCGTGGGCACCCGGCCGAGGACCGCCTGGGCGAGGGGGGCCACCCCCATCGCCATGTAGCAGAACATCCAGAAGGAGGCCTGGAGCAGCTTGCGGCGGGCGGCCAGGACCATGGCGGACAGCCGCACCCCGCAGTAGACGGTGAGGACGAACTGGAGATGGAAAGCCGCGTCGCGGGGGCCCTGGCCGGACTGGGAGACGACCACCAGCGGCAGGAAGCACGACAGCCCCAGCACCAGCGGCACGGCCAGCGCCCGGGAGAGCAGCGTGCGGGCTGCGAACGGGGGTGGCAGCGAGACGGCGCCGTGCGTGGTACCAGCCGTCGAGTCGTGCTTCTCCGGTGCTGTGCTGTCGGCCGCCACTCCATATACCCCTATCGCCCCCGGGGGCTGCCCCTACCCCTCATCACCCGGGGGTTTCCCATGGTTCTCCGGGTCTTCCCGGCGGTCTTCGGTCGGCGCCCGGTCCCGCCAGTCTAACGAGCCCCACGCCTGGCGATGCGAGGTCCCGGGGGCCCAGGTCCCGGGTCGGGGACGTGTGGTGACGGTGCGACAGGCGCTAACCTGGGCCCCGTCGCGCGGCCGCACCGCGCGCCACGACCTGGCACAGGGGGGGAGTCCGGCGCCATGCGCGATCTCTCGGCGTTCACGCTGACCGGGTACGACAAGGGGCGCGGCAGGCTGACCCAGGCGCTGTGGTTCGCCGTGCAGAACTTGGTGTTCGCCCCCTGGTGGTGTCCGGCCCGGTTGCGGGTCGCGCTGCTGCGCGCGTTCGGCGCCACCATCGGTGACCACGTGCTGATCCGGCACCGGGTCCGGGTGCTGTGGCCGTGGAAGCTGACGGTGGGTGACCACTCCTGGATCGGGGAGGGCGCCTGGCTGCTCAACCTGGAGCCCATCACCATCGGCGCCCAGGTGTGCGTCTCGCAGGAGGCACTGCTGTGCACCGGCAGCCACGACCACCGGGCGGCCGACTTCCGCTACCGCAACGCGCCCATCACGGTGGAGGACGGGGCGTGGATCGCCGCTCGCGCCACGGTGCTAGCCGGAACCCGCGTGGGACGGCACGCCGTGGTCGGCGCCGGTTCGGTCCTCCACCGCGACCTGCCCGAACTCACCCTGCACACCGCCGACGGCGACCGTCGCCCCGTCAAGGAACCGATGTGAGCGCGTCGGGCCTGGGAGACGGCGCCGGGGCGTGCCGGGTGTGCGATGCGACGGGGGCGCGCAGCCCGTGGAAGGCGGGCGTGCGCCGGGTCCGGAGGGGGCCGCGATGAGTACACCGGGTCCGGAGAGGGCCGCGATGAGCGCGGCGCTTCCAGAAGGGGCGGGGATGAGTACGGCGCGTCCGGAGCGGGACGGGATGAGCACGCCGGGTCTGCGGGTGCTGCACGTCGTCACCCTGCATTCCCCGACCGGTGCCTTCGGGGGCCCGGTCCGGGTCGCCCTCAACCTGTCGCACGCGCTGCGCGAGCGCGGTCACGCGCCCCGGCTGCTGGCCCTGGCCGACGGGTTCGGTACGGCGCCGCCCACCGACGTGGAGGGGATCCCCGCGCGGCTGCTGCCTGCCCGGCGGCTGCTGCCGCTCGGCTTCAGCGGCATCACCTCACCCGCGCTGCTGGCCGGGGCCGGCCGGCTGGTGCGCGCCGTGGACGTGGTTCACGTCCACCTGGCCCGCGACCTGGTGACCCTGCCCGTGGCCCTGGCCGCGCTGCGGGCCGGTGTCCCGCTGGTGCTGCAGACCCACGGCATGGTCGACCCCAGCGAGAGGCTTTTGGCCAAGGTGCTCGACGCGCTGGCCGTACGGCGGCTGCTGCGCGGCGCCTCGGCCGTCCTGCACCTGACGGCGCACGAACGCCGCGGCCTCGACGACGTGCTGGGCGCTCCGCTGGGCAACGCGGTACGACTGGTGAACGGGGTGCCCCGGCAGGCAGCGGTGTCCCGGCAGGGGGCGCGCCCGGTCCCGGAGGGTCCGCCCAGGATCCTGTACGCGGCCCGCCTCCAGGCACGCAAGCGGCCCCGTGACTTCGTGGCGGCGGCCCCGGAGATCCTCCGGCACCACTCCGATGCCCGCTTCGTCGTCGCGGGGCCCGACGAGGGCGAACTGGCCGCCGTACGGGAACTGATCGACAGCCTGGGGCTGCACGACCGCTTCGACTGTGTCGGGCCGCTCAGCCCGGCGGGGGTGCTGGACGAACTGCGCCGCGCGCACGTCTACGTCCTGCCGTCCGTGGACGAGCCCTTCCCGATGTCGGTGCTGGAGTCGCTGTCCGTCGGCACACCGGCCGTGGTGACCGAGTCGAACGGACTCGCCGCCGCAGTCCGGGAGGCGGGCGCGGGCCGGGCCGTCGCGGACGCCGCAGGGCTCGCTCCGGCCGTCCTGGAACTGCTGGAGCCGGGCAAGGCGGAGAAGGCGTCGGCGGCCGCCTGTGCGCTGGCCGCCGACGCCTTCTCGATGGACGCCGTGGTGGAGGAACTGCTGGGGGTCTACGGACGGGCCGTGGCTCAGGCCCGCAGCCAGGCGTAGCAACCGGTGGAGACGAACTCCGCCGCGTCGGCAGGGATGTTCAGGGTGCTCTGGTCCTCGCCGTCACCCGTCCCGGAGCCCGCATCCAGCTCCTTGCCCTTGGCATCCATGATCCCCCAGAGGCAGTCGGGGACTGCCGAAACGGTCCGGTAGCGGCCGGGCTCCGGGTCGGTGTGGGTGCCGTCCGGGTACCCGCCCTCGGCCGCGTCCAGCACCGGCCGCTGCTCGGGGCAGAGGTGGGTGATGGCGTCGGCGGCGTCCCGGATCTCCCCGGAGACGACGGCGGCCGCGGCCACGTCCTTGTCGCGCTTCGCGGTGCGCTCGATCCGCTGGCACGCCTCCTGGCCGACCTCCAGCACGGCGGCGGGTTCGACCGATTCGGGCACGCGCCCGCTCAGGTACTTCTTCTCCTTCTTGGTGAACGAGCCGGTGGCGGGCTTCAGTTCCGAGTCGGGACGTACGGGCCCGGTGGAGGCGGACCGTGCGGGTGCGGAGCTGCTGCCGTCGCCCGCCGAGTCCTGCTCCCCGGCGAGCCGCTCGGCCGCCGAGAGCGATCTCGTGGGGCTGGAGACGGACGGGGTGTCCTTGCCCGCAGGCCCGGACGACGAGCAGCCCGCCACGGCCAGCACCGCCGTCAGCAGCAGGGGCGCCACAGCCGGGCGCCGGAGGTGGTTACGCATGTCTGTTGCTCCTGCTCCGGTGGTTCCGGGGGGGGGGGGGGGGGGGGGGGGAACCCCCCCCCACCAAAACAACGCCGGCGAGCGCCAGTGGCCTCCGAGTGAGAGAGAGGAGATACACCTCCTAGGGTGTTCCCGACCAGAAAGAC
>NZ_JBVIPD010000018.1:57881-170547 GCF_055578235.1 Streptomyces sp. NPDC033136
GGGGGGGGTGGGGGGAGTATTGTGTTTTGTGTTGGTGGTTTTTTTTTTTTTTTTTTTTTTTTTTTTTTTTTTCTCCCCCCCCCCCCCCCCCCCCCCCCGGAGCACCCTGTCGTACCGCTGCCGTGTCTACGCCGGCGAGAACGTGAGGATCAGCTTCGGTGTGTTCTCCGCGGCCGGGGCCTCGTCCGACCACAGCCACAGCGAGTCAGTGCCGTCGGACGTCAGCGCCAGGTCGTACTCGCCGCCCAGGGCTGCGGCGACGGCGGCCGCGTCCAGCTGCACCGTGGCCTTGGTGCTGGCGGTGGTCGGCGGGGTGAGCGTGCCCAGGGACTCGGTGCCGAGGGACGGCTTCGTCGTGTAGGTGACCTCGCTCTGCGACCACGCGCCCGTGACCGGCCGGATCTGCACCGGGTCGGTGGATCCCGCGTAGGACGCCGAGTCGGTATTCACCTCCAGCGTCACTCCGGTCAGCTTGGTGCGGGCGGGGGCGGCGGGCAGCTGGAAGCGCAGGTACGTCTCGTAGGCGGAGGTGCCGCGTACCGCGAGCGACGAGCTGGATCCGTAGTTGGAGCCCGGCGCGCCCGCGTTGACGTACGTGTCCTCGTCCGGCCGCACCGTGGTGACGGTCTCGCTCTGCGGGAACGCCAGCGCGTAGTGCGCGGCGACCCGGTCGGCGCCCAGCACGTTCGGGTAGACGGCGGTCTCGTCGATCTGACCGGCGAAGTACAGGCTGGACGGCTTGGACGGCCAGCCGACGATGAGGCTGTCGCCGCCGACGTGCCAGCGGCCCGTGTAGGCCTGGTGCCTGGAGTTGCCGTTGCCGTCGACCCGCTTGCCGTCGACGTAGAGGGTCATGCCATTCGGTCCCTGAGTGCCGACGACGTGGTGCCACTGGCCGTCGTTGTACGAGCCCGGCGTGGAGACGGTACGGAACGCGCCGTCGTAGGCACCGAAGAACAGCTGACCCTTATCGGTCATGTAAATGTGCTTGTCGTGAAAAAGGCTGCTGGTGGTGCCGCTACCGAAGCCGATCAGCTTGCCGCCCCGGGTCGTGGTGGTCCTGAACCACGTCTCCAGGGTGTAGGCGCTACCCACCTGTGTCCAGCGATCGCTGTACACCTTGTCGTCGGAGCCGTCGAAGCCGTACGCCGCGCCTGCGTCGGCCACCGCGCCCGGGCTCTGTTGGAGGGCAGGCCGGCCGGACTGCACACCCCTGACGCCACTGGGCGACGAGTCGGCGGCGTACGGACCTTCCGTGTCGTCGTAGCGCCAGTACAGGTTGGCGCCGTCGGCGAGGACCGCCGAGGCGTACGGCCCCGGGGCGGGGGCGACCGTGACGCTCACCGTGGCGGAGAGCCCGCTGACGTTGCCCGCCGCGTCCGTGGCCGTCACCCGGTAGGTATGGGTGCCGGCGGCCAGACCGGTGTCCGTGAAGGACACCTGTGGGCGGTCCCAGGGCAGGGACTCGGCCTCGACCGTGCCGACGGGCGTGGTGGAGCCGTCCCGGTAGACCTTGTAGCTCAGCCGGCTGTCGTCGAGGTCCAGGCTGGCACGCCAGCTGATCTCGGCCTCGCCGCCCTTGGTGCTCTTCACGCTCGCCACCGGGGTGGTGGGCCTCCCGGTGTCACCGGTGGAGGCGAACCGGGTCAGGCCCTGCGCGGCGGCGCCGTTGACGGTGGTGAACTCCCCACCGGACCACAGGTATTCGACGCCGTCCTTGGCCGCGACGGTGAGAGTGCGCGGACCGATGCCCTCGCCGATGCCGTCGTTGGTGTCCGGGAACCAGCCCAGCTTGCCGACCGACGTGGTGGGCTGGGCGAGGAAGTGGTAGCGGCGGCCCTCGGGAAACTCACCGACGCTGGAGCAGTTGTGCGCGTGCGAGGCGCTGTACAGCACGTCCTTGTGCGACTTGACGGCCTGGGTCGCGCCCAGGCAGGTGTCGCGCCAGCGCTGCTCGAAAGTGTCCAGCCTCAGGGCGATCCGGCCGTCGAAGACGCCGGCGCCGGTGCCCTCGTTGCCGGTGTAGAAGCCGGTCGCGTCGACGTCGATGTCCTTGACCACCGAGCGGGTCTCGATGAAGCCGTTCGGGTAAGCCTTCGTCAGGCTGCCGGTGTCGGCGTCGACCACCGCGAGGGCGTGGGAGTTGGCCCCGTTGACTCTGAAGAAGTCACCGCCGAGCAGGACGTTCTCCCCGTCGGGCGTGAGCTCGACGGCGCGTCCGGGCTCGTCGGCGTCGGCCCGGAACGGCCGCAGCGCGCCGTTGTCGGCCGCCACCGCGGCGAAGCGCTGCCTGGTCTGGCCGTTGACCTGGCCGAAGTCACCTGCCGCGTACACGGTGTCGTCGGTGACGGCGAGAGCCCGCACGGTGGCGGCAAAGGCGGCGTTGAATCCGGTTTTCGGCGTGCAGCTGGCGATGTCGATGGCGGCGACGCTGGACACCGGTGTGCCGTTCACCGCGCCGAAGTAGCCACCCGCGTAGAGCGTCTGCTTGTCCGGGGAGACGGCCAGCGCCCGCACGGTGGCATTGCCCGACCCGACCGTGAACGACAGCTCGCAGTCGGTCGGGGCACCGGTCGCGGCGTCCAGCGCCACGAAGTTGAGTGCCTCCTGCTGGCTTCCGGAACCTCCCTGCGGCGGGCGTACGACGGAGAAGGTGCCGCCGGCGAAGACCACTCCGTCCGCCTGGGCGAGCGCCCAGACGGTCCCGTTGGTCTGCCAGGTGGGCAGGTCGTCCGCGGTGAAGGCGACCGGCTCGGTGAGCGCGGCGGCCTGCGGTAGGGCGGCGGTTCCCAGACCGGCCGCCAGGCAAAGGACGAGGGCGGCGTGCAGCCCTCTGATTGTTCTCATGTGGCCCCCTAGACGGAACGCCTTGCTACGGGGTGTCAGGAGCAGCAGTGGCACTGGCGCTCCTGGCACCCGGGATGTGCGGGATATGAATGAGCCGTATGCCGAAGGCTGCTGGATGTTTCCACCGCGACACTGATCCCGCGGCTGCGGCAGCTCTCGACGGGCCGACCCCGAGGGGCCGATCCCTCTGTTTGTCAGCGGTCCACGCGCACGGCGACACCCGCCAGTTCTTCCTGGACCTGCCGGATGTCGGCGTCGACCATGATCCGCGCCAGGTCGTCCACCCGTACCTCGGGTTTCCACCCGAGGAGTTCCTCCGCCTTGCTCGCGTCGCCGATCAGCGCGTCCACCTCGCTGGGGCGCTCGTACTTGGCGTCGTAACGGACGTGCTCGCGCCAGTCCAGCTCCGCGTGTGCGAAGGCGGTCTCCAGGAACTCGCGGACGGTCGCCGCGACTCCCGTGGCCACCACGTAGTCGGTCGGCTCGTCCTGCTGGAGCATCCGCCACATGGCGTCCACATACTCGGGTGCGTATCCCCAGTCCCGCACGGCGTCCAGGTTGCCGAGGTAGAGCTCGCTCTGCAGACCGGCGTTGATCCGGGCGACCGCACGGGTGATCTTGCGGGTGACGAAGGTCTCGCCGCGGCGGGGCGACTCGTGGTTGAAGAGGATGCCGTTCACCGCGTACATGCCGTACGCCTCGCGGTAGTTGACCGTCGCCCAGTATCCGTACACCTTGGCGACGCCGTAGGGGCTGCGCGGGTGGAAGGGTGTCTTCTCGTTCTGCGGCGGCGGGGCCGCACCGAACATCTCCGACGACGAGGCCTGGTAGACGCGGGTGTCGATGCCGGAGGCACGCACCGCTTCCAGCAGGCGCAGCGCCCCGAGTCCCGTCACGTCACCGGTGTAGAGCGGGGCGTCGAAGGAGACCCGGACATGGGACTGGGCGCCCAGGTTGTAGACCTCGTCGGGCTGTATGTCGCGCAGCAGGTTCACCAGCGCCACTCCGTCGGAGAGGTCGGCGTGATGCAGCACGAAGGACCGGCCCTCCTGCTGCGGCCCCTGGTAGATGTGGTCGATGCGCTCGGTGTTGAACGTGGAGGCCCGCCGCACCAGGCCGTGCACCGTGTACCCCTTGGACAGCAGCAGCTCCGACAGGTACGAGCCGTCCTGCCCGGTCACGCCAGTGATCAACGCGGTTTTGGTCATGCGTGGCAGCTCCTTCTGGACGAGCCGTGCACCGGCCCCGTCCCCAGCGTCGTGTTGCGAGTTGCGTGATGCGTTGTCCTGCGCGCCGTGTCACAGGCTGTGCCGCACGTCGCGTCGCACGGTGTGTTGCGATACGCGGTGAAAATCAGGATCCGTGTGGGAACGCTCCCCGTGCTCCTGGCATGATCCGGCTCATGACCGACTCGCACGCGGCACCGCCGCCCCCCACCCAGCCGTCGCCGTACCTGCCCGCGCGGGCCCGGGTCTTCGTGGCGGGCCACCGCGGGCTCGTGGGATCCGCGATGGTCCGCAGGCTGACCGCCGACGACCACGAGGTGATCACCCGTGACCGCGCCGACCTCGATCTGCGCGATGCCGAGCACACCGCTGCGTTCCTCACGGACGTGCGGCCCGACGCCGTGGTCCTGGCCGCGGCCAAGGTCGGCGGGATCCTCGCGAACAGCACCCGGCCGGTGGAGTTCCTGGAGGACAACCTGCGCATCCAGCTCGGCGTGATCGCCGGTGCCCACGCGGCCGGGGTGCGCCGGCTGCTCTTCCTCGGCTCGTCGTGCATCTACCCCAAGCACGCGCCGCAGCCCATCCGCGAGGACGCGCTGCTGACCGGCCCGCTGGAGCCCACCAACGAGCCCTACGCCCTCGCGAAGATCGCCGGCATCTGCCAGGTCCAGTCCTACCGGCGGCAGTACGGTGCCGCCTACATCTCGGCCATGCCGACCAATCTCTACGGGCCGGGTGACAACTTCGACCTGGAGACCTCGCACGTCCTGCCCGCGCTGATCCGCCGCTTCCACGAAGCACGCGAGGCCGCTCTGGACGAGGTGACGCTGTGGGGCTCGGGCACCCCGCGCCGGGAGTTCCTGCACGTCGACGACCTCGCCGACGCCTGCGTGGCGCTGCTGGCCGGATATGACGGGGACGAACCGGTCAACGTCGGCTGTGGCCAGGACCTGACCATCAGGGAACTCGCGGAGACCGTCGCCGGGGTGACGGGCTTCACCGGCCGGATCGCCTGGGACACCGGCAAGCCGGACGGGACGCCGCGCAAGCTGCTGGACGTCTCCCGGCTGACGTCGCTCGGCTGGAAGCCGCGCATCGAGCTGCGGGACGGTATCGCGGCCACCTACGGCTGGTGGCTGGCTCACCGCGCGGAGGCGGCGCCCGAGCCTGCCGGGCTCAGGACTCCGGGCGGCGGCTCGGCCATGGGCACGCGTCGCTGAGCACCTCATCCGGCACCCCCGCCTCCTCAGTACGCCCCGCGACCGTCGACGACGGCGCGGAGCGTACGGCTCATCACATCGAGATCGCTGCTGAACGACCAGTTGTCCACGTAGTACAGATCCAGCTGGATCGTTTCGTCCCAGGACAGATCCGAACGACCACTGACCTGCCACAACCCGGTCATGCCGGGCTTCACCCGCAGCCGGCGCAGCGCCGTCGCGTCGTAGGAGGCGACCTCCTCGGGCAGCGGCGGGCGCGGGCCAACCATGGACATGTCACCCCGGAGGACGTTGAAAAGCTGGGGCAGTTCGTCCAGCGAGGTGCGGCGCAGCACACGGCCCACCCGGGTCACCCGGGGATCGCGGCGCATCTTGAACATGAGCCCGTCGTGCTCGTTGCGCGCCTGGAATTCCGCCATGCGCCGATCGGCGTCGATGACCATGCTGCGGAACTTCCACATGGTGAAGATCTCCTGGTCCCGGCCAACCCTCTGCTGCCGGTACAGAGCCGGCCCCCGGGAGTCGAGCCGTATGGCGGCGATCAGCAGCACCAGCAGCGGGGACAGCAGCAGCAGCCCGAGAGCGGCGGCACAGCGGTCGGCGGCCGCCTTCAGGGCGGCCTGCGCCCCGCCGCCGAGCGGAGGTTCGATCCGCAGCAGGGTGAGCCCGGCGATCGAGTACGCCTTGAGCCGCTTGACCGAGGTCTCGACCAGACCGGGTGCCAGGGCCACCGCCACACCGGCGTCGTGCAGCGCCCAGCACAGTTCGCGCAGCCGGTCGCCGGTAAGCCGCGCGCCGGGGGCGAGCAGTACCAGCTCGGCGCGGTGCCGGCGCGCGGTGTCCACGAGCCGCCTACCTGCCGCGCCGTCCGCGCCGAAGCCTAACCGGTCGACCGGGGGACCGCCCACGGGGGTGCCGTCGCCGACCACCACCGTGCCGACCACCGCGCACGGATGGTCGGTGCTGGACGCCAGCCGCCGCACCACATCGTCCAGCGCCCCGGGCTCACCCACCACCAGCACTCGGTCCACCACCTGGGCCGCCCGCCGGGCCTCGGTCAGATGGCGGTGGATCCAGCGCCTGGAGATCAGCGTGCACACCAGACTCGGCACCAGCGCGGCGAGAGCGGTCGGCGTTTCCGGGGTGTGTCGGGTGACCACGCCCAGCACCGCGAGCGTGCCGAGCAGGATGAGCCAGTCATGGAGCACCGGAAGGGCTCCTCGCGACTCGCCCAGTTCCGCTCTCCCGTACCGGCGCCTGACCGCCTGGACAGCGGTCCAGGCCAGGGCGGCGGCCAGGGCGGAGCGCGCCGGGTGCGGCTCTCTCGCCGTGTCGAAGACGAGGTGGACGCAGACGGTCGTCACGACCACGTCCACCCACAGGACGACCGGCAGATACCAGCGCGGCTTGGCGCGGTGCCCCGAGGCCACCGGGCGTACGCCCGTCTCCTTGGGCAGGACGCCGGGCGCGCGTGCAACACCAACCACGTAGGTCCGGATGTTCTCCAAATCCCGCAGCCCCCAGGCCTGTAACTCGGTGCCGCGCGCAGCAGTAATCGGTCACCCGTACCACGAACACGGTTCCTTCACTTCGTGCACACTATGCCACTCCGGCTTCTGTGGAATACGCCGCCCGTAATCTTCGTGTGCACTCGTCACGTGATGACGGTCCGTCAACCGTCAGGTGAGCAGCCGCCGTTACCGCTCGCCGCACGGAGCGTCCGGCGCGCCGGTCGACAACCGGCCGGAGGTTCTAGTAAGGCCGTGTTTTAGTTCGGGGTTCCGGTCCGAATCCTCATGTCGTGATGATCATGGTGTGGGGCGTGGGGATCTTTCTGATGAACAGTGGTCGGTGCTGGAGTCGTTGCTGCCCGCGGCGGGTGTGAGCCGCAGGTCGCCGTCTCGGCGGATGCTGGTGGACGGTGTGCGGTGGCGGGTGCGGACCGGTGTCCCGTGGCGTGACCTGCCGTGCGAGTACGGCCCCTGGCAAACCGTTTGCGGACTGTTCCGCAGATGGCAGCGGCAGGGTGTGTGGGCCGGCTGCTGACGTTGTTGCAGGCGCGGGCGGACGCGACCGGGCTGATCACGTGGGAGGTCAACGTCGACTCCACAGTGTGCCGGGCCCACCGGCGCGCGGCCGGTGCACGCCGGAACGGCGCCGGGCAGAAGGAACCGCCCGGCGGGGTCGGCCACGAGCCGGACGACCACGGGCTGGGCAGGTCCCGGGGAGGATTCACCACGAAGATCCATCTGGCGTGTGAACAGGGCCAGAGGCCGTTGTCGCTGCTGGTCACGGCGGGCCAACGGGGCGACAGTCCGCAGTTCGAGCCGGTCCTGGAAGCCATACGGGTGCCCAAGCCCGGTGGTGGGCGTCCCCGGCGCAAACCCCTACGGGTGCGGGGAGGCAAGGCGTATTCCTCGCGCGTCAACCGTGCCTACCTGCGCAGACGCGGGATCCGGTGCACGATCCCGGAGCCGGCCGACCAGATCCGCAACCACAAGCGCCGCGGCCGTGATGGTGACCGCCCGCCAGCTTTCGACCGGCAGGACTCCAAGGCACGTCACGCGGTGGAGTGCGGGATCAGCCGCCTCCGAGACCAGCTCCCCGGCCGTCGCGACCGTATACGACTGTGAGGATGTTGGGGTCAGCCTTGGGCGGTGGTCTGGCCCGCGACACGACTGGCCCTGGTGCCTTGCGCTTGATCTGCCGGCTGCTGTCCGAGTCGGTACATGCTGCCACCCGAAACGGTGGGCGTGTCCCGATAGGGGCCCTCGCGATAGGGGGCGCGGAGTCCAGCTATCTCGCCAGGAAGAACACCAGCGGCAGCCGGGCGCTGCTGGGCAGCGTCACGGAACACGGCAGAGAGATGTTCGTCCTGCTCGTCTCCGTCGGCGCAAACCAGTCCTTCAAGCTCGACGTTCTCCGCGGGGAAGAGAACGTTCCGGGCCCGGACGCAGGGCTTCGGCGTTGTCGTGTGGGGCCTGATCGGGGGTGGCTTGCCGGGTCTTCGACGTGGTGCCGAGAGTCGACCAGACGCGGTCGGCGTGACGCGACCGACATCGGACATTGCGAGGCCGCTTTGGCGACAACCCTCCGTGAAGACTGACGGATGCTCAGGTGCCTCTGACGTATTGTCAAACATTCAATATCATCTTGCACGTGCGTTGCACAAGGTGCTGAAAAAACAACAGTGATCAGTGGAGGGCTGTGAAGGCAGGTATCCACAGGTCAACTGGCACGTTGAGGTGTCGTGCCCCTTGCCCTCAAGGGGCACGACACCGCGCCGCTCAGATGTCGCGGAACGTCTCGATCTGCGCCCCGATCGAGTTCAGCCGCTCCGCCAGGTCCTCGTACCCCCGGTTGATGACGTACACGTTGCGCAGCACCGACGTGCCTTCGGCCGCCATCATCGCCAGCAGGACGACCACGGCGGGGCGCAGGGCCGGCGGGCACATCATCTCGGCGGCGCGCCAGCGGGTCGGGCCCTCGACCAGGACGCGGTGGGGGTCCAGGAGCTGGAGGCGGCCGCCGAGGCGGTTCAGGTCGGTCAGGTAGATCGCGCGGTTGTCGTAGACCCAGTCGTGGATGAGGGTCTTGCCCTGCGCGACCGCCGCGATGGCAGCGAAGAACGGGACGTTGTCGATGTTCAGGCCGGGGAACGGCATGGGGTGGATCTTGTCGATCGGCGCCTCCAGCTTGGAGGGCCGGACGGTGAGGTCCACCAGCCGGGTGCGGCCGTTGTCGGCGAAGTACTCGGGCGTGCGGTCGTGGTCGAGGCCCATCTCCTCCAGGACCGCCAGCTCGATCTCCAGGAACTCGATCGGCACCCGGCGTACCGTCAGCTCCGACTCGGTGACGACGGCCGCCGCGACCAGGCTCATCGCCTCGACCGGGTCCTCGGAGGGGGAGTAGTCCACGTCGACGTCGATGGTCGGCACGCCGTGCACGGTCAGGGTGGTGGTGCCGATGCCGTCGACCTTGACTCCGAGGGCCTCCAGGAAGAAGCACAGGTCCTGGACCATGTAGTTGGACGAGGCGTTGCGGATGACGGTGATGCCGTCGTGCCGGGCGGCGGCGAGCAGCGCGTTCTCGGTCACCGTGTCGCCGCGCTCGGTCAGCACGATGGGGCGGTCGGGGCGGACCGAGCGGTCGACCATCGCGTGGTACTGGCCCTCGGTGGCGGCGAGGTCGAGACCGAACCTGCGCAGCGCGATCATGTGCGGCTCGACCGTGCGCGTACCGAGGTCGCAGCCGCCGGCGTACGGCAGTTTGAAGTGGTCCATGCGGTGCAGCAGCGGGCCGAGGAACATGATGATCGAGCGGGTACGGCGGGCCGCGTCCGCGTCGATCGCCGCGAGGTCCAGCTCGGCCGAGGGCACGATCTCCAGGTCGACACCGTCGTTGATCCAGCGGGTGCGGACGCCGATGGAGCCCAGCACCTCGAGGAGGCGGTACACCTCCTCGATGCGCGCGACCCGGCGCAGCACCGTGCGCCCTTGGTTGAGCAGCGAGGCGCACAGCAGCGCGACACACGCGTTCTTGCTCGTCTTCACGTCGATGGCGCCGGAGAGACGGCGGCCCCCGACGACCCGCAGGTGCATCGGACCCGCATAGCCGAGCGACACGATCTCGCTGTCGAGGGCCTCCCCGATGCGCGCGATCATCTCAAGGCTGATGTTCTGGTTGCCGCGCTCGATCCGGTTGACGGCGCTCTGGCTGGTGCCGAGCGCCTCGGCCAGCTGCGACTGCGTCCAGCCCCGATGCTGCCGGGCGTCACGGATGAGTTTGCCGATGCGTACGAGGTAGTCGTCTGCCATGGGGTTGAGGTTATCTCAGATATGAGATGGCGCCCGTGCAGGGGTCCGGACGAGTGACGGTGCGTCAATGCCGGTTGGTAGCCTCAGTGTCGCCGCGTCCTCGTGGTGCGCCGCCATCCGAAGGGTCCGGGCAGATCCATCGATGTCGTACGACGTCCCGTGCTGCTGCGGGTGTGGCGCGGACCGTTCTTGCCGCCGGTGGTGATGGACCAGGAGCGCTTGTTGATGTTCAGTCGCACCCCCGGAAGGATCTGGAAACTCTTGCGGAACGTCAGTGGCATGCCTGACTCCTCTCCGTTTGTGGTGTGGGTACCTGGTTCGGATACCCCGGAGAGGGGTGTGCATGGCCGCGTGGCGGACGCCGGGACATGACCATTCCGCCCTCGTGTATTAGAGTTATCTCGACATCGAGATATCTACCGAGGAGCACCGCAGCGCACGTCGCCATCGGGTCCGACGGTAAGGGCTACCTAACTTAGCCTTACCTTAGCGGATCGGTCGAGAGGCCGTGGCGGCAGGATCGTGGTGGTACGCGCACATCAATGAAGGAGACTGTCGTGTCGGCGAACAGCTTCGACGCCCGCAGCACGCTGCAGGTGGGCGACGAGTCGTACGAGATCTTCCGGCTGGACAAGGTGGAGGGCTCGGCCCGCCTTCCCTACAGCCTCAAGGTCCTGCTGGAGAACCTGCTCCGCACCGAGGACGGCGCGAACATCACCGCCGACCACATCCGCGCCCTCGGCGGCTGGGACTCGCAGGCCCAGCCGTCGCAGGAGATCCAGTTCACGCCGGCCCGCGTGATCATGCAGGACTTCACCGGCGTGCCCTGTGTCGTCGACCTCGCCACCATGCGTGAGGCCGTGAAGGAGCTCGGCGGTGACCCCGCGAAGGTCAACCCGCTCTCCCCGGCCGAGCTGGTCATCGACCACTCGGTCATCGCCGACAAGTTCGGCACCAACGAGGCCTTCGCGCAGAACGTCGAGCTGGAGTACGGCCGCAACCGCGAGCGCTACCAGTTCCTGCGCTGGGGCCAGACCGCCTTCGACGACTTCAAGGTCGTACCGCCCGGCACCGGCATCGTCCACCAGGTGAACATCGAGCACCTGGCCCGGACCGTGATGGTGCGAGGCGGCCAGGCCTACCCCGACACCCTCGTCGGCACCGACTCGCACACCACCATGGTCAACGGCCTCGGTGTGCTGGGCTGGGGCGTCGGCGGCATCGAGGCCGAGGCCGCCATGCTCGGCCAGCCGGTCTCCATGCTGATCCCGCGCGTCGTCGGCTTCAAGCTGACCGGCGAGCTCACCCCCGGCACCACCGCCACCGACCTCGTGCTGACCATCACCGAGATGCTCCGCAAGCACGGCGTCGTCGGCAAGTTCGTCGAGTTCTACGGCGAGGGCGTCGCTGCCACCTCGCTCGCGAACCGCGCCACCATCGGCAACATGTCGCCGGAGTTCGGTTCCACCGCCGCGATCTTCCCGATCGACGACGAGACCATCAAGTACCTGAAGCTCACCGGCCGCTCCGAGCAGCAGCTCGCGCTCGTCGAGGCGTACGCCAAGGAGCAGGGCCTCTGGCTGGACCCGAAGGCCGAGCCGGACTTCTCCGAGAAGCTCGAGCTGGACCTGTCGACGGTCGTCCCGTCGATCGCCGGCCCGAAGCGCCCGCAGGACCGTATCGTCCTCGCGAACGCCGCCGAGCAGTTCAAGCAGGACGTCCGCAACTACGTCGACAGCGTGGACGAGGCCGGCCAGGAGTCCTTCCCGGCCTCCGACGCCCCGGCCGTCGCCCCGAACGGCGCCCCGTCCAACCCGGTCACCGTGACCGCCCCCGACGGCTCGTCGTACGAGATCGACCACGGCGCGGTGACGGTCGCGGCCATCACCTCCTGCACCAACACCTCCAACCCGTACGTCATGGTCGCCGCCGCGCTGGTGGCCAAGAAGGCGGTGGAGAAGGGCCTGACCCGCAAGCCGTGGGTCAAGACCACGCTCGCCCCGGGCTCCAAGGTCGTCACCGACTACTTCGAGAAGGCGGGCCTGACCCCGTACCTCGACAAGGTCGGCTTCAACCTCGTCGGCTACGGCTGCACCACCTGCATCGGCAACTCCGGCCCGCTGCCGGAGGAGGTCTCCAAGGCGGTCAACGACCACGACCTCGCGGTCACCTCGGTCCTCTCCGGCAACCGGAACTTCGAGGGCCGCATCAACCCCGACGTCAAGATGAACTACCTGGCGTCCCCGCCGCTGGTCGTGGCCTACGCGCTCGCCGGCTCGATGAAGGTCGACATCACCAAGGACGCCCTGGGTGCCGACCAGGACGGCAACCCGGTCTTCCTGAAGGACATCTGGCCCTCCGAGGCCGAGGTGAACGAGGTCGTCGCCGGCGCCATCGGCGAGGACATGTTCGCCAAGTCCTACTCGGACGTCTTCGCGGGCGACGCCCAGTGGCAGGCGCTGCCGATCCCGACCGGCAACACCTTCGAGTGGGACGCCGAGTCGACCTACGTGCGCAAGCCCCCGTACTTCGAGGGCATGACGATGGAGACCACCCCGGTCTCCGACATCTCCGGCGCCCGCGTGCTCGCCAAGCTGGGCGACTCGGTCACCACCGACCACATCTCCCCGGCCGGAGCGATCAAGGCCGACACCCCGGCGGGCAAGTACCTCACCGAGCACGGTGTGGAGCGTCGTGACTTCAACAGCTACGGCTCCCGCCGAGGCAACCACGAGGTCATGATCCGCGGTACGTTCGCCAACATCCGCCTGCGCAACCAGATCGCGCCGGGCACCGAGGGCGGCTACACCCGTGACTTCACCCAGGCCGACGCGCCGGTGTCGTTCATCTACGACGCCTCGCAGAACTACCAGGCCGCCGGCATCCCGCTGGTCGTCCTGGCCGGCAAGGAGTACGGCTCCGGCTCGTCCCGCGACTGGGCCGCCAAGGGCACCGCGCTCCTCGGCGTCAAGGCCGTCATCGCCGAGTCCTACGAGCGCATCCACCGCTCGAACCTCATCGGCATGGGCGTCCTGCCGCTGCAGTTCCCGGAGGGCCAGTCCGCCGCCTCCCTCGGTCTGACCGGCGAGGAGACCTTCTCCGTCTCCGGCGTCACCGAGCTCAACGAGGGCACCACCCCGCGCACGGTGAAGGTCACCACCGACACCGGCGTCGAATTCGACGCGGTCGTCCGCATCGACACCCCGGGTGAGGCGGACTACTACCGCAACGGCGGCATCATGCACTACGTGCTTCGCCAACTTGCCGGTTCTTGACCTGAAGTGAACGAGCGCCCTGCCCCTGCATCTCGCGCGGGGGCAGGGCGCTCGCGCGTGACGGGGCGGAAGACGCGCCTGCGACCATGATCGCACGCGATCTGTTCCCGGAGCGGAGCTGCGCATCCTACGACGACGAAGAACCCCGCACCCGGTACCAGGTGCGGGGTTCTGCTGTCCTTGCGAGCGTGTGGCGAACGAGCGCCGCTAGTGATCTGGTCTTGAGGTCACGTCACGCCACGTGAGTCGTGGTTGGTTTCAGATTTCGGCTCGGGCGGTGACAGCGGCTGGCGGCTGCGGTCTGCTGGAGGAATGGGGGACAGCAGGCTGCAACCGCTGGTGTTATCCGAGGACGAGCGGCTGGTGTTGCAGGGGTGGGCCAGACGGCGGACGGGTCTTGACCCCGCCCGGAGAACCGGGCCCGTCACGAGCCCGCCCGAACCCGAGCCCGCAGCGACATGGTGGCCCGACGGCCTTCCCGTAGCTGACGGCTAGTGAAACCCGGCGCCCGCCATCGCCGGAGTACAGCACCCGCCCGGAAGCCTCCCGCCCTGGTACCGCGCTCGGCCACGGACCGGCATGCCCGCAATCCGCGGTATACCGCGATCACCACATCATCACGCTGCAGCGCCACGCATACCCCTGCATATCCTCTGAATGGGTTATATCAACAGATAGAAGATTTATCGACGTCGCATACGGGGACCTTGGGAATGCTTCATTCCCATCCATCACAGGGAGGTGCAGAATCATGCTGTCGGACATTATCGCAGGAGTCGTCGCCATCCTCGGCATCATCCTCGGTTGAACACACGGAAACGGGGCTTCTGTGCGGGTCACACCGCACAGAAACCCCGATCCGCACCACGCGAGCACTACTGCTTCCGAGACCATGCGCGCGAGCCTTCCTGATTTCCGCTCCAGACGCCACCAAGTTGCGCTCGCTCTTCGCGCATACAGCTCAGCTCGGACACCTGGCAGCTCTTTCGATACACGCCCTAGCTTGATCTTTGACCTCGGGCCTCGAACGACTCGTCGAACTTGATCACTCGCGTCGGTAACTGCCCTATGTGCAGGCGGCCTTCGGCTGACCATGTGCTCCGGCCAAGGAATACACGTGATCAGCGCGAAGGTCGTGGAGATGAGTCTGTTGCACCATGCTGTCCGGCAGGAACCGTTCGCGGAACTGTCATGCTTCCGGGGCGAGTTCTACTCCTGCCTGACCAGGCGTTCGGATGCGCTGTTCGAGCTGGCCGACGCCGTGCTGTGTGCGGACGGCCCGGTCCGCTCGCTGGTGGAACTCTCACTGGTGGGCGAGCATCGCCGCGGACACGGCGGGCTGTATGACGCCCTGGCCGCGGGTCGGATGGACATTGCCCGGCGCGACAGGCCCTGGCTGCGGTGCCGCTGCCTCGGGCGGCGGACGGCCGGCTGGTGCTGGCCGCCGACATCGCCTGCTGGCTGCGCCCCGACGCCCACACCTCACCGCAGCGGATCCTGTGCCACACCTACGGACGTGGCAAGGACCAGCACATCCCCGTCCCCGGCCGGCCCTACTCGGTGATCTGCGCACTGGAAGCGGGCCTCAGCCAGACGTGCCCTCCACGCCCGGAAATTATGCGCATTGTGGCGATCTGATGCGAGGATCACTGCTCATAACACCATCGTCCTCGAGATCCTGCAGAACTACCGTGCAGCGGGAGCACGTCTCAGTACGTGCTGCGCAGCCTGATCCGCAAGTGAGCGGCCTGAGCCGCAAGTAGGCGGACCGCTGCGGCGGTTCGGGGCAGTTCGAGGGCCGCGTTCCCGGGTGACCGGGGGCGCGGCCCGCGCCGTTCGCCCCCCGGACCCCGTCCGCCGAAAGGGCCGGGCGGGCGGCTCACTCGCCCCGGTACTTCGCGGCTGCCGCGTGCGCGAGGTCCTGGGACTTCTCCAGGGCCGTCTCCACCGACTGCCGGCCCGCGATCGCCGCGGCGATCTGCTCCGAGACCGCCGTGCCGAGCACCGCGAACTCGGGGATGCCCAGGAAGCCGATGCCGGTGTAGGGGCGGGGCCCGATGCCGGGGTTCCTCGGGTCGGCGGAGTCCGTCGCCGCCGCGTACTCCTGCCGGTACCAGGCGCCGGCCGCCTGCTGGTACTCGGGGTTGTCGTAGAGCGACTTGCGGTTCCCGGCGGGTGCTGCGGTCCAGCCCAGTTCCTGGCCGACCTGCTGCTGGTACTCCTTGGACGAGGCCCAGGAGATGAACTCCCACGCGGCGTCCTTGTTGTCCGAGGCCTGCTGGATGCCCCACGCCCAGGTCCACAGCCAGCCGGCCTTCTCGGTCCGGTCGTGCGGGGCCGGGACGTAGCCCACCTTGCCCTTGACCGCGGAACCGTCGGCCTCGATCGACGAGGCCAGCGACGTGGCGTCGTACATCATGGCGCACCTGCCCTCGACGAAGCTGTCGAGGATCTCCATCACGCCCATCCGCTCGGCGCCGGGCTGTCCGTGGGAGCGGAGCAGGTCGACGTAGAACCCGACGGCCTCCTTGAACTCCGGTGAGGTCAGGCGCGCGTTCCAGTCCATGTCGTACCAGGCGCCGCCGAAGGTGTTGACGACCGTGTTGACCGGGGCGAGGTTCTGGCCCCAGCCGGGCAGGCCGCGCAGGCAGATGCCGCTCGTGCCGTCGGTGCCGTCGACCCGGGCCGCGAGGTCGGCGACCTGCTTCCACGTCGGGTCCGGCGGCATGGCCAGCCCGACCTTGCGGAAGAGGTCCTTGCGGTACATCAGGAAGGACCCCTCGCCGTAGAACGGCTCGGCGTAGACCTTGCCGTCCTCCCCGGTGAGCGACGCCACCAGGTTCGGGAAGATGTCGTCCTGGTCGAAGTCCTCGTCCGCCTTCACGTAGGAGTCCAGCGGGGCGAGCCAGCCGTTGTCCGAGTAGATCGGCACCTCGTACGCGCTGACGCTCGCCACGTCGTATTCCCCGGCCTGGACCGCGAACTCGCGGTTCATCCGCTCCCGCGCCTCGTTCTCCGGCAGCAGCGTGTAGTCGACCTCGATGCCGGTCTCCGCGGTGAAGTGCTTCTTGGTGAGCCGCTCCAGGGTCTGCATCTGGGGCGCGTCCATCGCGAGCACGCGAACGTCGGCCTGGTCCCCGGCGCCGGGCTGGTCGGTGCCACCGCATCCGGCGAGGGCCAGGCCAGCGGCGACCGTGGCGGCCACGGCCGCCCTGGTGAGACGACTGCGTTTCATGACATTCCGCCCCTACCCATCTTTGCCACTCCTCAGGCATATCGTGGCAAAAAGGGAAAATTCACGGCCGGCCCCGCCGGGCCGCCGCCCGTCTGGAGAGCGCGTCGGCCGCCACGGCGGCCAGCAGCACCCCACCGGTGATCATGAACTGCACGGCGTCCTGGACCCCGAGCAACCCCATGCCTGAGGCGATCGACTGGATGACCAGCACCCCCAGCAGCACCGACCAGGGCGAACCCCGCCCGCCGAACAGGCTCGTCCCGCCGATGACGGCCGCGGCGATGGCGTTGATCAGCAGCATCCCGGAACCGGCGGCACGCGCTGTCGTGGGGCTCGCCGAGGTCAGACCCGAGGCCACGAACAGCCCGCCGACCGCGGCCAGCGTCCCCGACACCATGAACATCGCGACCCGCACCCGCTCCACTCCGATGCCGGCCCGCCGCGCCGCCTCGACCCCGCCGCCCAGTGCGTACACCCGCCGCCCGTAGCGGGTCCGGCGCAACACGTAGTCCGAGACCACCAGGACCACCAGGAAGATCAGCAGCGCCAGCGGCAGCCCCTGGAACCGGTTCAGGGTGTGGGCCGCCGCGAAGGCGACCATCGCGAGCAGAGCGGTGCGCAGCCAGATCTCGCCCTCCGGCGGGGACGGCATCCCCGCGGCCCGGTGGCGGCTCCGCCGGCGGCGGGCGGCCAGGAGGTACCCGGCGGTGCCGAGCGCCGCGACCGCGTACGCCACCACGTCGGCACCGAAGTGCCGGCTGGTCAGAGAGGCGACCAGGCCCTCCTCGTCGATGTTGATCGTGCCGCTCGCGCCCAGCAGGTAGAGCGTCAGGCCGTTCCAGACCAGCAGCCCCGCGAGCGTCACCACGAACGCGGGCACGCCGACCCAGGCGAAGAAGAACCCGTGGAAGGCGCCCACGGCCATGCCCGCGGCCACGGCCACGATCACCGCGAGCCACTCCGGCACCCCCTGGTTCACGTTCAGCACGGCGAACGCGGCCCCCGCCAGACCGCTGACCGAGCCGACCGACAGATCGATCTCCCGGATCAGCAGCACGAACACGATGCCCACGGCGACCAGACCGGTACCGACGATGTCCACGCCGATGTTGGACAGGTTGCGTGGCGAGAGGAACTTGTCGTCCAGCGCCTGGAAGACGGCCCACATCACGATGAGCCCGGCGATGACCAGGATCGGCCCGCGCTCGCCGCCCCGCAGGCTGCCGCGGACCTCCGAGGCGTACTCCCGCAGGTTGTCCTGCCAGCCGCGGGTGCGCGGTGCCCGGCCGGCCGTGACCGGCCCGGCCCCTCCGCCGTCCCGGGGCGGCCCGCCGCGGCTCACGGCCACGCCTCCTCGTGGCCCTTCGTACGATGGGCCACGGCGTTGTCCGCCGCCCCCGTGACCGAGGAGATGATCTGCTCCTGCGTCACCGTGCTCACGTCGAACAGGCCGTTGTTGCGCCCCAGCCGCAGCACAGCCACCCGGTCCGCGACGGCCTTGATGTCGCCCATGTTGTGACTGATGAGGATGATCGCCATGCCGCGGTCGCGCACCTCCTCGATGAGGTCGAGCAGATGGCTCGTCTGCTCCACCCCGAGGGCGGCGGTCGGCTCGTCGAGCAGCAGCACCTTGGGCGCCCCCATCAGCGAGCGGGAGATCGCGACGGCCTGCCGCTGCCCGGCCGACAGCGCCGCGACCGGTATGCGCACGTCGGGAACCCGGATCGACAGGGCGCGCATCAGGTCACGGGTGCGGCGCTCCATCTCCACCTCGTCGAGGATGCCGATCCGGTCGATCTCCCGGCCGAGGAAGAGATTGCCCACGACATCCAGGTTGTCGCACATGGCGAGGTCCTGGTAAACGGTCGCGATGCCCAGGGAGTGGGCGTCGTGCGGCCGCTTGATCTGCACCGGCCGCCCCTCCCACTCGATCACGCCCCGGTCGGCCGGGCTGACCCCGGAGATCACTCTGACGAGCGTGGACTTGCCGGCGCCGTTGTCGCCCGCCAGGGCCACGACCTCACCGGCCCGGACCTTCAGGTCGACGTCCACGAGCGCCTGGACGCCGCCGAACCGCTTGGAGATGCCGCGCAACGCCAGCACGGGCGGACGGGCCACGGGGACCACCTCACTCGCCGGTGAGACCGATCCGGTCGCACGCCGACCGGAGCTTCGGGGTGCAGATCTGGTCGATGGTGTAGACGCCGTCCTGGACGAGCGTCCGGCCGATGTTGTCCCGCGTCACGGCCGCCGGGGTGAGCAGGACCGCAGGGACGTCCTCGGTGGTGGGGGTGTCCACGTTCCTCGTGACGAGGGCGTCGACGTCGTTGCCGCGCGCCAGGGCCACGGCCATCGCCGCGGCCGCGTCGGTCTCCAGCCGGAACGGCTTGTAGACGGTCATGTACTGCTCGCCCTCGACGATGCGCCGCACCGCCTCGAGGTCGGCGTCCTGCCCGGTGACCGGCGGCAGCGGTGAGACCCGGGCGCTCTTGAGGGCCGCGATGACACCGGCGGCGATGGAGTCGTTGGCCGCGAGCACCCCGTCGATCCGGCCCGGGCCGAGCGCGCTGATCGCCGCGGACATGTGGTCGTGCGCGTTCTCCGTGCGCCAGCCCAGGGTGTTGTACGACTTGAGGATCCGCACCCTGTCCCCGAGCACGGACTTGGCGCCGTCCTCGTACCAGGCGGCGTTGGGGCTGGACGGGTCGCCGTTCACCATGACGACACCGCCGCCGTCGGCCCTGGCACCCATGCCCTTCAGGAGCGCCTCGCCCTGGAGCCGGCCGACCTGGCCGCCGTTGAAGCTGACGAAACCCGAGATCGGGCCCTCGGCGAGCCGGTCGTAGGCGACGACCGGGATGCCCTCGCGCTCCGCCGCCCGGACCGAGGAGCGCAGGGCCCTGGGGTCGACGACGTCCAGGATCAGGGCCGAGACGCCCCTGGTGATCATGGAGTTCATCTGCTGCCGCTGGCTCGCCGCGTCGTTCTCGGCGTTGGCGTACACCACCGTGCACTCCGAGCACAGCTCCTTGACCCGCTTCTCGATCATGGGCCTGTCGGACTGCTCCCAGCGGGGCACGGCACGGCTCGGCAGCAGCAGCCCGATGGTGAGACCGTCCCCGCCGTTCCTCTCCCCGGCGCTGTCACAGCCGGACAGGGACAGCGTCAGGACGGCCGCCAGCAGGACGACGGCCGCACGCCGCGCACGCCCTCTCCAGGCCGACCTGCTCCATGCCCGCCTCCCTGCACGCCCACTCACGGCGGACCTCCCTGGTCGGAGCGTGGCCGAGCCCGGGCGAGTCCCCGGATCCGGCCTTGGTCCCGGTCCCTGCTCCCGCCGCGGTCCGGGCTCTGGTCCCGGTCCCTGCCCCCGCCCTGGTCCTGGTCCTGGTACTCGGAGAGGCCTCCGCCCCGGCCCGGGTCTCGCCCTCTGCTCCGGTTCCTGGTCCGGTCCCTGCTCCGGTTCCTGTACCGGCCCATGCCCCAGCCCCAGCCCCAGCCCCAGCCCCAGCCCCGGTCCCTGGGCCGGTCCGGGGCCTGCTCCTCCTCGTCCTCCTCGGGCTCGGCCTGTGGCGCCGCCCCCGGCTCGGGTTCCGGTTCCCGTTCCGGCCGGGACACGACGATCTCGCTCCACACCTGCTTGCCGCCGCCGGCCGGCACCGAGCCCCAGGCGGCCGACATGGCCTCGACGAGGAAGAGCCCGCGGCCGCCCGTCGACTCCCAGTCCACGACCACCGGCTTCGCCGGCGCGCGGGGCGACGAGTCGGTCACGGTCACCCGGAGCCGGTCCGCCGCCAGGGTCAGATCCACGCGCACCGCGCCCTGCGTGTGCACCAGCGCGTTGGTGACCAGTTCCGACACCACCAGCAGGGCGGTGTCGGCCTCGGCGTCGATGTCCCAGGAACGCAGCGTGCGCGCGCTGAACCGGCGGGCGTGCATCACCGCGTCCGGCAGCCGCCACACCACCCAGCCCGCCCGCACCGGCCGTACCCGCATCCCGTCGTAGCGCAGCAGCAGCACCGCCACGTCGTCCTCGCGCCGGCCCTGCTCGCCCAGGAGCTCGTCCGCCATCCGGCCCGGGTCGGCGGGGTCGGCCGCGGCGAGCGCCTCGCGCACGAGCCGCATGCCCTCGTCCACCTGCAGCTCCGCGGACTCGACCAGCCCGTCCGTCACCAGCGCGAGCACCGAGCCCGGGGCCAGTGCGAGCGCCGTCAGGGGGAACTCCGCGTCCGCGAGGACACCCAGCGGAAGCCCGCCCTCGACCGCGATCTCCTCGGTGCCGCCGTCCGGATACCGCACCAGCGGGGCCAGATGCCCGGCCCGGACGAACAGCGCGTTGCCCTCCTCCAAGTCCAGCTCGACGTAGCAGCAGGTGGCGAACAGGTCGGTCTCCATGCCGACGAGCAGCCGGTTGGCGTGCGCGACGACCACGTCAGGCGGATGGCCCTCGACGGCGTAGGCCCGGACCGCGGTACGCATCTGGCCCATGATCGTCGCGGCCCCGGCGCTGTGCCCCTGCACGTCCCCGATGACAAGGGCCACCTTCCCCTCGGACAGGGCGATCACGTCGTACCAGTCGCCGCCCACCTGGAGTCCGCGCCGGGCGGGGAGGTAACGGGCCACGGCGATGCCGCCGGGCAGCCGGGGGAGTCGGCGGGGGAGCAGGCTGCGCTGGAGCATCGTCGCGAGTTCCTGCTCGGCGTCGTAGGCGTGCGCGCGTTTCAGGGCCTGTCCCACCAGGCCCGCGGTCGCGGTCAGCAGGGCCCGCTCCTCGGGGGCGAACTCGTGCGGTGCGTCCCAGCCGACCAGGCACACCCCGGCCACCCGGCTCTTGGCCGGCAGCGGCAGTACGGCCAGCCCGCCCGGGCCGATCCCCGAGAGCCCGGGTTCCAGCACGGCACCCGCCGGCCACAGGCTCATCCGGCCGTCCCGCAACGCCGCCTGGAGCGTGGGCAGGGCGCTGACCGGCGCGTCGGGCCATTCCGAGCGCCACTCGGAACGCCACAGTTCCGGCCACGCGGGGGCGCCCGGCGGGTCGAGCACGGTGACCGCCAGCCGGTCCTCCAGCAGCTCGGCGAGTGCCACCCGGTCCGCGCCCAGGGGCTCGCGCAGCGCGGCGACCACGACACGGCTGACGTCCCGCACCGTCGTCGCGTCGTCGAGCGCGGCCGTCAGCCACTGGATCCGGGCGACGTCACTGGCGCTGCGGCGCAGCACGGGCGCCGCGCTGACCACGCCCAGCACCCGCTCCGGGGCGTTGCCGGGCCCCTTCAGCACCCGGCAGCCCAGGCGCAGCCAGCACAGTTCGCCGGTGGGCCGGCGGATACGGAACTCCAGCTCACGGCGCCCGGGGGTCTGGGCGGACGGCTCGATGACCGACAGCAGGGCGGGGACGTCCTCGGGGACGCTGAACGAGAGCAGGGTGTCGGTCTTGCCGTCGAAACCGTCCTCGGGGATGCCGACGAGTTCGAGCAGGGCCGGGTCCGTCTCCACGAGCCCGGTGCCGGGCGTCAGGGCGAAGGAGCCCACACCCATGGCACGCAGGGCGGAGTCCAGCAGGGGCGCGGGCGCGGACCGGTCGGCCTCACCCCGCAGCCGCCCGGCGACCGCCTCGGCGTACCGCTCCAGAAATTCCCGCTGCTCGGCCCCGAACCCCTCCCCGGCCTCTCCCACCACGACCAGACAACCGAGCCACCCGCCGGCCGCGCCCAGGGGCACCACCCCGACCGGGACGTCCTCCCACCCGTCGAGCACCGCTCCTCCGCGCCAGAGGGGCTGTCCGCGCCGGTACGCCTCGGCGATGACGGAGGGCTCGTCTCCGGGGGCCGGCGCGGCGGCGGAGGCAGGTGCGGGTTGCGGGGCGGTTTGTGAGGCGGTTCGGGGCGGTGAGCCTTCCGGAACCACCGGCGGCGAGCCCTCCGAAATCCGCACACGCCTCGGCAACCCGTACCGCTCCGGCTCGCCGCCGGCCCACTCCACCGCCCGGAGCTCAGCCCCGTCCTCACCCCGTACGAACACCGCCGCCAGCGCCACCCCGGCGAACGCGAGGACCCGCTCGCGCGCGGCAGGCTCGGGCGTGGGTCGAAGCGGACCGGTGCCTCCGTTCCCCGGCGCCCGGAGCCCGGGGACCGCGGCCCGGACATCGCCGTCATGGGGCATGTCCGCGTCCACCTCCCGTCCTTGCCGCAGCAGCCACCGGCAGGTGGGAGTCCCCGGAACTCAGGCGGCGCCGACGCGGGCACGAGTCCGGCGGCGCCGGGTCACGCCTCCCATGGCGGATCCACGCCGCGCAGGAGCGGCGGGGCACTCACACAACAGAATCGCATACATGGATGACCGCGACATAGGGGACGAACAGGTTGACGCGGCCCAGACTCTCGCCAGGTCCCGATCAGGCACCTGGCGCATTCCGGTCACACCCCGACCGCGTGAGTAGCCACCCGGCTAACGTTCCGCCGCATGACCCACTCACCGATCGAGATCACGCCGGAACTGGTCCGGAACCCCGCCCTGTGGCTCCACGGCGACCTGCACCCGGCCAACATCCTCACCGACGACGGCACCTTCTGCGGTGTGATCGACTTCGGCACGCTCTGCGCGGGCGATCCGGCCTGCGACCTCGCCGCGGCCTGGACCCTGCTCCCGGAGCACCACAGTGCCGACCGCTTCCTCCGGGCCTACCGGCCGGCCCCGGACGCGGCGACCCTCCGCCGCGCCCGCGGCTGGGCACTCGGGCGCGCCCTCGCCTGCCTCCTCATCGGCGAGGCCGGCCGCCACAACCGCCCCGGCGGCAAGCCCACATGGGGCCACCGGCCAAGGCGACCTTGCGCCGCCTCATCGCCACGGCCGACCGCTAGGGGGCTTCACGTCGAACAGACGAGGCCGGCCCGCCGGGCCCGATGTCCGTGACGCACCGGTCACCGAGCCCGCCCAGCTCACCGGATCACCCCACCCGGCAAGGCAAACTGGTCGTACTGTCACCCCCGGCACCGGAGACGACATAGCCGAACGTCGTGCTTCCGCCCGGGGCCAGGGAGCCGTTCCAGCCGGCGTTGTGGACCATCACCGCCTGGCCGTTGTAGGTCGCGTTGCCGCTCCACAGGCTCTCGATCTTCTGGCCGGCCGGGAGGTTCCAGTCGACCATCCAGCCGAGCATCGGGACCGTGCCGGTGTTGGTGACGGTTACCTCGGACTGGTACCCGCCGTTCCAGGTGCCGGTCGTCTTCCGGGTGGCCGTGCAGGTGCCGGGCACCGGCTCGGACGGGTTGCCCGGCTCCTTGATGCCGGTGACTTCGCCGTTGCCGCCGTCGAAGATGACGTCGGAGCAGGAGTAGAAGGTCTCCTGGCTGTCGGAGCGCTGCCAGACCATGTAGATGATGTGGCGGCCCGACTTGCCCTCGGGGAGCTTGCCGGTCCAGGCGTAGTTGGCCTCGACCGTGCCCGGGGAGCCGTTCAGCGGCGGGTGGTCGACGCTCAGGAACGGCTGGGACTCCATGTCGTTCCAGGTGAGCGTCTTGGCCGGGTCGAAGCCGTCCTTGGTGATGTAGACGTAGAACCAACCCGGGTGCGCCGCCCAGGCGTTGTACGAGAAGTCGACCGTCGCGCCCGAGGTGAGGTGGGTGAGCGGCCAGTCCTTGCTGGGCGTGTCGAAGCCGGTGAAGTTGGTGTTGCCGCCGCTGCACAGCTCGCCGTCCGGCACGAAGCCCCGGGTGCGTCCGGCACCGTCCGAGCGGAGCACCGAGAACCAGTTGTAGAACGGCGTGGTGCCACTGACCTGTTGCGCGGCCTTGCACGCCGGGTTGACCGGCTTGATCTCGCCGGTGTCGGTCAGACCGTCCTGCCAGCACAGGAAGGTGCGGCTGCCCGGCTTCATGGGAGTGCCGTGCGCCTCCGCCTCACCACCGGCCGACATGACCAGGCCGAGCGCAGGGACGGTGACGAGGAGGGAGAGCAGCACCAGGAAGAGGGCTCTGGCCCGGGAGGGGAGTGCCGACCGGGGAGGCGGGGCGCCATCCGGCTTGGTTGTCAGGATCATGACAGCCTCATCCGTTTCTTCGGGTACGGGTCTGCGGATGCCTGTGCGGGGATGAGCGGAGTGGGGGCGACACGAGGGGCGGGTTCCGGTCCACCGATATGGGAGCGCTCCCACTCCGCCTGTTCCGGAAGTTAGCGCCGGGTGACGCAGTTGTCTACGGCTCCCGCAGTACGGGCGGAGCCTGAACGGGAGAAGTTCACTACCGCGGTACGACCGGGGGCCGGCCGGGGTGATGGGCGGAAGAAGTCCGCTGCGGTAGTACGGCCGGGGGTCGTCTCAGCGGAAGCGGTCCGTGTTCTCGACGGCCCAGTGACCGTCCGGTGGCGCTCTTCACGGCCTCGAAGGACCTGCCTCCGGGATCTCCTGACGCAGGTTGTCCTCGGCCTGGTCGACGCTGATCAGCGAGGTCGCCAGGCGCAGGGTGACGCGCCGGTCGTCGGCCTCGAAGCGCAGGTGGTCCGTGACGCCGCTGGAGTCGCCCCCGGTGACCGGCTTGTCGAACTCGCCGTACACGAACAGCCAGGTCGCGCCCGTCGGCAGCCCTCGAAGGTGAGCCACTTGGTGCTCGGTTCGCCGTCGACGAGGTTCTCCCTCACCTCGCCGCCGCCCGTGTCTCGGCACTGGCCCGGACGTCGGTGACCCGGGTGGTCACCTGGCCCGATATGCCGCCGCTGTAGCCGTCGTCGACGCCTGAGGCGCGCTTGCCGCCGTCGGGGGCCGTGCCGACCGTGCTCAGCCAGTCCGGAACCGGGTCATCCGCCTCGAAGGAGGACGCGACCCCCTGGTCGGGTCATCCGGAGGACTCGGGCAGTGCGACAGCAACGCCCTGTGAACCCAGGGCCAGAGCGAAGGTGATCGCCGACACGACCCCCGAATCCCATCCGTGCCGAGCTTTCCGCTGCATCAACGGGTACCCTCCCTGCGCAGTGGACAACGTTGTCACCGTCGATGCGCAAGGATCGGTAGTTGCTCAAGTGCCGGGAAGTGTCAAGGGTGTTGTCTGTGGCATTCCGGGCCGGCAGCCGGGATTTTTCCGGCGGAGAACACGTCAGGCCGTTCATACTTCCGCGAGGTCTCAACTCGGATAAGACCCACGGCCAACCCTGTGTTCGATCTTGATCCCCTGACGGGAACTGGACTATACCTGTCGGACGCTTCACGCGATCCGCACGTCACCACCCGCACTTTCCTGCACGACCCAGCTTGACCCGATCGCGGTGCCGGGAGGATCCGGTTCACCGCCTGAGTCCTGGAGAAGGCGAGGACTTGAGCATGGGATCCACTTCCGCCGAGAACAACGGCACCGAGGGTGTCGGCCGCCGTGATCTGATCAGAAGGTCCGCCGCGCTCGGGCTGATCTCCGTCCCGACGGTGAGTTTCCTGTCCGCCTGCGCGAGCAGCGGCGGTACCGACAGCGGTGACAAGGCCAAGGCCGGCAAGAAGACCGCGGAGAACCCGCTCGCCGTCAATGACACGGCGGGCATGGAATTCGTCCTGTTCGACGGCGGTTTCGGCAAGGAGTACGCCGAGGACGCCGTGCAGGTCTACGAGGAGAACTTCCCCAAGGCGCAGGTGAAGTTCTCCGCCACCCAGAAGATCCAGTCCACGCTCCAGCCCCGCTTCAACCAGGGCACCCCGCCGGACCTCATCGACAACTCCGGCGCCGAGCAGATGGACATGGGCGTCCTGGTCGGCAAGAACCAGCTCACCGACCTCACTCCGCTGCTGGACGCGCCCTCCTACGACGACCCGGACAAGAAGGTCCGCGACACGCTGCGTCCCGGCATCGTGGAGATGGGCCAGTTCGACGGCGGGAAGGTCTGGATCCTGTACTACGCCTACACGGTGTACGGCGTCTGGTACTCGCAGAAGGCCCTGGACTCGCTCGACGAGCAGTACCCGGAGACCTGGGACCAGATGCTCGCGGTCTGCGCGAAGGCCAAGAAGAAGGGCATGGCAGGCTGGACGTACGCGGGCAAATACCCGTACTACCTCCCCTTCTCGCTCTACCCGATGATCGGCAAGGTCGGCGGCCGGGAGGTGCTCGACGCGATCGACAACCTGGAGCCGAACGCCTGGAGGCACCCGGCCGTCAAGGCCTGCTTCGAGGCGTACTACGAGCTCTACAAGAAGGGTTATGTCCTCAAGGGAACCCCGGGCCTGGACCATATCCAGTCGCAGACGGCGTGGGCCGAGGGCAAGGCGCTGTTCATCCCGAACGGCTCCTGGGTGGAGAACGAGTCGGCCAACGTCATCCCGAACGACTTCGGCCTGGCCGTCTCCGCGCCCACCGGCCTCGACTCCTCCGACAAGCTGCCCTTCGGCACCATCTGGGCCTCCGGCGGCGAGCCCTTCATCGTCCCGGCCAAGGCGAAGAACGCCGCCGGCGGCATGGAGCAGCTGCGCATCATGCTCAGCGAGGCGTCCTCGAAGAACTTCACCGGCAAGGTGAAGTCACTGACCGCGTACAACGGCGGCACTGACGGCATCACCCTCACTCCCGGTCTGGAGTCGGGTGTCGCGGCGCTGGAGAAGGCCGGCGAGAACGTGGTGAACCCCCGTCTGCAGGACTGGTACGTGCAGTTGCAGAAGGAGAAGATCGGCGTCTCCGGGCTCGGCGAGATGATGGCCGGCCGCCTGACTCCCGCCGAGGCCGTGAAGAAAATCCAGGGCTTCGCCGACGAGGCCGCCAAGGACGACTCCATCAAGCATTACAAGCACCAGTAACAGCACCGGAAACCCGATTTCCGCAACGGCACCGGAGTGGCGATGCAGCACGGCAAGTACCGGTTCATCGTGGGTTTCCTCGCCCTGCCCCTGGGACTGTACGCGCTCTTCGTGGTCTGGCCGTTCATCCAGTCCATCTACTACTCGTTCACGGACTGGACCGGCCTGAGCCCCGAATTCCAGATGGTCGGTTTCGACAACTACAGCCGGATGCTCGACGACGAGATCTTCTGGAAGTCGTTGCAGCACAGCCTGTTGTTCGCCCTCCTGCTGCCGGTGGTGACGATCGGCCTCGCACTGTTCTTCGCCTTCATGATCAATGTGGGTGGCAGAAAGAGAAAGAACGGCCCGGTGATCACCGGCGTCCGTGGTTCCTCCTTCTACAAAATCGTCTACTTCTTCCCGCAGGTCCTCTCGATCGCCATCGTCGCGCTGCTGTTCGCGTTCGCGTACAACCCGGACAGCGGCGCGATCAACTCGATCCTGCGCGGGATCGGCCTCGACGACGTCCAGCCCCTGTGGCTCGGCGACCCCGACCTGGCGCTGTGGGCCGTGATGGCGGTCCTCGTCTGGTCCACGGTCGGCTTCTTCGTGGTCCTCTTCTCCGCCGGCATGGCCTCCATCCCGGCGGACATGTACGAGGCGGCCCTGCTGGACGGCGCGAACCGCTTCACCACGTTCTTCCGGATCACCCTGCCCCTGCTGTGGGACACCGTGCAGTCCGGCTGGGTCTACATGGGCATCCTCGCCCTGGGCGCCGAGTCGTTCGCGGTCGTGCAGATCATGACGACCGGGCCGGGCGGTCCCGACTACTCGACCACCGTCATGGTCCTGTACGTGTACCAGAAGGCGTTCCGTGACGGGCAGGCCGCCTACGCCACCACCATCGGTGTCGCCCTGCTCGTCGTCACGCTGGCCTTCGCCGCCGTGGTGATGCGGCTGGGCCGTCGCGAGCGGCTGGAGTACTGATGAAGACGACCGAGACCCCCGCTCCCCTCCCGGCCGAGTCCGGCGCGCCCCTCACCAAGGAGGACCTCCCGCCGGCCGCGCCACCCGGGGAGAAGAAGGAAGGCACGGTCCTCAACGTCTTCTCCCACGGCGTCCTCGTCATCTGGGCGTTCATGGTGGTCATGCCGTTGCTCTGGGCGGTCATGACGTCCTTCAAGGACGACCGCTCCATCTTCAGCTCCCCCTGGTCGCTCCCGGACTCCCTGCACTTCGACAACTGGTCACGGGCGTGGACCCAGGCCAACATGAGCGACTACTTCCTCAACACCGTCCTGGTGGTGGGCGGTTCGCTCATCGGCACCCTGGTCCTCGGCTCCATGGCGGCCTACGTCCTGGCCCGTTTCGACTTCCCGGGCAACCGCTTCATCTACTACCTGTTCATCGGCGGCATGAGTTTCCCGATCATGCTCGCCCTGGTCCCGCTGTTCTACGTCGTGAACAACATGGGCCTGCTGAACACCATCCACGGCCTGATCCTGGTCTACGTCGCCTACTCGCTGCCGTTCACGGTGTTCTTCCTGACGGCGTTCTTCCGCACCCTGCCGACCTCGGTGGCGGAGGCGGCCTTCGTCGACGGCGCCTCCCACAGCCGCACGTTCTTCCAGATCATGCTCCCCATGGCCAAGCCGGGCCTGATCAGCGTCGGCATCTTCAACTTCCTGGGCCAGTGGAACCAGTACATGCTCCCCACGGTCCTCAACACCGACCCCGACAAACGCGTCCTCACCCAGGGCCTGGTCCAGCTGGCGGTCAGCCAGGGCTACAAGGGCGACTGGTCCGGCCTCTTCGCGGGCCTGGTGATGGCCATGCTCCCGGTCCTGGCGGCGTACGTCATCTTCCAGCGCCAGGTGGTCCAGGGCTTGACGGCGGGCGCACTGAAGTAGGCAGCCGCCGGACGGCACAAGGGGGCGTCGTCCACAGCTGGGCGGGACCCGACGCGCCCGCGCCCGCGTACGGCGAGAAGGGGACGTGTCGGGGGGTGTCCGCCCGCAGCGGTTGGCGCGTCAACGGACAGCGAGTCGGTGTCCGACCCCATCGCGCCGTTCCGAGGACGGACACCCCCCGGCGCGGCCCCGACCCACCACCCGGCGTCACGCGCTACGCGCACCCCACCCCACCCGCGCAGGCCGCCGCAGGCACCTCGCCCCACCGCTGGAGTCACCTCGCCCCACCGCTGGAGGCACCCGCTCCGCCGCCGGAGGCACCCGCAGACAGAAAGCGCGAACCCACACGTAGCGCTCCGCAACCACCCGCATACCCCCCGGAATCAGTTCAACCTCTTGACGGGAGGCAACCCGAACGGCTCAGCTTAGAGTTCACTAGTTGGACATAGACGGGGCCTCATCGATGCGGCCCCGTGCGCAGGAGGTCGTCGTGGAGACTCCGGGGTCGCAGTCGTCGCTGCACCGAGCCAACCTGGAGCGGGTGGTACGTGCCGTGCGCCTGGCGGGCTCCCTCACCCAGGCCGAGATCGCGCGGACGACAGGTCTGTCCGCGGCGACGGTCTCGAACATCGTCCGGGAGTTGAAGGACGGCGGCACGGTCGAGGTCACGCCGACCTCGGCAGGCGGTCGCAGAGCACGCAGCGTGTCCCTGAGCGGCGACGCCGGCATCGTCATCGGCGTCGACTTCGGCCACACCCACCTCCGCGTGGCCATCGGCAACCTCGCCCACCAGGTCCTCGCCGAGGAGTCCGAGCCCCTGGACGTGGACGCCTCGTCCAACCAGGGCTTCGACCGCGCGGAACAGCTGGTCACCCGCCTGATCGAGACCACCGGCGTCGACCGCTCCAAGATCGCCGGCGTCGGCCTCGGCGTCCCCGGCCCCATCGACGTGGAGTCCGGCACCCTCGGCTCGACCGCCATCCTCCCCGGCTGGACGGGCACCAAGCCCGCCGAGGAGCTCCACGGCCGCCTCGGCGTCCCCGTGCACGTGGACAACGACGCCAACCTCGGCGCCCTGGGAGAGATGGTCTGGGGCAGCGGCCGGGGCGTCCGCGACCTGGCGTACATCAAGGTCGCCAGTGGCGTCGGCGCCGGCCTGGTGATCAACGGAAGGATCTACCGAGGCCCCGGCGGCACCGCTGGAGAAATCGGGCATATTACACTCGACGAGTCCGGCCCCGTGTGCCGCTGCGGCAACCGTGGCTGCCTGGAGACCTTCGCGGCCGCGCGCTACGTGCTCCCGCTCCTTCAGTCCAGCCATGGCACCGACCTGACCATGGAAGGCATCGTGCGGCTCGCGCGGGACGGAGACCCGGGCTGCCGTCGGGTGATCGCCGACGTCGGCCGCCACATCGGCAGTGGAGTGGCCAATCTCTGCAACCTGCTGAACCCGAGCCGTGTGGTTCTCGGCGGTGATCTCGCCGAAGCCGGCGAGCTGGTGCTCGGGCCGATCCGGGAGTCCGTCGGCCGCTACGCAATTCCCAGTGCGGCGCGCCAGCTGTCCGTTCTCCCCGGGGCTCTCGGCGGCCGTGCGGAGGTGCTCGGAGCGCTCGCTCTCGCACTCAGCGAGATGGGCGATTCGACGCTTTTGGACGGAACTGCCGCTGGAGCGCTGAAGGCAGTGACCCCTGCCTTCACTTAGAGAACGGATGGCACCGTTGCCATCTCGTTAAGGATTTACTTCTTGACGTCGCACGTGTGGCCGAGTTGACTTCCAGCCACCTCGGCCGCAATGTCGCGGCCTCGTCAGGGAGGTTTCTCAGAAGTGAACACCCGTATGCGCCGTGCCGCCATTGCCGTTGCCGCCACCGCCATGGCCGTTTCCCTCGCCGCCTGTGGCAGCGCCAAGGAGGCCGGCGGCGGTAGCGACTCCTCGTCGGACGCCGCCGCCAAGAAGGGCGACGCCATCAAGGTCGGTCTCCTTCTTCCCGAGAACCAGACCGCGCGTTACGAGAAGTTCGACCGGCCCCTGATCGAGAAGCAGATCAAGGAGCTGACGAACAACAAGGGCGAGGTCGTCTACGCCAACGCCAAGCAGGACGCCACGACCCAGAACCAGCAGGTCGAGACCATGATCACCAACAAGGTGGACGTGCTCATCCTGGACGCGGTGGACGCCAAGGCCGTGGCCAACTCGGTGAAGAAGGCCAAGGACGCCGGCATCCCGGTCGTCGCCTACGACCGCCTGGCCGAGGGCCCGATCGACGCCTACACCTCGTTCGACAACGAGCAGGTCGGCAGGACCCAGGGCGAGGCCCTGCTCGAGGCCCTGGGCGACAAGGCCAAGGACGGCCAGATCGTCATGATGAACGGGTCGATCACCGACCCGAACGCCGCCCTGTTCAAGAAGGGCGCCCACTCCGTGCTCGACGGCAAGGTGAAGATCGGCAAGGAGTACGACACCAAGGAGTGGAAGCCGGAGAACGCCAACAAGAACATGGAGGGCGCCATCTCCGCCCTCGGCAAGGACAAGATCGTCGGCGTCTACTCCGCCAACGACGGCATGGCCGGCGGTATCATCACCGCGCTCAAGGCCGGCGGCTTCGACAAGCTGCCGCCCGTGACCGGCCAGGACGCCGAACTCGCCGGTGTGCAGCGCATCGTCGCCGGTGAGCAGTACATGAGCGTCTACAAGCCGTACGCCCCCGAGGCCGAGGCCGCCGCGAAGATGGCCGTCGCGCTGGCCCACGGCGAGTCGCTCGACTCCGTCGCCAAGGACAAGGTCGACAGCCCCACCACCAAGGGCGTCCCCTCCGTCCTCGTCCCGGTCGTCTCGCTGACCCAGGACAACATCCAGGACACGGTCATCAAGGACGGCGTCTACACCGTCAACGAGATCTGCACCGCCAAGTTCAAGGCGGCCTGCGACAAGCTCGGCCTCAAGTAGCGGTCCCGTGGTCGTCCCGCAGGTCACCAGGCCTGCGGGACGACCGCACTCAGCTCCTCCGGCGCCCCGCACACACCAGCCCCGCAAGCTAGGCGGGGCGCCGGACGGAATCCCCAACTCTTCTGCACTACCTTCCGCCGGGTCAGGCGGCGAAGGAGATGATTCACGTGTCCGCTACGCCCGTGCTGGCGTTGCGCGGGGTCTCCAAGCGATTCGGTGCCGTCCAGGCGCTCACCGACGTAGAGCTTGAGGTCCATGCCGGTGAAGTGGTCGCCCTGGTCGGCGACAACGGCGCCGGAAAGTCCACGCTGGTCAAGACGATCGCCGGCGTGCACCCCATCGATGACGGCGTCATCGAGTGGGAGGGCAAGACCGTATCGATCAACAAGCCGCACGACGCCCAGAACCTGGGCATCGCGACCGTCTACCAGGACCTCGCGCTGTGCGACAACATCGACGTCGTCGGCAACCTGTTCCTGGGCCGGGAACTGCGCCGCCGCGGCGTCCTCGACGAGGTCGAGATGGAGCGCCGCTCGCGCGAGCTGCTCGACACGCTGTCGATCCGCATCCCCAGCGTCCGCATCCCGATCGCCTCGCTCTCCGGCGGTCAGCGCCAGACCGTGGCCATCGCCCGCTCCATGCTCGGCGAGCCGAAGCTGGTCATCCTCGACGAGCCGACCGCGGCGCTCGGCGTGGAGCAGACCGCACAGGTCCTCGACCTGGTCGAGCGGCTCCGTGAGCGCGGCCACGCCGTGGTGCTCATCAGCCACAACATGGCCGACGTCAAGGCGGTCGCGGACAAGGTCGCCGTGCTGCGCCTCGGGCGCAACAACGGTGTCTTCGAGGTCAAGTCGACCTCACAGGAAGAGATCATCTCCGCCATCACCGGTGCCACGGACAACGCCGTGACCCGCCGTGCGGCGCGCACCAACGGGGAGGCTCAGAAGTGAGCATCGAAAAGACCTCCACGCCCACCGACGGGCACGTGGTGGAGAACCCCGAGGCCGCCCCCGGCTCCGACACCGCCGTCGACCCCCGGCTGCTCGTCCGGGAACAGGGCTTCGCCGGCTACCTCACCGAGTTCAAGCGCAAGATCCGCGGCGGTGACCTGGGTTCGATCCCGGTCGTCATCGGCCTGGTCGTCATCTGCGTCACGTTCCAGAGCCTGAACTCGGCGTTCCTGTCCGCGAAGAACCTCAACGACATCTCCGTCGCCATGGTCGCGACCGGCATGATGTCCGTCGGCATCATCTTCGTGCTGCTGCTCGGGGAGATCGACCTGTCGGTCGGCTCGGTCAGCGGTGTCTCCGGTGCCGTGTTCGCCGTCCTGTCCATCACCCACGGCGTGAACGAATGGCTAGCCCTGCTGATCGCCGTCGTCGGCGGCGCCGCGATCGGCGCCCTGCACGGCTTCTTCTTCGCCAGGATCGGGGCACCGGCCTTCGCGGTCACCCTGGCGGGGCTGTTGTTCTGGAACGGCTTCATGCTCCAGATGCTGGGCCAGAACGGCACCATCAACATCGACAGCGAAGGCGTGGTCGGGCAGCTGACCACGTACTACTTCTCCGACGTCGCCGCCGCGTACGGCCTGGCGACGCTCGCCGTCGCGGTCTACTTCGTCTCCGCCTTCCTCGACAGCCGCCGCCGGGAGGCCGCCGGGGTCCCGTCCCGGCCGCTGAGCGACATTCTGCTGCGCACCGGTCTGCTGGCCGTCATCGCCTACGCCGCCGCGGTCATGTTCAACCAGTACAAGGGCCTGCCCCTGGCACTGCTGCTGTTCCTCGTCGTCCTGGTCGCCATGGACTTCCTGGTGCGCCGCACCTCGTACGGCCGCAAGGTGTTCGCGCTCGGCGGCAGCGTCGAGGCGTCCCGCCGCGCGGGCATCAACGTCGTCGCGGTCCGTGTCTCGGTGTTCGCCCTCGCGGGCCTGTTCGCCGCGGTCGGCGGCCTGTTCTGGGCCTCCAAGATCGCGGCCGCCAACCAGAGCGCCGGCGCCGGCGACCTGCTGATGAACGTCATCGCGGCGGCCGTCATCGGCGGCACCAGCCTCTTCGGCGGCCGCGGCCGCATCTGGAACGCCCTGCTCGGTGTCATGGTGATCACCTCGATCCAGTACGGCCTGGCCCTCCAGGGCACCGGCGCGCCGGTCCAGTACATGATCACCGGTGGTGTGCTGCTGGCTACCGTGGTCATCGACTCGGTCACCCGCAAGACGCAGCGGACGGCCGGTCGCGCGTAACGCCGCCGACGGCCGTCCCCCGGAAGCCGTGCCCGGCACCCCCAGTGGGTGCCGGGCACAGCCGTGTCGTGGAGCGGGGCGTAGTAGAGCGGGCCGTAGCTGGGTACGGCAGATCGGGTGACGTACGACGCACCGCCCGGACACCTTCCACCGCGGCGGAACATTAGACTCGACAAGCCCGGCAACAGCTCTACTGCAAGGAGGCACGGGTGCCGCTGCTGACCCGTATCAGGGGACCGCGCGATCTGGACCGGCTCAACCCGGAGGAGCTGAACCAGCTGGCGGAGGAGATCCGGAGCTTCCTCGTCGAAGCGGTCTCCAAGACCGGCGGTCACCTCGGCCCCAACCTCGGCGTGGTGGAGCTCACCATCGCCCTGCACCGGGTCTTCGAATCGCCCAAGGACAAGGTGCTCTGGGACACCGGCCACCAGTCCTACGTGCACAAGCTGCTCACCGGCCGCCAGGACTTCTCCAAGCTGAAGATGAAGGGCGGTCTGTCCGGCTACCCCTCGCAGGCCGAGTCCGAGCACGACATCATCGAGAACTCGCACGCCTCGACCGTCCTCGGCTGGGCCGACGGCATCGCCAAGGCCAACGAGCTGCTCGAGCGCGACAGCCGCGTCGTGGCCGTGATCGGCGACGGCGCCCTGACCGGCGGCATGGCCTGGGAGGCGCTGAACAACATCGCCGAGGCCAAGGACCGCCCGCTCGTCATCGTCGTCAACGACAACGAGCGGTCGTACGCGCCCACCATCGGCGGCCTCGCCAACCACCTGGCGACGCTGCGCACGACCGACGGTTACGAGCGCTTCCTGGCCCGCACCAAGGAGATCCTCGACCGCACCCCGGTCGTCGGCAGGCCGCTCTACGAGACCCTCCACGGGGCGAAGAAGGGGCTGAAGGACTTCATCGCGCCGCAGGGCATGTTCGAGGACCTCGGGCTGAAGTACGTCGGGCCGATCGACGGGCACGACATCGAGGCGCTGGAGTCGGCCCTCGCGCGGGCCAAGCGGTTCGGCGGGCCGGTCATCGTGCACTGCCTCACCGAGAAGGGCCGCGGCTACCAGCCCGCGCTCCAGGACGAGGCCGACCGCTTCCACGCCGTCGGCAAGATCCACCCCGACACGGGCCTGCCGATCGCCAGCTCCGGCGCCGACTGGACCTCCGTCTTCGGCGAGGAGATGGTCAAGCTCGGCGAGGAGCGCCCCGACGTCGTCGCCATCACGGCCGCCATGCTCCAGCCGGTGGGCCTCGACAAGTTCGCCAAGCGCTTCCCGGAGCGGGTGTACGACGTCGGCATCGCCGAGCAGCACGGCGCCGTGTCCGCGGCCGGTCTGGCGACGGGCGGTGTGCACCCGGTGTTCGCCGTGTACGCGACCTTCCTCAACCGCGCCTTCGACCAGGTGCTGATGGACGTGGCCCTGCACAAGTGCGGCGTCACCTTCGTACTCGACCGGGCCGGTGTCACCGGCACCGACGGCGCCTCCCACAACGGCATGTGGGACATGTCGATCCTGCAGGTCGTGCCCGGTCTGCGGCTGGCCGCGCCGCGTGACGCCGACCAGGTCCGCGCGCAACTGCGCGAGGCCGTCACGGTGGACGACGCGCCGACCGTGGTCCGCTTCTCCAAGGGCGCCGTCGGCCCCGCCGTGCCCGCCGTGGGCCGTGTCGGCGGCATGGACGTGCTGCGCGAGCCCGGCACCGACCGGCCGGACGTGCTGCTGGTCTCCGTCGGTGCCCTCGCGCCGATGTGCCTGGAGATCGCCGGACTGCTCGACAAGCAGGGCATCTCCACCACCGTCGTCGACCCGCGCTGGGTCAAACCCGTCGACGAGGCCATGGCCCCGCTCGCCGACCGGCACCGCGTGGTCGTCACCGTCGAGGACAACAGCCGGGTCGGCGGGGTCGGCTCGGCGATCGCGCAGGCGCTGCGCGACGCGGGCGTCGATGTGCCGCTGCGGGACTTCGGCATCCCGCCGCGCTTCCTCGACCACGCCTCCCGCGCCGAGGTCATGGCCGAGATCGGACTCACCGCGCCGGACATCGCCCGGCAGGTGACCGGGCTGGTCGCCAAGCTGGACGGGCGGTACGAGCGGTCCACCGCCGACGCGGTGGACTCCGTGGAGTCCGCGCGCGACTGACGCGGCCGCCACGTACGAACGGTTCGGGATGGGCCGGTTTCCCCACCATGAGGGTGGTGCAACCGGCCCATTGGCGTGAATCCGACCATCCTCGTGCTCGGCATGAAACTGTCGGCGCGGTTCACGTCGCTGGTCGTCGCCGACCATCCTGCTCGGTGTGGTCATCGCGGTCCTCGCCGGGTTCACGCCGCTGACGGAACTCGCCGCGCTGGTGAACATCGGCACGCTGTTCGCCTTCGTGGTCGTGGCGATCGGCGTGCTCATCCTGCGTCGGACCCGTCCCGACCTGCCCCGGTCCTTCCGCACCCCGTGGGTGCCGGCCATCCCGGTCCTCTCGGTGTGCGCCTCGCTGTGGCTGATGATCAACCTGCCCGCCGAGACGTGGGTGCGGTTCGGCGTTTGGATGGCCGCCGGCTTCCTCGTGTACTTCCTCTACGGCCGCACGCACAGCCGCCTCGGCAAGGGAGAGCAGACGGAGTTCGAGGACCAGCGGTAGGTGGGGGCGCGCGTCTGCGCCTGCGCGGCGGGTGCGGGTCGAGGGCGCGCCGGGGTGCCCGTCCCCGGAACGGCGCGATGTGGCCGAACGCGGCTGACTGTCCGTCGACACGCCAACCCGTGCCGCCGGGCGGCGGCATGGGCGGGCGATGAGCTCCCCGCTCGGGCGAGCCGAGACCTTGGGGAGGCGCCCCGTTCCGCCGGGTCGCGGTCCCACTCCGCCTCGGAATCAACGCCGGGCTCTACGGGCGTACTGTACGAGGCCCCGCAACCTCCGCCCCCAGTTCCCCGACCCGCCTGCGCAGTTCCCGGTCCGCCGTGATCACCAGGACGGGACGCTCGCTGGCCGACGCCACGACCTCCACGAGGTGATCGTCCCCACTGCCCGGCGCCGACGACACCCGCACCCCGGGTACGGACTCCACGCCCCGAGCCGCCCCCTCCACCACGAGCACGATCTCCACCGGCCCGGAGACCCCCGGCACTCCGTCCGACGCCAACCGGTCCCGCAACCGCTGCGCCGCCCCCCGCCGGTCCCGCCACCACCCGTCCGGTACCGACCCGACGACATTCGCGGCGTCGACCACGACGAGGAGAGGTGCAGGCGCGTCCATGTGGCCAGGGTCGCACGGCAGATGGCCTCCAGACAGGGGTGGGCCGCGCGCCGGGTCACCGGGCCCGCATAAAGTGAACTGGTGAACGGCGACTGGCTCATCCGCGGCCGCGACGGCCGCCTCACCGTCTACCTGCCCTCCGGCGACGCCGTCCTGTGCCGTGCGGAACGTGGCCCTGCCGGCCCCTGGGACGACGCCCCCCGAACCGTCGGCGGCAGCCAGAAGCTGCACCCGGGCCCGGCGGTCGGCCAGGGCGCCGACGGCTACGCCCACCTGGCCGCCTGGCGGCCCACCGTGCCGGGAGAGTCGGGGCTCGTGCACTCCACGCACTTCCGGCCCCGGCTCGCGCCCCTGGACTGGATCCCGATCGGGCACCCCGACAAGCAGGGCGACCGTACGGGCCCGCCCGCCGTCGCCGTCGACGGCGCGGGGCGTGCCTACGTCTTCGTCCGGAACGCGAGCGGCGGGGTGAGCCTGCGCAACCAGAAGGTCAAGGGCGGCTGGAGTTCCTGGCAGAACCTCGAAGGCCAGGACATCGAGGGGGAGCTGGCCGCCGTGACGGGGGAGTCGGGGCTGGTGGAGGTGTACGCCTGCGTGCCCGGCGGGATCCTGCACTGGCGGCAGGAGGGGGACGGCAAGAGGCCGGTGCGCACCGAGGGTGTCGAGGTGGCCGTCCGCGCGGGGACCCTGCGCGCGCTCGCCACGTCCGCCGAGCACACCACGGTCTTCTTCACGGACCGCTCCGGGGACCTGTGCGCCTGGCGTCCCGGGGAGAAGCCGGTCACCCTGCTCCCCTCCGCCGGGCCGGGGCCCGTCTCCGCCGTGCGGTGTGCCATCGAGGGGCACGACTGCACCGTGCTCGCGCAGCGGTCGTCGAGCGGCCGGGTCGCCTTCGCCGCCTACCCCACCGAGCGGGAGCCGGCCGGGGCCTGGTGGACCGATTCCGGCCCCCGACTGCCCGCCGACGCCCTGGTGTCGGTGGCGCTGGACGAGCACGACGAGGTCGTCGCGGCCTCCCATTCGCCGTCGGCCGGGACCCTGCTCCTCACCCGCCGCAAGGACGAGCCGGGGCTCGCGCTGGAGGCCTGGCGGGAGATCTGACCTCTGCGGCGGGCGCGGGCAAGCCTACGACATCGCCGCGCGCGGAGGTCGGTGCCCTTGCTGTCGGCACCGGGCCGGACGGTGTGAGGACCCGGTCCGCGGCGGCATGCGGAAGGGGGGCGGGTGCACGGTCCTTGCCGTACGCCCCACCCCCCTCAGGGGTATCGCGTTACGCCGGGACGCTCGCCACACCCGGGGCCAGGAACCTCTTGCCGTTGACCCGCTCGGAGACACCCTCGCGGTCCAGGTACGGCGTGATGCCGCCCAGGTGGAACGGCCAGCCGGCGCCCGTGATGAGGCAGAGGTCGATGTCCTGCGCCTCGGCGACGACGCCCTCGTCGAGCATGATGCCGATCTCCTGCGCCACCGCGTCCAGGACCCGGTCGCGCACCTGCTCCTCCGTCAGGACGCTGTCGCCCTGCTTCAGCAGCGCCGCGACCTCCGGGTCGAGTTCGGGCTTGCCGCTGTCGTAGACGTAGAAGCCGCGCTTGCCCGCCTCGACGACCGCCTTGAGGTTCGGGGAGACCGTGAAGCGGTCCGGGAACGCCCGGTTGAGCGTCTCGGAGACGTGCAGGCCGATGGCCGGGCCGACCAGCTCCAGCAGGACCAGCGGCGACATCGGCAGACCGAGCGGCTCGACGGCCTTCTCGGCGACCTCGACGGGGGTGCCCTCGTCGATGACGTTCTGGATCTCGCCCATGAAGCGGGTCAGGATGCGGTTCACGACGAACGCCGGGGCGTCCTTGGTGAGGACCGCGGTCTTCTTCAGCTTCTTGGCGACACCGAACGCCGTGGCCAGGGAGGCGTCGTCGGTCTGCTCGCCGCGGACGATCTCCAGCAGCGGCAGCACCGCGACCGGGTTGAAGAAGTGGAAGCCGACGACCCGCTCGGGGTGCTTGAGCTTCGACGCCATCTCCGACACCGACAGCGAGGAGGTGTTGGTGGCGAGGATCGCGTGCGCCGGGGCGACCGCCTCGACCTCCGCGAACACCGTCTGCTTGACGCCCATCTCCTCGAACACGGCCTCGATGATGAAGTCCGCGTCCGCGAAGCCCTCGGCCTTGTCCAGGACACCGGTCACCAGCGCCTTGAGACGGTTGGCCTTGTCCTGGTTGATACGGCCCTTGCCGAGCAGCTTCTCGATCTCGGCGTGGACGTAGCCCACACCCTTGTCGACGCGCTCCTGGTCGATGTCGGTCAGCACGACCGGCACCTCCAGGCGGCGCAGGAACAGCAGCGCGAGCTGGCTGGCCATCAGGCCGGCGCCGACGACACCGACCTTGGTGACCGGGCGGGCCAGGCTCTTGTCCGGAGCGCCGGCGGGGCGCTTGCCGCGCTTCTGCACCAGGTTGAAGGCGTAGATGCCGGAGCGCAGTTCGCCGCCCATGATGAGGTCGGCGAGCGCCTTGTCCTCGGCGTCGTAGCCCTGCTGGAGGTCGCCGTTCTTGGCGGCGGCGATGATGTCCAGGGCGCGGTAGGCGGCCGGGGCGGCGCCGTGCACCTTGGAGTCGGCGATGAAACGGCCCTTGGCGACGGCCTGGTCCCAGGCCTCGCCGCGGTCGATCACCGGGCGCTCGATCTCGATCTCGCCCTTGAGGACGGTCGCGGTCCAGATCAGCGACTGCTCCAGGAAGTCCGCGCCCTCGAAGATCGCGTCGGCGATCCCGAGCTCGTAGACCTGCTTGCCCTTGAGCTGCTTGTTCTGGTTGAGGCTGTTCTCGATGATCACCGAGACGGCCTTCTCGGGGCCGATCAGGTTCGGCAGCAGGGCGCAGCCGCCCCAGCCCGGGACCAGACCGAGGAAGACCTCGGGCAGCGAGAACGCCGGGAGGGCCGCGGACACGGTCCGGTAGGTGCAGTGCAGACCGACCTCGACACCGCCGCCCATCGCGGCGCCGTTGTAGTACGCGAAGGTCGGGACCGCCAGCTTGGACAGCCGCTTGAAGACCTCGTGGCCGCCCTTGCCGATGGCGAGCGCGTGCTCGTGCTCCTTGAGGATCTCCACGCCCTTGAGGTCGGCGCCGACCGCGAAGATGAACGGCTTGCCGGTGAGGCCGACGCCGACGATCTCGCCGTCCGCGGCCTCCTTCTCGACCTGGTCGATCGCGGCGTTGAGGTTCGCCAGCGAGGCCGGGCCGAAGGTGGTCGGCTTGGTGTGGTCGTGGCCGTTGTCCAGGGTGATCAGGGCGAAGCGCCCGGCACCCAGCGGCAGGTCGAAGTGGCGTACGTGCGCACTCGTGACGACCTCGTCCGGGAACAGCTCGGAGGCCTGCTTCAAAAGCTCGGCGGTGGTGCTCACTTGTCCCCCTCGAAGTGCGGGTTCTCCCAGATGACCGTCGCGCCCATGCCGAAGCCGACGCACATGGTCGTCAGGCCGTAGCGGACGTGCGGCTGCTCCTCGAACTGGCGGGCCAGCTGCGTCATCAGGCGGACGCCCGAGGAAGCGAGCGGGTGCCCGTAGGCGATGGCGCCGCCGTACTGGTTGACGCGCTCGTCGTCGTCGGCGATGCCGTAGTGGTCGAGGAAGGCCAGCACCTGGACGGCGAAGGCCTCGTTGATCTCGAACAGGCCGATGTCGGAGATCGACAGGCCGGCCTGGGCCAGCGCCTTCTCCGTAGCCGGGATCGGGCCGTAGCCCATGACCTCCGGCTCGACACCCGCGAAGGAGTAGGAGACCAGACGCATCTTCACGGGGAGGTCGTGCTCCCGCGCGAACTCCTCGGAGGCGATGACCGAGGCGGTGGCGCCGTCGTTCAGACCGGCCGCGTTACCGGCGGTGACCCGGCCGTGCACACGGAACGGGGTCTTCAGACCGGAGAGGTTCTCCAGCGTCGTGCCCGGACGCATCGGTTCGTCGGCGGTGACCAGGCCCCAGCCCGTCTCACCGGCCTCGGGGGAGGTGCGGCGCACCGAGATCGGCACCAGGTCGGCCTGGATCTTGCCGTTGGCGTACGCCTTGGCGGCCTTCTCCTGTGAGCGCACGGCGTACTCGTCGGCGCGCAGCTTGGTGATCTGCGGGTAGCGGTCGTGCAGGTTCTCCGCGGTCATGCCCATGAACAGGGCCGACTCGTCGACCAGCTTCTCGCTGACGAACCGCGGGTTCGGGTCGACGCCCTCGCCCATGGGGTGACGGCCCATGTGCTCGACACCGCCGGCGATGGCGACGTCGTAGGCGCCGAAGGCGACGGAGCCGGCCACCGTGGTGACGGCGGTCAGGGCGCCCGCGCACATGCGGTCGATGGAGTAACCCGGGACGGACTGCGGCAGACCGGCGAGGATTCCCGCGGTGCGGCCGATGGTGAGTCCCTGGTCACCGATCTGCGTGGTCGCGGCGATGGCGACCTCGTCGATCTTCTTCGGGTCGAGACCGGGGTTGCGTCGCAGCAGCTCCCGGATCGCCTTCACGACGAGGTCGTCGGCACGGGTCTCGTGGTAGATGCCCTTCGGGCCCGCCTTGCCGAACGGGGTGCGGACGCCGTCTACGAAGACGACGTCCCTGACGGTACGAGGCACGATGGCTCTCCTCCAGGGTCAGGATCTGCATTGCTGCTGCGATGCGCTGAGCGCGCGCTCAGTCCCATGCTACTTATGAGTAACGTAGCTGCCCAGTCCTGACATGGCGAGCGGTGAAGGTCACACGAATTCCGATGGGGCAGCGCCCCGCATGATCGGGGCCCGGCGCTCACTGAGGCGGCGCGGTGGACCCCCGAGGCGTCAGTACCGGAGTCGGCACAGGGTGCGACCCGCTCTCACCCCCCGTGACCATCGAGAACAACGTCCGGGCCACCTCCGCCCCGAACCCGTGCACGTCATGGCTCATCGCCGACAGGGTCGGATGCGTCAGCCGGCACAGCTGCGAGTCGTCCCAGGCCAGCAGCGACACGTCCTCCGGCACGCGCAGCCCCATCTCCGCCGCCACGGACAGCCCCGCCACCGCCATGATGTCGTTGTCGTACAGGAGCGCGGTCGGCCGGTCCTGCGGCGCCGCCGTCAGCAGGGACCGGGTGGCCCGCGCCCCCGCGTCGCCCGAGAAGTCCGTCGCCACCTGCCACGCCCCGGCCAGCGCCCCGGCCGCCTCGTCGAACGCCGCCGTCCGGATCGCCGTGTGCCCGAGGTCCGCCGCCCCGCCCACCCGGGCGATCCGCCGGTGCCCGAGCGCCGCCAGATACCGCACCGCCTCCGCCACGGCCGTGGCGTCATCGGTCCACACGGAGGTGAGGTGCCCGGTCAGCGAGGGATGCCCGACCGCGACCACCGGCAGCCCGAGCCGCTCCACCAGACCCACCCGGGGATCGTCGGCCCGGAAGTCGACCAGGATGGACCCGCCGACCTGCCGGCCCCGCCACCACGCCTCCTGGACCCCCATCTCCTCGTCCAGATTCCGTACGAGCCGCAGCAGCAGGGAGCAGGAGTGCTCGGCCAGCACGCTCTCGACGCCCGAGACGAACTCCATGTACCAGGGCTCCAGCCCGAGCATCCGCGCCGGCCGGCACACCGCGAGCCCCACCACGTCAACCCGGGAACCGGCCAGTGTGCGCGCCGTGAGGTTCGGCGTCCAGCCCAGCTCCCGCGCCGCCCGGAAGATCCGGTCCCGGGTGGCCTCCGACAGGCCCGGCTTGTGGTTGAAGGCGAGCGACACGGCACCCTTGGAGACGCCGGCGCGCGCGGCGACGTCCCTGATGGTGACGCGAGGGGTCGGCGTTGCCGTCATCGAGTGGGCTCCACGCAGTACAGGGCCGAACGAGCGGTCCGGGCGTTAGGAGTCTGCCAGCCGTGCACCCCGATGGTCACCTCTTCGCCCGGCAGCAGTGTGACGAGCCCCCGGTCGGCGCGCGCCCCCGGATCCAGCCGGTCGGCCTGGAGCAGCAGGTCCCGCACCAGGGTGCGGGCGGTCACGGTGATGCCGCCCGGGGCGAGCGCCACATCGAAGTCCGGCCGCGGGTAGGGGATTTCGTGATCCGGCGCCGGGAAGTGCAGCGCCCGCAGCCCTTGCCCGCGCTCGACTTCGCTCGAGCGGGGGGACGTCCACGCGTCCGCGTCCGCGACGAGGAACTCCCTCGGCCCCGCGGGCGTCAGCTCGTGCGGCACGTCGACCCGCGCCACGGTCCGCGCCCCGGCCGCCAGTTCCACACCCGCTTGCCCCAGTACCTCGCCCTCGACGGACATCCGCCGCAGGGTCAGCGTCCCCGTCCAGTCCCCGGCCGCCTGGTTCACGGCGGCCAGCACCAGCCGGCCGTCCGCCGCCCGCAGAGCGAGCAACCGGTCCGCGTAGAGCCGCTTCAGCTCGTGGTACAGCGGCTTCTCGCGCCCGTCCCCGTCGATCGCCGCCCACGAGGTCACCGGCCAGCAGTCGTTGAGCTGCCAGACGATCGTGCCCGCGCACACCGGCCAGTGGGAGCGCCAGTGCTCGATCCCGGCCGCGACCGCCCGGGCCTGGTTGAGTTGTGTGAGGTAGTGCCACCGGTCGAAGTCCTTCTCGGGCACGGCGAAATGCCGGGCCAGTCCTCGTTCCAGCTTGCCGTTGCCGTCGTCCGCCTTCTGGTGGTGCAGCATGCCGGGGGAGTCCGGCGCGAGTTCCTCCCCGGGCAGCGCCCGCCGCAGGGTGGCGTGGGCGGGCGGTGCCTGCCAGCCGAACTCGGCGACGAACCGCGGCACGCTCAGCCGGTAGTCGGCGTAGTCCTCCCGGTTCCACACCTCCCAGGAGTGGTGTGTGCCGTGGTCCGGGTCGTTCGGGTGGTGCCGCCAGGACCCCGACCACGGACTGCCCGCCGTGTACGGCCTGGTCGGGTCCGACTCGGCCACCACGCGCGGCAGGACGCCCAGGTAGTAGCCCTCGCCCCAGGAGTCCCCGGCCAGCCGTGGCTCCCACCCCCAGTCCCGGAAGCCCCACAGGTTCTCGTTGTTGCCGTTCCACAGCACCAGCGACGGATGCGGCATCAGCCGTACGACGTTCTCCCGCGCCTCGGCCTCCACCTCACCGCGCAGCGGCTGCTCCTCCGGGTAGGCCGCGCACGCGAACGGGAAGTCCTGCCAGACCAGCAGACCGAGTTCGTCGCAGGCGTCGTAGAAGTCCTCGCTCTCGTAGATCCCGCCGCCCCAGACCCGTACGAGGTCCACGCCCGCCCCGGCGGCCTGCTCCAGGCGCTCCCGGTAGCGTTCGGGAGTGATCCGGGACGGGAAGACGTCGTCGGGGATCCAGTTGACGCCCCGCGCGAAGAGCCGCTCGCCGTTGACGACCAGGGTGAAGCCGGTGCCGTGCGCGTCCGGCCGCTGGTCCAGATCGACGGTCCGGAACCCGATCCGCCGCCGCCACACGTCCAGCGCGTCACCGTCGTGCAGCAGCGTCAACTCGACGTCGTACAAGGGTTGTTCGCCGTACCCGCGCGGCCACCACAGCTCCGCGTCCGGCACCCGGAGCCGTACGGTCCCGCCCGCGCCCTCGAGCTCCGCGCGGGCCCGCACCCCGGCGACGGTCGCCTCCACGGCGAGGGGCGCCTCGACCCGGGTCCGCTCGACGTCGACCACCAGCTCGACGATGCCCACGCCCTCTTCGACGGTGACCAGCGGGCGCACCCGGGCGATCCGGGCCGTCGACCAGTGCTCCAGGCGCACCGGCCGCCAGATTCCGGCCGTCACCAGGGTCGGCCCCCAGTCCCAGCCGAAGGAGCAGGCCATCTTGCGCAGGTACTGGTAGGGCTCGGCATAGGCGGCGGGCCGCTCGCCGAGCCGCCCGCGCACCGCCTCGGCCTCGGCGTACGCGGAGACGAACCGCACGGACAGCCGCCCCGACAGGCCCGTCACATCGAACCGGTACGAGCGGTGCATGTTGCGCGTCCTCCCCAGCAGCCGCCCGTCCAGCGAGATCTCGGCGACGGTGTCGAGTCCGTCGAAGACCAGGTCGGTCTGCTCCTGGCAGGACGAGCCGCTCAGCTCCCGCTCGTACGTCCAGTCCCGGCAGCCCACCCACGCCACCTCGGTCTCGTTCCGTCCGAGGAAGGGGTCCGGGATCACCCCGGCCGCCATCAGGTCGGTGTGCACGCACCCCGGCACGGTGGCCGGCAGTGTGTCCGACCCGTGCCGCAGGATCCATCCGTCGTCGAGCGGTGTGGCCTCCAGCATGCGCACTCCCTTAACCGGTTCAGTGAAGAGTCGTGTGTGCGTTTCGCATCGATGGCGGGATTGCGACTTTACCGGTTGAGGAGGCGCTGCCAGAGTTCCGAACCAGCCATACCGCACGTGCTCGTCCGTCCCGAGTTCCCCTCCGCGAACGGAGCTGATGCACATGAACCGCCGTACCGTCCTCGCCCTGGCCGCGGGCGCCGCCCTGCTCGCCTCCGGCTGCACCGGCACCTCAGGCTCCTCGAAGGGCGCCGATGCCGAGGCGCCCGACGATCCCTCCAAGGTCAGCGGGACCATCACGGTCCTCACCCACCGGACCGACCTCGTGCAGGACGGGACGATGAAGAAGTACGCCGCAGAGTTCGGCAAGACGTATCCCCGCGTGAAGGTCGAGTTCGACGCCATCACCGACTACGAGGGCGAAGTCAAGATCCGCATGAACACGGAGAACTACGGCGACGTCCTCATGATCCCCGGTGTGATCGAGAAGAAGGACTACCCCAGGTTCTTCGCCTCGCTGGGCAGCCAGGCCGAGCGGAGCAAGAAGTACCGCTTCACCGACTACAGCACGGTCGAGGGCAAGGTCTACGGCCAGAGCCCGCTCGGCGCGGTCCCGGGGTTCGTCTACAACAAGAAGGTGTGGCAGCGCGCCGGGATCACCGACTGGCCCACGACACCGGACGAGTTCCTCGACGGCCTGAAGGCGATCAAGTCGAAGACCGAAGCGGTCCCGTACTACACCAACTTCAAGGACATGTGGCCGCTCACCCAGTGGACGCAGGTCAACGGCTCCGTCAGCTGCGACGAGCAGGCCACCACCAAGCTCGCGGAGGGCAACCCCTGGGCCGAGGGCGCCGACCTGCGGACCGCCGACACGCTGCTGTACGGCATCGTGCGCCAGGGCCTCGCCGAGAAGGACCCGACGACCACCAACTGGGAGGCGTCCAAGCCGAAGCTGGCGAAGGGGGAGATCGCCACCATGTGGCTCGGCTCCTGGGCGGTCATCCAGATGCAGGGCGCGGCGAAGCAGGCGGGCGCCGACCCGGACGACATCGGGTTCATGCCCTTCCCCGCCCAGAAGAACGGCACGTTCTGCGCGACGGTGCTGCCCGACTACAGCCAGGCCGTCAACGTCCACTCCAAGAACAAGGCGGCGGCCCGCGCCTGGATCGACTGGTTCACCGACAAGTCCGGATACGCGGCCGACAACCTGGCCCTGTCCCCGCTCAAGGACGCCCCGCTGCCCGAGGTGCTGGCGCCGTACGAGGAGAAGGACGTGCGGATCCTCGACCTCGACGACGCCTTGGGCGCCGAGGTGAAGTCCATCGACAACCAGTCCGAGGTCGGCATCAACAAGCCCGACTACCGCCAGGACCTCGTCGACCTCGCCCGCGGCGCCCGCAAGGGCAGCCTGGACGACTTCCTGAGCGGCCTCGGTGAGAAGTGGACCGAGGCGCGGAAGAACCTGGGGTCCTGATGACCGACACCACCCGGAAGGCGGCGCGGCCGGTCCCACCGGCCGCGCCCGCCGGGCCGGCACCGCCGTCCCCCCTGCGCAGGCCGCGGCGTTGGCGGGGCGGCACCACCCCCTGGCTGTTCCTGATCGCCCCGCTGGTCCTGCTGATCGCCTTCACCTACGCGCCGATCGTCAACATGATCGCGTACAGCTTCACCGACTGGGACGGCGTCAGTCCCGAGCTGCAGTACACGGGCACCGGGAACTACGCCGAACTCTTCACCCGCTCCGAGCTGTTCGAGGTGTTCCTCGTCAGCGGCTACTACCTCGCCGCGTCCGTGGTGCAGATCGTCGCCGCCCTCTACTTCGCCACCGTCCTGAGCTTCAACGTCCGCTTCCGTAACTTCTTCAAGGGCGTGCTCTTCTTCCCGTACCTGATCAACGGCGTCGCGATCGGTTTCGTCTTCCTGTACTTCTTCCAGGACGGCGGCACCCTCGACTCGATCCTGAGCGTCTTCGGCTACGACGGCGACCGCGCCTGGCTCGGCACCCCGGCCTCGGCCAACGTCTCCCTCGCCGGTGTCTCCGTCTGGCGCTACATGGGCCTGAACTTCGTCCTCTTCCTCGGCGCGATCCAGTCCATCCCGGGGGAGCTGTACGAGGCGGCCGAACTGGACGGGGCGAACCGCTGGCAGCAGTTCCGCCACATCATCGCGCCCGGCATCCGGCCCGTGCTGAGCCTGTCGGTGATCCTTTCCGTCTCCGGGTCGCTGTCCGTCTTCGAGATCCCGTACATCATGACCGGCGGCGCGACCGGCACCGAGACCTTCGTGATCCAGACCGTGAAGCTGGCTTTCCAGTTCAACAAGACGGGCCTCGCCTCGGCGGCGGCCGTCGTGCTGCTGCTGATCATCCTGGCGGTGACCTGGGTGCAGCGGCGCCTCGTCCCGGACGACAAGGTGGACCTCGTATGACCCGCCGCACCGTGGCCCGCGCTGCCGTGTACCTGTCCCTGGTCCTCGCGACGCTGGTCGTGCTGCTGCCGCTCGCGGTGGTCTTCCTGACCTCGCTGAAGACCTCCGGGGAGATGGCCGGCGACAGCGGCGCCCTCACGCTGCCCGGCGACCCGCTCAACTTCGGCAACTACGTGACGGCGTTCCAGGACGGGCGGATGCTCTCGGCCTTCGCCAACACGGCGGTCATCCTGGTCGTCGCCATCGGCGGCACGATCCTCATCGGCTCGATGACGGCCTACGCCATCGACCGCTTCCGGTTCCGCTTCCGCAAGCTCGTCCTGGCCCTGTTCCTGGTCGCCGCGCTGGTCCCGGGGGTGACGACCCAGGTGGCGACCTTCCAGATCGTCAACAGCCTCGGCATGTTCGACAGCCTCTGGGCGCCGATCGCGCTCTACATGGGCACCGACATCGTCTCGATCTACATCTTCCTGCAGTTCGTCCGCTCGATCCCCGTCTCGCTGGACGAGTCGGCCCGCATCGACGGCGCCAACGCCTTCACGGTCTACCGGAAGGTCATCTTCCCGCTGCTGAAGCCCGCGATCGCGACGGTCGTGATCGTGAAGGGGATCAACGTCTACAACGACTTCTACATCCCCTTCCTCTACATGCCCTCCGAAGATCTTGGCGTGATCTCGACGTCCCTGTTCCGCTTCAAGGGCCCCTTCGGAGCCCACTGGGAGACCATCTCGGCGGGCGCGATCCTCGTCATCGTCCCGACGCTGGTCGTCTTCCTGCTCCTCCAGCGGTTCATCTACAACGGCTTCACGCGAGGTGCTACCAAGTAGGGGCCTTCCTTCAAGCCTCCTTGACGGACAGAGCCTCCACCAGCACGGGAGTCACCTGCTCGATCTGCCACGGCCGCGCCCCGTACCCGGCCAGCGCGGCCGCCACGGACTCGGCGTCGACAACCGCCGGCGGCTCCCAGCAGACCCGGCGAACCGTATCGGGGGTGACCAGGTTCTCCTGCGGCATGCCGAGCTGCTCGGCCAGCGCCGAGACCCCCGCCCGGGCCGCGGACAGCCGAGCCGCGGCGACAGGGTCCTTGTCCGCCCAGGCCCGCGGCGGCGGAGGCCCGGTCACCGACTGCCCCGGCTGCGGCAACTGCGCCTCGCTCAACGCCTTGGCCCGGTCCACGGCCGCCTGCCACTGCTCCAGCTGGCGCTTGCTCATCCGGTGTCCGAAACCGTTCAGCGTGGCCAGCGCGTGCACGTTGGCCGGAACCGCCAGCGCGGCCTCCACGATCGCCGCGTCCCCGAGCACCTTGCCGGGCGAGACGTCCCGCCGCTGCGCGATCCGGTCCCGGGTCTGCCACAGCTCCCGTACGACGGCCAGCTGCCGCCGCCGGCGCACCTTGTGCATGCCGGACGTACGCCGCCAGGGGTCCTTGCGCGGCTCGGACGGCGGGGCGGAGGCGATCGCGTCGAACTCCTGGTGGGCCCACTCCAGCTTGCCCTGCCGGTCCAGCTCCTTCTCCAGGGCGTCGCGCAGGTCGACGAGCAGCTCGACGTCCAGCGCCGCGTAGCGCAGCCACGGCTCGGGCAGCGGGCGGGTCGACCAGTCGACCGCGGAGTGCCCCTTCTCCAGGACAAAACCGAGCACGCCCTCCACCATCGCGCCGAGGCCGACCCGGGGGAACCCGGCGAGCCGCCCGGCCAGCTCCGTGTCGAACAGCCGCGTGGGCACCATGCCTATCTCGCGCAGGCACGGCAGGTCCTGCGTGGCGGCGTGCAGCACCCACTCGACGCCGGACAGGGCCTCGCCGAGGGCGGACAGGTCGGGGCAGGCGACGGGGTCGACCAGAGCCGTCCCGGCGCCCTGGCGGCGCAGTTGGACCAGGTAGGCGCGCTGGCCGTAGCGGTAGCCGGACGCCCGCTCGGCGTCGACAGCGACCGGGCCGGAGCCCGCCTCGAAGGCGGCGATCATCCGGGCCAGGGCAGCATCGTCCGCGATCACGGGCGGAATGCCCTCACGTGGTTCCAGCAAAGGGATCGGCGCCTCCGTAGCAGAAGATCCGCCGTCGTCCGGAGGAGCGCCTCCGGTGGTTCGCAGTGAGCTGTCTGCTGCGGTCTCGTGGGCGTCGGTCACCTGTCAAGGGTATCCGTACCGGCGAATCGCTGACCTGCCCCTATGCATACGAGCCAGGCTGACCAGCGAAAACAAGCCTCGGCGAATCTCATCGTTTCGCAGCGTTTCCTGCTGCCATGGTATGGGAACGCGCCACGCCGCACGAGATGTTCACGGTCTGACCTCGCGCCATCGGACTGCCAGCCCATGCCCCGGTACCAGCCGTCCCGTGTCGAAGCCGCCCGCAGGGCCGTCGCGTCCAGGTTGCGCGCAGTACGGCTGGACGCCGGTCTCACGGGGCGCACGAGCTGGCCGTCCGCTGCGAATGGAACAAGTCCAAGACGTCCCGCATCGAGGGCGCCAGGACCGCGCCGTCGGATGCGGATATCAGGGTTTGGCGCAGGGCGTGTGGAGCCGACGACCAGGCCGCCGACATCATCGCCGCATCGCGCACGGCCGACTCCATGCGCTGCCTCCCTATCGAGCAGGGGCCCAGACACCGGTGGCGGCCGTATCGCGGACGTAGTCGGCGAAGTCTCGGGGCGGTCGGCCGACAGCGCGGTAGACACCATCACCAAGTCGGGCCCTGCGACCGTCGAAGACCTCGGCCATAAGATCAGCCAGCGGCTCCGCGAGCTGCGCCGGTGTCCCCTTCTCCTTGAGAGCGGCGGAGAATCGTTCCTTGCTGATTGCCTGGTACCGGACTGTGCGCCCGATGGCCTCGCCGATCTCTGCGACCGCTTCGGCGAACGTCATAAGCCGTGGACCGGTCACGTCGTATGTCTCATGGACGTGACGGTCTTCGGTGAGAGCCGCGGCCGCGACGTCAGCGATATCCTCGGCGTCGGTGAACGGCTCTGCCACCTCGCCGGCCGGCAGTGCCACCATGCCCGCCCGCACCGCGCCGGTGAGGACGTCTTCGCTGAAGTTCTGAGCGATGAAGCCGGTGCGCACGATGGTCCACTCGGCACCCGATGCGCGCACTGCCTGCTCGCAGCGCTCAGCCTCGCTTGCACCACGGTCAGCCAGCAACACCAGCCGCGTCACGCCGCAGCGCACCGCTTGGTCGGCGAACGACCCTACCGCCTCCGCGGCCCCGGGAAACGCGGCGTCCGGGTGATATGCCACGTACACCGTCTCCACCCCCTGCAGCGCGGGCGCCCAGGTTGCCTTCTCCTGCCAATCGAAGGGTGGCGTCCCCTTGCGGGAGCCGACCCGAACCGGCAGATCCCGCGCGGCCAGACGCTCGACCACACGCCGCCCGGTCTTGCCCGTCCCGGCCAGAACCAGCGTCTTCTTGCTGCTGTTCGTTGTACTCATACCGCTAGTACACGCCACCACGAGACAGACGCTGAATAGCTGAGAAGCTCGATTTCGTGCTTGAGCGTCTAACCTAGGGTCCCATGGATGCACTGTCCGGCCTCTTGGTCGGCCCCAGAGCCCGGGGCGCCTTCATCCTGCGTTCCATCCAGAGCCCGCCCTGGTCAGTCCGGGTGGAAGACGCGGCCCCGCTGACCGTCGTGGCCCTCGCTCACGGCGCGGCCTGGATACTCCCCGAGGCCGGCGCGGCCAGGCGCCTCAGCCCCGGCGGCGTCGCGCTGATGCGCGGGCCGGACCCCTACACCTTCGCCGACACGCCCTCCACGCCCGTCCAGACGGTCATCCGCCCAGGCCCCCATCGGGTGACACCGTCGGGTGAACACCTGCGCGAGGTCGTTGATCTGGGCCCTCGCACCTGGGGAAACGACGTCCCCCGCGATGCGACCGTGATGCTGATCGGTAAGTACCAGATGACCGGCGAAGTCAGCCACAGACTCCTCCGTGCTCTGCCGCCGGTGCTGGTCCTCCCTCATCATCCTCAGCGCCTCATCGATCCGGTTGTCGGGTTGCTCGCCGAGGAAGTCATCCGGGAGGAACCTGGTCAGCAGGTCGTTTTGGACAGGCTGCTGGACCTGCTCCTGGTCACCTCGCTCCGAGCGTGGTTCGCGCAGGCCGAGACGGGAGCCCCGGCCTGGTACCGCGCCCTGTCCGACCCTGTCGTGGGCCAGGCGCTGCGCCGCTTGCACAGCGATCCCGCCTCGCCCTGGACGGTGAGCGTCCTCGCGTCGGAAGTCGGGGTCTCTCGCGCAACTCTCGCCCGCCGCTTCACACAGCTCGTCGGCCAAGCGCCGATCGCCTACCTCGCCGACTGGCGGCTGGACATGGCCGCCGACCTGCTCCAGGAACCAGAAGTGACGATCGATGCCGTGGCTCGACAGGTCGGCTACGCAAGCGCCTCCGCCCTCAGCACCGCGTTCAAACGAGAACGCGGGATCACCCCGCAACAGCACCGGACCCGGTTCCACACAAGAAGCGGAGCAGCGAAACGGCTCCCATGAATGGGATGCCGCTGCCGCCGACGACTGCACCAGGCAGCGTCAACTGCCCTGGACGGTCCTCGTGTTGCCACCAGTAGCCACGGGCCCCTGCCCGGGAGCAGCGGGTGCCGTCGGCGACCAGCAGCGCCCAACCACAGAAAGTTTCTCCGGGGGGAGTCTGGGGGGGTTCCTTGTGGAAAAACCAGGATCCGGGGACCTGTGTGGGGGGGTGGGGGGGGTGGTTGGGAAACGGGGTCCCCTGGGGGGGGATTTTTTGTTTGCTGGGCGCCCGGGGGTCGTAAACCAGTCAGGTCGGGGAAGTGGCGGGTTCACGAACCGTGAGTGACATGCACGGGACCCACGGTCGGGCCCGTTCACGTGAGTGAATGATCACGAAGGGTCAACATGGAGCGGTTCAGTGGATGATCCCGGTCCGCAGCGCCACCGCGACCATCCCGGCACGGTCGCCCGTGCCGAGCTTGCGGGCGATCCGGGCGAGGTGGCTCTTGACGGTCAGTGCGGACAGTCCCATCGAGACGCCGATCGCCTTGTTCGACTGGCCTTCCGCGACCAGCCGCAGCACCTCCACCTCGCGGCCGGACAGCTCGCGGTAGCCGCCCGGGTGGCTCGGGGCGCCCGGGGGGCGGCGGTGCAGGCGCGCGGCGGCGGCGCCGATGGGAGCGGCACCCGGCCGGGTGGGGAGCCCGACGTTGGTACGGGTGCCGGTGACGACGTAGCCCTTCACACCGCCCGCGAGGGCGTTGCGCACGGCGCCGATGTCGTCGGCGGCGGAGAGGGCGAGCCCGTTGGGCCAGCCCGCGGCGCGGGTCTCGGACAGCAGGGTGAGGCCGGAGCCATCCGGCAGGTGGACGTCGGCGACACAGATGTCGCGGGGGTTGCCGATGCGGGGACGAGCCTCCGCGATGGACGAGGCCTCGATGACATCGCGCACACCGAGCGCCCACAGGTGGCGGGTGACGGTGGAGCGGACGCGGGGGTCGGCCACGACCACCATGGCGGTCGGCTTGTTCGGGCGGTAGGCGACCAGGCTTGCGGGCTGCTCGAGGAGAACGGACACCAGGCCTCCTGGGGTGCGGGACGGGGCCGGCTCGTGGGGGTGAAGCCGGGACGAACCGTGCTTTCAAGGTCACAGTCGTCTTCGGCACCGAACCCGTCCGCCTTTAGAGAATGATCACGAATCGGTGATAACAATCCGTGCAATTCGGACACGCGGTCGATCATTCGAAGGCCGGACGGTTTCGGTCTGCGTCGGTACGCGGTCGAAAGTGGCCGTATCGACAAAGTGATTCGGCCAAGAGGGGGACTCAGGTGTGATCGTCGACAGGGCATGGTTGACCGCCCCGTACAGGTTCGGTCAGTACGGGGTCAGTGCGGGGTTTGTGCGGGTTTGTACGGGGGCGGAACAGTTTCGATCAGCGGGACTGCGGTCCCCGCCGCTGGGGCAGCGTCACCACCGACGCGTCGCCGGGCCCGGCCGGCGGCAGACCCGCGACCTGGGCGAGCAGATCGCACCAGGACGCCAGGTGCGCGGCCGTGTCCGGCACCCCGCCCAGGCCCTCGCGCGGCGTCCACGACGCACGGATCTCGATCTGCGAGGCGGCCGGGCGCGCGGACAGCCCGCCGAAGTGGTGGGAGCTCGCCCGCGTGACCGTGCCGCTCGGCTCCCCGTACGTCAGCCCGCGCGCCTGCAGCGCGCCGGTCAGCCAGGACCAGCACACCTCCGGCAGCAGCGGGTCCGCGGCCATCTCCGGCTCCAGCTCGGCGCGCACCAGCGTCACCAGCCGGAAGGTGCCCCGCCAGGCGTCGTGCCCGGCCGGGTCGTGCAGCAGCACCAGCCGGCCGTCTGCCAGGTCCTGGTCGCCGTCGACGACCGCGGCCTCCAGTGCGTACGTGTGGGGGGCGAGCCGCTTCGGCGGGGGCGTCGGCTCGACCTCGATCTGGGGCCGCAGCCGCGCCGCCCTGAGCGCCTCGACGGCGGCCCGGAAGGGCAGCGGGACGGAGTCCGCCTCCCGTCGGTCGTTCTCGGTGTCCTTCGCTTCGTCCATTCCGCCAGTGCCGTCCGACAGTCGTCCCTGAGCCGCAGCCATGCGGGAAGGTTACGGGGACCGGAGCCCGGGCGCCGGGCTAGACACCCCGCGCCTGTCCAGGGGCTGAATCACGCCCCTCGGGGGCGTGCGAAACTTGGCCCCGTGAGTGCCAACGACGCCCCCCGGGCCCAGCAGCCGTCCGCCCCGTACGACTCCGCCTTCCTCAAGGCCTGCCGGCGCGAGCCCGTGCCGCACACGCCGGTGTGGTTCATGCGGCAGGCCGGGCGCTCACTGCCGGAGTACCGCAAGGTGCGTGAGGGCATCGGGATGCTCGAGTCCTGCATGCGGCCCGAACTGGTCACCGAGATCACGCTCCAGCCGGTGCGCCGGCACGGCGTCGACGCGGCGATCTACTTCAGCGACATCGTCGTCCCGCTGAAGGCCATCGGTGTCGACCTCGACATCAAGCCCGGCGTCGGCCCGGTCGTCGAGCGCCCGGTCCGCACCCGCGCGGACCTCGCGCAGCTGCGTGACCTGACCCCCGAGGACGTCTCCTACGTCACCGAGGCCATCGGCCTGCTCACCCGCGAGCTCGGTGCCACGCCCCTCATCGGCTTCGCCGGCGCCCCCTTCACCCTCGCCAGCTACCTCGTCGAGGGCGGCCCGTCCCGCACGTACGAGAACGCCAAGGCGATGATGTACGGCGACCCCGAGCTGTGGGCCGACCTCCTCGACCGCCTCGCGGACATCACGGCCGCGTTCCTGAAGGTCCAGATCGAGGCGGGCGCCTCGGCGGTCCAGCTGTTCGACTCCTGGGCCGGGGCGCTGGCCCCCGTCGACTACCGGCGCTCGGTGCTGCCGGCGTCGGCGAAGGTCTTCGACGCCGTGGCCGGTTACGGCGTTCCGCGCATCCACTTCGGCGTCGGCACCGGTGAGCTGCTGGGCCTCATGGGCGAGGCCGGCGCGGACGTCGTCGGCGCCGACTGGCGCGTGCCGCTGGACGAGGCGGCCCGTCGCGTCGGCCCCGGCAAGGCACTCCAGGGCAACCTCGACCCGACCGTGCTGTTCGCCCCGACGGAGGCCGTCGAGGCCAAGACCCGCGAGGTCCTGGACTCCGCGGCGGGCCTGGAGGGCCACGTGTTCAACCTCGGCCACGGCGTCATGCCGGCCACGGACCCGGACGCGCTGACGCGGCTGGTGGAGTACGTGCACACGCGGTCGGTCCGATAGCCGGCCGGGCGGCAGTGCCGTGAGCCATGGCACTGCCGCCCGAGGGCCGGTTCCTGTCACGCCGTCATGCGTCGGCCCGCTCCTCTGCCGCGCGGGCCGAGGCCCGTCGCGCCGCGCGTTCACGCCGCCAGTTGCCGAACAGCGGGGCCACGATGGAGAGCACCGCGACCGCGAGCAGGGCGGCGGAGATCGGCTTGGTGACGAAGGTGCTGAAGGAGCCGTCGGAGATCAGCAGCGCCTGACGCATGGACTTCTCCATCAGGCCGCCCAGGATGAGCCCCAGGATGAGCGGTGCCGCGGGGAAGTCGTTGGCCCGCATCAAGAAGCCGAGCACACCGAAGCCGAGCAGCAGCCACAGGTCGAACATGCTGAAGGACTGCCCGTAGACGCCGACCACGCAGAAGACCACGACCAGCGGCAGCAGCAGCGTCTGCGGGGTCTTCAGCACCTTGGCGAACAGCGGGATCAGCGGCAGGTTGAGGATCAGCAGCACGATGTTGCCGATGTACATGCTGGCGATGACACCCCAGAACATGTCCGGGTTCTCGTTCATCAGCAGCGGGCCCGGTTGCACGCCCAGCACCAGCAGCGCGCCGAGCAGCACCGCCGTCGTACCCGACCCGGGCACGCCCAGGGTCATCAGCGGCACGAAGGAGCCGACGGCGGCCGCGTTGTTGGCGGACTCGGGGGCGGCGACACCCTTGATGCTGCCCTTGCCGAATGTCCTGCCGCCGTCCTTGGCCAGCCGCTTCTCGAAGGCGTACGACATGAAGGAGGCGATGGTGGCGCCCGCGCCCGGCAGTACGCCGATGAAGAAGCCGAGGACCGAGCTGCGCCCGGCGGGGCCGCTCATCTCCTTGACCTCGCTCCGGTTCAGCCGGAGCGAGGAGATCGTCCCCGCCTTGCCGCTGTCCTTGCCGCGGTTCATCAGCATGACGAAGACCTCGGCCAGCGCGAACACACCCAGGGCCACGATCAGGAACTCGATGCCCTCGAACAGTTCGATCTGCCCGAAGGTGAAGCGCTGGGTGGAGGTCTGGGAGTCGATGCCGATCAGGGCGATCATCACGCCGACGGTGCCGGAGATCAGGCCCTTGACGAGGTTGTTGCCGGCGAGTGAGACCACGGCGGTCAGACCGAGGAGCATCAGCGAGAAGTACTCGGCCGGGCCGAAGCTGGTCGCGACCGCCGACAGCGAGGGCGCGACCAGCATCAGGCCGATCACGCCGATCGTGCCGCCGGTGAAGGAGGCGTACGCGGCGATCGCCAGCGCCTTGCCCGCCTTGCCCTGACGGGCCATGGGATAGCCGTCGAAGGACGTGGCCACGGTGCCCGCCACACCGGGGGCGTTGAGCAGGATCGACGAGGTCGAGCCGCCGAAGATCGCGCCGTAGTACACCCCGGCGAGCATGATGATCGCCGAGACGGGGTCCATGGTGAAGGCGATCGGGATCATCAGCGAGATCGCGCTGATCGGGCCCAGGCCCGGCAGCATGCCGATGACCGTGCCCATGAGTACGCCGAGGAAGACGTAGAGGAGGTTGGCCGGGGTGAGGGCCACCCCGAAGCCGTCGATGAGTCCGTTGAGAGCGTCCATGCCGTATGTGCCTCAGTCTCCAGGTCAGAAGGGCAGCGGCCCGGTCGGCAGGGCCACGTCGAGCCCCTCGGACATGGCGAGGTACAGCGACAGTGCCACGCCCACGCCCACCAGCACGCTCACCCAGTGCCGGGCGAAGCCCAGGTACCAGGCGGTGCCGACCACGAAGAGGCTGGTCGAGATCACGAACCCGAGCGGCACGAACAGCGCCACGTAGAGGGCGATCGCGATCAGCAGCACGGCCGGCTCCAGCCGGGGGTCGGAGAGGCGGCCGACGCGGGGCCGGCTCGTGGCCCCGTCCTCCTCCGCGTCCGGCGCCTCCGGCGCGGCCTCCGTGCCGGCGGCCGCGCCGTCCTGCCCCGCGGCATCCCGCGGCTCGGACTTCTGGAAGAACAGGGCCACGCTCAGGGCGATCAGCGCCAGGCCCAGCCCCTGGGGCAGGGTGCCGGGCTGCACCGGCACCTCCACCGCCGTGAACTCGGGGATGCTGAACGCCCCGACCGTGTAGGCCACCGCCACCAGGCCGAGTACGACCGCGAGGGTGCGCTGAGAGAAGCGGAAGTGATGCATTGTCCTGCCGTCCCCGCCGATTACTTCTTCAGGCCGACGTCGGTGAGGATTCCGCTGAGCGACTCGTTCTGCTCGTCGAGGAACTTCCCGAACTCGGCGCTGCCGAGGAAGGCGTTGGTCCAGCCGAGCTTCTTGCTCTCCGACGTCCAGGAGTCGTGCTCGACCATCTTCTCGTACGCGTCCTCGTAGTAGGCGACCTGGCTCTCGGTCAGCCCCTTGGGCCCCATCACTCCGCGCCAGATGTCGAAGACGTAGTCCACGCCCTCCTCGGTGAGGGTGGGCGCGTCCGGCAGGATCGCGGAACGCTCCTCGGTGGACACGGCGAGCACCCGCACGTCGCCGGACTTCGCCAGGCCGGTCACCTCCGAGGCTCCGGCGACGGCCGCGTCGGTGTGCCCGCCGAGCAGCGCGGTCATGGCCTCGCCGCCGCCGTCGAAGGGGACGTACTTCACCTGCGCGGCGTTCACGCCGGCTGCCTGGACGGCGCCCGCGAGGCCGACGTGGTCGAGGCTGCCAGGGCCCGAGCCGCCCGCGACGCTCAGGCTCTTCGGGTCGGACTTCAGCTTCGACGCCAGGTCGTCGAAGGTCTTGTAGGGCGAGTTCGCCTTCACCACGTAGGCCAGCGGCTCGGTGTTGAGCCGGGCGATGGGCGTGAAGTCCTTGTGCGTCTGCTGCGACTCGCCGGCCAGCGGCACCAGCAGGATGGGAGGGCTGGTCACGAAGAGCTTGTGCGGGTCGGCCTGGTGCTGGGCGATGTACGACCAGCCGATGGCGCCGCCGCCACCGGGCTTGTTGACCACCCGCATCTGTCTGTCGACGAGATTCGCCTCGTCCAGCACCCGGGCGCTGGTGCGGGCGAGGGTGTCCCAGCCGCCGCCGGTGCCCGCGGGGGCGACGTACTCGATGGGCTTGGTCGGCTTCCAGGCGCCGTCGCCACTGGCGCCGGTGGCCGCCTGCTCGCCGCACGCGGCGAGCAGCAGAGTGGCCGAACCGGCGGCCACGGCCGCCGTGACTGCTCGGGGGGCTGAGCGGAACACGCTTCCTCCAGCTGTGCACTCGGGTGTTTCCGGGGTCTCGCGGTGTCGAGGCGTCATGGAAACAGTGCGAGGCATGGCCGAAAAGAGAGGTTGAGCGTTGTGGAGCTATTGGCCCTAACGAACGTTGTGGAACCAGCCGTCGATAACTTTCGTAACTTCTGTTCACTCCTCGGGGGTGTCGCACATCCGGCATTGATGCGGTATCACCTTTGCTCGACCTGGTGACTGTCTTTGCAATCTCATGCACAATGCGCTGGGCATCAGAGAGGTCTCGGGTGTCCTCTGCCGCGGTCTGCCGCCGAGTACAACGAAGTCCGGGCGGAAGGGAGTCACCATGATTCGTGTACTGGTCGTCGACGATGACTTCATGATCGCCCGCATCCATCGCAAGCTCGTGGAGCGCGTTGCCGGGTTCACCGTCGTCGGAGAGGCACGCAACGGCGCGGACGCGTTGCGGGCGGTGCGCGAACTGGGCCCCGATCTGGTGCTGCTCGACCTCTACCTGCCCGACATCGGCGGTCTCGACGTCCTGCGCGAGCTGCGCGCCGGGGAGACCGCCGGGGCCGAGGTCGACGTGATGGTGGTGACGGCCGCGCAGGAGGTCGACACCGTACGCGGCGCGCTCCGCCAGGGCGCCGTCCACTACATCATCAAACCGTTCGACACCTCCGTCCTGGAAGAACGTCTTCAGCAGTACGCGCGTCAGCGGCGCGAGCTCGCCGACATGGCGATTCCCGAGCAGGGCGACGTCGACCGGGTCTTCGGCAAGGCATTGCCCGGTCCCAGCGACCATCCGGCCCCCCGCACGAGCGGCGCGCCGCCCGGCCTCCCGGCCGGGGCCGCGTTCCCGCCCGCCGTTCCCGCCTCCGCCTCAGCCCTCACCGGCCCGGCTGCCGTACCGACCAGGCTGCCCAAGGGCGTCACCGAGCAGACCGCCGAGCTGGTGCGCCGTAACCTCTCCTCCGCGCAGGCCGAGGGCCTGTCCGCCTCGGAGTGTGCCGGGGCCACGGGGCTGTCCCGGGTCAGCGCCCGCCGCTATCTGGAGTTCTTCGTCTCCACCGCCCAGGCCCAGGTCTCCCTCCGCTACGGCACGACCGGCCGTCCCGAGCGCCGCTACCACTGGCTGGCCGGACCGTCCCGTCCTGCGGACGTCGAGCACGGCTGACGCCGAGCCGCCCGCCAGGTGTGCCGGGGCCGGGCCTGCCTGGGAACAGCAGACCGCGCGACCGCGGCGGCGTCCCGGGCCATCGGCCGGGCGCTCGCCACGTCGGCCGGGCAACCGACGACATCGCGGCACACGCCCGGTGCCCGTGCCGGAAACGCCCTCGCCGGACGAGTACGCCGCCCGCAGCACGAACCACAGGCCCCAGCACGATCCAGTCGGCAGCCGCGGCGGCAGGAAGATCTGGAAGCGGACGGGGACCCGGGCCCTCGGATGCCGCACCGTCCAGGCGCCGAGCACCCCGGCGACCGCTCCCGAGGCGCCGATCAGCGGTGCGCCCGAGCCGGCGTCGAGGACCGCGCAGGCACGACGCGGCCGTCTGCGTCGGCGACCCCGTCAAAGACGTCCGCGGTGCCCCACGCCGCACATGTGCCCGGGGCGGAGTGCGTGAATCGGCCCTCCCGCTGAACGCGGCCGCACGGGCGTGCGTATGTGTTGGCAACCGCCCGCGGCGCGGGGAAGGCGGGTCGCGGGGCCGACGTGAGGAACAGGCGATGAACGACCGAGTTACTCCTCCCATGCACGCACTGCCGGACGGCGAGGCGGAGCTGACGCTGGTGGTGCGGATCCCCTGGGAGGACGTGGCCCGGCTCGGCCAGGAGGCCGGGCGGCTGGCGACCCAGATGCGGCGGCCCGTGACGCTGGAGGAGGCCGTGAGCCACCGGTTGCGGTCGACCCGGGTCGCCGCGCACGCGAAGCCGGCGGGGGAACAGCCGCCGGCGGTGACGGCCGCGCCGGCCTCGGTGTCGTCCCTGCCGTCGCGGCCGCCGGCGGAGCAGGCGCGGCAGGCGATCGACCGGATCACCGGCACGGCGGGGACCGCGTAGGGGCTTCGCCGTGGGGGTGCGTGTGCGTCGCCGGGTGCGGGACGTCTGCGGCTCGTCGCGCCCACGCGGCCGAGCCGCACCTTGATACAGCCCCGCGCCCCTGACGGCACGCTCCCACCCCGCCTCACCTCACAAGGAACCGCGCACCTTCGCCGCCGCCTTGCGGGCTGCCACCAGGACCGGGTCCCAGACTGGGGAGAACGGTGGGGCGTAGCCCAGGTCCAGGGCCGTCATCTGTTCCGCCGTCATCCCTGCCGTGAGGGCCACCGCCGCGATGTCGACTCGCTTGCCCGCGCCCTCCCGGCCGACGATCTGGACGCCGAGGAGGCGGCCCGTGCGGTGTTCGGCGAGCATCTTGACCGTCATGGGGGAGGCGTTCGGGTAGTAGCCCGCCCGGCTGGTCGACTCGATGGTGACCGATTCGAAGCGGAGCCCGACGCGGTGGGCGTCCTTCTCGCGCAGGCCCGTGCGTGCGATCTCCAGGTCGCAGACCTTGCTGACCGCGGTGCCGACGACGCCCGGGAACGTGGCGTAGCCGCCGCCGATGTTGGTGCCGATCACCTGGCCGTGCTTGTTGGCGTGGGTGCCGAGCGGGATGTGCCGCTCCTGGCCGGAGACCAGGTCGAGGACCTCGACACAGTCGCCGCCGGCCCAGAGGTCCTCGTGGCCGCGCACCCGCATCGAGCGGTCCGTGAGGAGACCGCCGTGCGGGCCGAGGGGGAGGCCGGCGGCCTGCGCGAGGGCCGTCTCGGGGTGGACGCCGATGCCGAGCACGACGACGTCCGCCGGGAACTCCGCCTCCTGTGTGGCCACCGCCCGGACGCGGCCGTCGTCGCAGGTGAGGATCTTGGTGACCTCCGCGTCGTTCACCATCGTGATGCCCAGGCCCTTCATGGCCTCGTGCACCAGGCAGCCCATGTCGGGGTCGAGGGTCGCCATGGGCTCGCTGCCGCGGTTGACGACCGTCACCTCGTAGCCGCGGTTGATGAGCGCCTCGGCCATCTCCACGCCGATGTAACCGGCCCCGACGACCACCGCCCGGCGGCCACGCGTGCGTTCCAGCGTGTCGAGCAGCGCCTGGCCGTCGCCGAGCGTCTGCACGCCGTGCACCCCGGGGGCGTCGGCCCCGGGCATGTCCGGCCGGATCGGCCGGGCGCCGGTCGCGATCACGAGCTTGTCGTACGACGTCCAGGACTCGGCGCCGGAGTCGACGTCACGCGCGCGTACCCGCTGCCGGCCGAGGTCGAGCTCCGTGACCTCGGTCCGCAGCCGCAGGTCGATGGCCCGCGCGCGGTGTTCCTCGGGGGTGCGGGCGATGAGCTGGTCCCGGCCGGTGACGTCGCCGCCCACCCAGTACGGGATGCCGCACGCCGAGTACGACGTGAAGTGGCCCCGTTCGAACGCCACGATCTCCAGCTCGTCCGGGCCCTTCAGACGGCGGGCCTGCGACGCCGCGGACATGCCCGCGGCGTCGCCGCCGATGACGACCATTCGCTCCCTGCGTGTACGGCTCATGCTCATGCGAACACGCTACGGGAGCAGGGCGTTTCAGTCCCGCTCGCCCGGCTCCCGAGCGGGCGCCTCGGGCGCCGGGCGGGCAGTCGGCAGCGGGCCCAGCGCGCTCGTCCTGGGAGCGGGAGAGGGAGCGGGCTGCGGGCGGCGGGAGAGGCGGGGGCGCAGCACGCGCAGCCACAGCAGCACGAGGACGGCCGCCACCGCCGCGAACGGCAGGACCGCGCCGAGGGCCACCGCGAGCCAGCGCAGCATCGTCAGGAACGCGGCCCAGCCGCCCGCGAGCGCGTCCAGGAACCCCGGTTCGCCGTCCTCGGCGGCCTCCTTCACCGGTGTCGCGGTCAGCGACAGGGTGATGGTGGCCAGGCTGGTGCGGTCCTTCAGGGACGCCTGCCGGGCGAGCAGCGCCTCCAGGTCGGCCTGACGGGTGCTCAGCTCGCCCTCCAGGGTCACCACGTCGCTGAGCTTGGTGGCCCGGTCCATCAGCTCGCGGATCCGGGCCACGCTGGAGCGCTGCGTCTTGATCCGGCTCTCCACGTCCACGACCTGGTCGGTGACGTCCTCGGCCTTCGCGCTGCGGTCGAGCAGCTTGCCGGAACCCTCCAGCCCGGCGAGGACCTCGTCGTACTTCCCGACGGGCACGCGCAGCACGACCCGGGTGCGCTCGCGGCCCTCCTCGTCCCGGGTGGTGGTCTCGTTGCCGACGTAGCCGCCCGCGTTCTCGGTGCCGGCGCGGGCCTGTTCCAGGGCTTTCGGGACGTCCTTGACCTGCACGGTCAGCTCGGCGGTGCGGATGATGTGGCTCGCGGTGAGCTGGGGCTGCGCGGTCGCCCGGGCCCCGCTTCCGCCGCCGGGGGCGGCCTCCTGCGCGCCGGCCTTGTCGTCCGCCGGCGCGGCGACCCCGCGGTCGGCGGCGGAGCTGCCGGCGGAGTCCTCGCCGCCGGCGCCGCACCCGGCGAGGGTGAGAGCCGCGGCCAGCAGGAGCGCGGCCAGGGCCGGGGCCGGCCGGTGGGCAGGTCGTCGTGTGCGCATGCGGGTGTCCCCCCGGGAGAATCGATGTCGGCTGACGCTTCTTCGACGCCCGGACGGCGCCGGAGGTTTGGCCCGGGACGGTTCCGATGCGGTCACGGTCGGGACTCGTGCGGGACACCGGGGCGCGGGATCGCCGTCAGCGGGGTCTGAGAGGCTGGGGCCATGCGCGAAGTTCAAGCCCGTGCGGGCACGGGGCAGGTCGTCGTCATCGGGGCGGGTATCGCGGGGCTGGCCGCTGCGCACCGGCTGCTGGAGCGCGGGGCGCGGGTGACCGTGCTGGAGGCCTCCGAACGGGTCGGCGGCAAGCTGCTGCCGGGGGAGGTCGCGGGTGCGCGCGTGGACCTCGGCGCCGAGTCGATGCTGGCCCGCCGTCCCGAGGCGGTGGCGCTCGCCCGCGAGGTGGGCCTCGCCGACCGCCTCCAGCCCCCGGCCACGGCGACCGCCTCGCTCTGGACCCGCGGCGCCCTGCGCCCCTTCCCCAAGGGGCATGTGATGGGCGTGCCCGGCACCGCGTCCGCCCTGGCCGGCGTGGTCTCCGAGGAGGGCCTCGCCCGCATCGAGCGGGACGCCGAGCTGCCCCGCACCGAGGTCGGCGACGACGTGGCCGTGGGGGAGTACGTGGCGGAGCGCCTCGGCCGCGAGGTCGTCGACCGCCTGCTGGAGCCCATGCTGGGCGGGGTGTACGCGGGCGACGCGTACCGCATCTCCATGCGCTCGGCCGTCCCGCAGCTCTTCCAGGTGGCCCGGACCCACACCTCCCTGACGGAAGGGGTCCGCGAGCTCCAGGCCAAGGCCGCCGCGGCCCAGCAGACCGGCCCGGTGTTCATGGGCATCCGGGGCGGCATCGCCACCCTGCCCCTCGCCGTGGCGGACTCGGTCCGGGCGCGTGGGGGCGAGATCCTGACCGGGACGCCGGTGACGGAGCTGCGTCGCACCCCCGAGGGCGGCTGGAAGGTCCGCTCCGGTGAGCGGGAGTGGCTCGCGGACGCCGTGGTCCTCGCCGCCCCGGCCCCCGCCGCCGCCCGGCTGCTGCGCGCCGAGAACCCGGGGGCCGCCGCCGAGCTCGACGGCGTCGAGTACGCCTCCATGGCCCTGATCACCCTCGCCTACCGCCGCTCCGAGACGGCCCTGCCCGACGGCAGCGGCTTCCTCGTGCCGCCGGTCGACGGGCGCACCATCAAGGCGTCCACCTTCGCCTCGCAGAAGTGGGGCTGGATCGCCGACGAGAACCCGGACCTCGTCGTCCTGCGCACCTCCGTCGGGAGGTACGGGGAGACGGAGATCCTCCAGCGGGAAGACACCGAGCTGGTCGACGTCTCCCGGCAGGACCTGAAGGCGGCGACCGGCCTCGACGCCACACCCGTCGCGATCCGCGTCACCCGCTGGGACGACGGTCTGCCCCAGTACCCCGTCGGCCACCACGCGCGTGTGGCCCGCGTCCGCGAGCACATCGCCCGCCTCCCCGGCCTCGCGGTGTGCGGCGCCCCCTACGACGGCGTCGGCATCCCGGCCTGCATCGCGAGCGCGTACGCCGCCGTCGACCGGATCCACGGTGACCTGTGCGGTGTGCAGGAGCTCACCGCACACCCGGTGCAGAGTCTGCACGGCGGAGCAGGAGAATAAGGCCATGAGCAACGACGCCCCCACCCCCGAGTCCGGCCGGGTCCCGAACAAGGGCAAGCTGGCCAAGGACCTCAACGAGGTCATCCGCTACACGCTCTGGTCCGTCTTCCAGCTGAAGGACGTCCTCCCCGAGGACCGCGCCGGGTACGCCGACGAGGTCCAGGAGCTGTTCGACCAGCTCGCCGCGAAGGACGTGACGATCCGCGGCACGTACGACGTCTCGGGCCTGCGCGCCGACGCCGACCTGATGGTCTGGTGGCACGCGGAGACCAGCGACGCGCTGCAGGAGGCGTACAACCTCTTCCGCCGCACGAAGCTGGGCCGCGCGCTCACGCCGGTGTGGTCGAACATGGCGCTGCACCGCCCCGCCGAGTTCAACCGCTCGCACATCCCGGCGTTCCTCGCCGACGAGACGCCCCGCGACTACGTGAGCGTCTACCCCTTCGTGCGCTCCTACGACTGGTACCTGCTGCCCGACGAGGACCGCCGCCGCATGCTCGCCGACCACGGCAAGATGGCCCGGGGCTACCCGGACGTGCGGGCCAACACGGTCGCCTCGTTCTCCCTCGGCGACTACGAGTGGCTCCTCGCCTTCGAGGCCGACGAGCTGTACCGCATCGTCGACCTCATGCGCCACCTGCGCGCCTCGGAGGCCCGTCGGCACGTCCGCGAGGAGGTCCCCTTCTTCACGGGCCGCCGCAAGGACATCGCCGAGCTGGTCGCGGGTCTGGCCTGATCAGCGGGCCGTCCTCCCGGCCCCGGTCTCGTCCGGGGCCGCCGGCCGCGGCGCGGCTCCCGGCGCCGGCTTCGTCTGCGTGTCCGGCTCGGGTTCGGTGTCCGGCTTCGACTGTGTGTACGGCTTCGGCTCGGCGTGCGGCGCGCACTGCGCGTGCCGCCCCGGCAGCCGTCCCTCCAGCAGATACGCCTCCATGTGCCCGTTGACGCAGGCGTTCGGCCCGCCCGCCAGGCCGTGGGCGCCGGCGTCCCGCTCGGTCACCAGGACCGAGCCGGCGAGGCGGCGGCGGAGTTCCAGGGCGCCGTCGTAGGGCGTGGCCGCGTCCCGCTCGGCGGCCAGGATCAGTGTCGGTGGCAGCTCGCCCGGCCCGGTGCCGACGTCGAGCGGTTGCTGCCGGGGCGCCCGCCAGTAGGCGCACGGCAGGTTCGTCCAGACGTTGTCCCAGGTCTCGAAGGGCGCCACCCGCGCGAGCCGGGTGTTGTCCCGGTCCCACTCCTCCCAGTCGGTCGGCCAGGGGGCGTCGTTGCACTCGACGGCGACGTAGACCGCGCGTGAGTTCTCCGCCTCGACGGCGGCCTCCGGATGCCGCTCCGCCTGCTCGATCAGCGGCCCCGGGTCGCCCCTGAGGTACGCCGACAGCGCGTGCGCCCGGTGCGGCCACTGGTCGTCGTAGTACCCGGCCTGCAGGAACGCCCCCTGCAACTGCGCGGGCCCCACCTTCCCGCCCGCCGGCTCGACGGCCAGTCTCGCGCTCGCCCGCTCGTAACTGCGCCGCACCTCCCGGGCGGTCCCGCCCAGTCCGTACACGGCGTCGTGCCGGGCGATCCACTTCCGGAAGTCCCGCCAGCGGCCCTCGAACGCCGCCGACTGGTCGAGGTTGTTGCGGTACCAGATCTGCTCCGGGTCGGGGTCGACCGCCGAGTCGAACACCATCCGCCGTACGTGCGCGGGGAACAGCGTCGCGTACAGGGCGCCGAAGTACGTGCCGTACGACGACCCCATGAAGGTCAGCCGCTCCTCGCCGAGCGCGGCGCGCAGCACGTCGAGGTCGCGGGCGTTGTTCAGCGAGTGGTAGTGCCGCAGCGCGCCGCCCGCCCGCTCTGCGCAGCCGCGCGCGTACGCCTTGGCCTGCGCGACGCGTGCCCTCTTGAACGACTCGGAAGGGTGCGTCGGCGCCTGTGTCGGCCCCTGGAAGAACTGCTTCGGGTCCTTGCAGGACAGCGGCGCGGAACGGCCGACGCCGCGCGGGGCGTAGCCGACGAGGTCGTACGCGGCGGCGATCCGCTTCCACTCGGGGAGCAGGCCGATGAGCGGGAAGTACAGGCCGGTGGCGCCCGGGCCGCCGGGGTTGTAGACCAGGGCGCCCTGCCGGGGGACCTCACGCCTGCCGTGCGGGTCCTTGCGCGTGGCCCGGGCGCGGCTGACGGCGAGTTCGATCTGCTTGCCGTCCGGCCGGGCGTAGTCCAGCGGGACGGTCACCGTGCCGCACCGCATGCCGCCCGGCAGGTCCTGCGCGTCGGGGCACGGGCCGAAGTCGACACCGGCCGCCTTCGCCCGCGCGGCGGCCACGGCGGTGCCGCGCATCTCGGCCGCCCCCGTCCGGTCCTCGGCCTCCGGGGCCGCGGTGAGGGCGCTCAGCAGCAAGGACCCGGCGGCCGGGTAGAGGAGGGCGGCTCTCATCGTGTGTCCCTTCGGTGCACGGTGGTGACGAAAGGGATGTTTCGTTCGGCACGGGGGGAAGGCAAGCACCGTCCGCCGGTGTCGGGCCCGACGCCCCTGTGCGCCCCCGGGTCCGTCAGTCGTGCGCCTCGCGATGCGCGAAGGCGGCGCGCAGGTCCGGTTCGCCGATCGCGTGGACGCCGCGGACGGCCACCGAGGTGAGGTACGTACGGTCGTCGGCGGTGCCGTCCGCGGTCCGGGCCAGGGCGCCGAGCAGTCGCTGACCGGCCGGGGAGGCCCAGCGCGAGTACGGGTGCGCCTCGATCCGGGCGATGGCGAGGCAGCTCAGGGTCAGGGTCAGCGGCAGCGCGAACCACAGGGCGACCAGGTGCCGCGGCATGTCCGGCGGAGCGGGCGTCAGCAGGGCGGCCACGCCCAGCCCGAGGACGGCGACGGCGGCCCCGCGCACCTGCCGGACGGCCGCCGCGACCGTCGTACGGGCGCTGTCGGGTACCGCGAGCCCCGCGCGCACCAGCCCGTCGGCGATCCCGCGCACCGCCTCCGCCGTGGCGGCCGCCGCCCGCACCGGAGCGATCCGGGACTGCCCCTCGGGACCGATGGCCCCTATCACCGACCGCTCCATCTCGTCCCGCCCGCGGGGGTCGACGACCGTGGCCCAGCCGGTGTGGGCCAGCAGCAGACGGCGCTGGCGTGCCATGGCGACCAGCGTCACGTCGGCGACCCGCCGGGGGCCGCCGGATAGGAACGCAGCCTCGTACAGTGTGAGTTCACGGGTCCGGCCGGTGTCCGCGCGGTCGGCCGCGGCGCGTACGGCGGCCAGGCACAGACGCGTGCACGCCGTGCCGGCCACGGCCCACGCCGCCAGCAGGAAAAGAACCCAGAGCATATGTTGTTTGTATGTGACACGGTCGCGAGAACGCCATGCCTCATCCATGATCCGGACGGAGTGCGGCCGGGATGTGACGTTCCGTTTCACCGCGTGGCGGGCGGGCTGTACGCGGGCGGCGGCAGCGGTTGCGTCGCGGACGGTGAGGGGGCGAGGGCAGGGGGCGACCGGCTCTGCGCCGACGGGCGGGGGAGTGCCCACCGCACACCAGTACGCTTCGGGCGCGGGGTCGACATGATACTGCGGGGTCCAGCTCAAATGCCGTACGGAGACGGATGGTTGCATCGGATGCGGAGCGGGACGGGGCGGGACGGGCGATCGGAGGAGGCGCGTCGGTGGACTCACCGGGGCGAACGCCGCCTGCCGCGGCACTTTCGCAACAGGCCTAGCCCACCCGGGTCCTCTGGGCCGCCCGGACGCCGTCGCGGCGGTGTGCCCCGTGGCCGCCGCCCGCCCGATGGGCCATGTTGCTGACCGTCGAGCCGATCGGCTCCGGACGGACGCGAAGGAGGCCCCGCGGTGGGTGAGCTGTACATCGACGGCGAGTGGACACAGGCCACGGCCGGCGGACGCCGGGACGTGATCAACCCCTACGACGCCTCCGTCGTCACCACCGTCGACGAGGCCGACGCCACCGACGTCGACCGCGCCGTGCGCGCCGCCCGGCGGGCCTTCGCCGAGGAGGACTGGGCGCACGCTCCCTCCCGCCGCCGCGCCGACCTGCTGCTGCGCGTCCACGACCTGCTGCTGCGCGACCGGGAGGACATCGCCCGCACCGAGACGCTCGACACCGGCAAGACGCTCACCGAGGCCCGGATCGACGTGGAGGACGTGGCGAACACCTTCCGCTACTTCGCCGAACTCGCCGGCAAGGACGGCGGCCGGGTCGTCGACGTCGGCCCGGACGTCCTCAGCCGCGTCATCTACCAGCCGGTCGGCGTGTGCGCGCTCATCGCCCCCTGGAACTACCCACTGCTGCAGGCCTCCTGGAAGGTGGCCCCGGCGCTGGCCGCCGGCAACACCTTCGTCCTCAAGCCCAGCGAGACCACACCGCTCACCACCGTCACCATGATCCGGCTCATCGAGGAGGCCGGAGCCCCGCCCGGCGTCGCCAACCTGGTGCTGGGCTCCGGGGCGACCGTCGGCGCCGCCCTGACCAGCCACCCCGAGGTGGACCTGGTGTCCTTCACCGGCGGCCTGGGCACCGGGCGCAGGATCATGGCCGCCGCCGCCGAGGGGCCGCGGAACATCGCCCTGGAACTGGGCGGCAAGAACCCCAACATCGTCTTCGCGGACGCCGACTTCGACGCCGCCGTCGACTACGCGCTCGACGCCGCGTTCCTGCACTCCGGGCAGGTCTGTTCGGCCGGTTCGCGCCTGCTCGTGCAGGACGCGATGCACGACCGGTTCGTCGAGGCGTTCGCCCGCCGCGCGCAGGCCATCCGGCTCGGCGACGGCATGGCGGAGGGCACCGAGAGCGGGCCCCTCAGTTCCGCCGAGCACCGCGAGAAGGTCGAGGGGTACATCGCCGTCGCCAAGGAGGAGGGCGCCCGCCTCGTCACCGGCGGCACCCGGCCCGACGACCCCGCCCTGAGCCGCGGCTTCTTCCTGCTGCCGACGATCTTCGCCGACTGTGACCGCTCCATGCGCATCGTGCAGGAGGAGGTCTTCGGCCCGGTGGTCACCGTCGAGCGCTTCGGCACGGAGGACGAGGCGGTGGAACTGGCCAACGACACCCGCTACGGCCTGGCAGGCGGTGTGTGGACCTCCGACGCGAGCCGCGCTCAGCGCGTCGCCCAGCGGCTGCGCCACGGCACCGTGTGGATCAACGACTTCCACCCGTATGTGCCGCAGGCCGAGTGGGGCGGCTTCGGCCGCTCCGGCGTCGGGCGCGAACTCGGCCCCACGGGGCTGCGGGAGTACCAGGAGGCCAAGCACATCTACCAGAACCTCGCCCCCGCCCCCTCCGGCTGGTTCAAGGGCTGACCCGCACCTGAGGGGAGGCCGGAACGTGCCGCTGTGCGGCGCGGCGGTGCTGGAGCCGGGCCGGTTCGCTCTCCATGGGCACCACGCACCACGACGGGCGTGGGGAGGCGCCGGCGGGTGACGAGGTGCCGGAGAAGCCGCGGTTGGCCGCGGGCGGGTCGCGCTCGAAGGAGCTCCGAGACGCGAGGTGACTGGGCCGCGCCGGCACAGACATGAGGGGGGGTGCCCTCTCACCTCCGCCGCCGCGACGGTGACCGTCGGGCCGCCGGCGGTGGGTGTGCGGGCCGGCCGATGCGCCGGGACGGTCCGCCGCGGTGACCGCGCCGCGAGGCGCTGCCGGCCGGCGTCGTCGACGCTCGGGGACACGCGGGGCTCGGGGAAGCACGGGCCGGGCGGACTGGCCTCAACGCCGCAGCAGCACCCTGCGCGTGGCGCGGGCCAGCCGGTGGGCGGGCCGCCGGGAGCGCGGAGCGGGGCCCGACCGCTCCCGCCACCACTCCCGCAGCTCCCGCCGAGCCTGCGCGTCCCCGGGCCGGCCGACGCAGAGCAGGTGCTCGGCGAAGGTGAGCGCGTCGCGCCGGTAGCCGGCGGTCATCGGGTGGGTCTGGGCGTAGCCGAGAAACGCCGCGCGGTACTCCGCCCCGAGGATGAGAGGCAGTTCGGGCGCGACCTTCGCCACGACATCCGCCCGCTTCGCCGCGAGCGCCCGTGCCTGTACGCCGACCCGGACCCGGTCGAACCCCTCGGGTACGGGCGTCCCCGCGACCAGCGCCGACAGCAGCGCGGCCTGCGCCAGCCCGAGCCGCTGCCGCGCCTCCTCGGCGCTCCCGGAGGGGGGCGGGCCGAAGGCGCCCCGTGTCGCCCCGGCCGCCCCGGTCTCATCGCCCTGCCCTGCCCCGGGCAGGTCCGCCTCCGGCCGGACAGCCGCCCGGCCCAACGAGCGGACCTCCGCCTTCACCCGTTCGACCGCTCCGGCCTCCAGAGCCCGCCGGATCGCGGCCAGTTCCCCCTCCAGCTCGGCCGGTTCCGGGAAGTTCTCGTCCCGCTCCAGGAGGACGCCCGGAGGGGAGACCCGGGAGGCCAGGTCGGTCAGGATGTCCAGGACCGGCCGGGGGACGGGGTGGGCGTGGCTGTCGTGCCAGACGCCGTCGCGTGCGAAGCCGCCGGCGACATGGACGTAGGCGATGGCTTCGAGGGGCAGCCCGGCGAGGGCCTTGGCCGGGTCCTCACCTCGATTGACGTGGTTGGTGTGCAGATTGGCCACGTCGATGAGGAGCCGCACGCCCGTACGGTCGGCGAGCTCGTACAGGAACTGGCCCTCCGTCATCTCCTCGCCCGGCCAGGAGATCAGCGCGGCGATGTTCTCGACGGCGAGCGGCACCGGCAGGGACTCCTGCGCGATGCGTACGTTCGCGCAGAGCACGTCGAGGGCGTCCCGGGTCCGGGGGACGGGCAGCAGATGGCCCGCCTCCAGGTGCGGGGACGCCGTGAGCGGCCCGCCGGCCCGGACGAACGCGATGTGCTCGGTGACCAGCGGCGAGCCGAACGCCTCCGCCCGTTCGGCCAGTGCGGTCAGTCGGCCGGCGTCGGGCCGGTCCGCGCCGCCGAGGCCGAGCGAGACGCCGTGCGGCACCACGGTGACGCCGCGCTCGCGCAGCCGCCGCAGCGAGTCGGGCAGATGGCCGGGGCAGACGTTCTCGGCCACCGCCTCGACCCAGTCGATGCCCGGCATGCGTTCCACGGCGTCCGCGATCTCCGGTCGCCACCCGATGCCCGTCCCCAGTCGCTCCATCGCCCCCTCCTCCACCCGGCCGGATCCTCGAACGTGAGGGGGGTATGGCCCGGCCGCCCGCCCGCGAACCCCACCCCGGCCGCCTTCAGAGCAACATTTGAGGTTCGGTCCGTCCGCCGCCGGTCCGGCAGCTACCTCACCGGCGGCGGCCCCGGGCTCGGGCCCCGGCCCGGCGCACGAGCTACCTCCCGCTCCCGCGGGAAGGGCCGGCCGGCGAGCGTCCCCGAACGGTTCACACCGAGCGGGTGGGGCGGTAGTTGAACACCGACCAGAGGACGAACAGGCCGGTCACGATCATGATGATCGACCAGAACGGCTGGTAGGGCAGCCACATGAAGTTCGCGATCAGCGTCAGACCGACCACGACCGCAGCCACGACCCGGGCCCAGGCGGCTCCGGTGAACAGGCCGAAACCGGCCGCCACCACGAGCACGCCGACGATCAGGTGGATCCATCCCCACGCGGTCAGGTCGAACTCGAAGACGTAGTCGCCGAAGCTCGTGTACACCTCGTCGTCGGCGATCGCCGTGATGCCCTGCAGCACGGCGAACAGGCCGTAGACGACCATCAGGGTGCCGCCGAGAGCGAGGCCCCCGGTCGCCCACGGGTCGCCGGAACCACCTGGGCCCGGGCCGTCGGGCGTCCGGTCGGCGGGGGCGGGCGGAGCGGGGGGAGGGGGCGCGGCGCTGGACATGGCTGCCTCCGGGGGTCGGGTTGTCTGGTAACCCCACTGGAGCACTCGACCGCGACCGGCGCGCCCGCGGCTACTCCGAACGGGTGGCCGCCGGTCCGGCGCTCCCGTACGGCTCCCGGCGCAGTGCCGGGTGGTCCGCGACCAGCGTGCACGAGCCGGGCGCGATCTCCGTGAACCCGGCGTCGCGCACCAACGGCAGCCCGGCGTGCGTCAGTTCGGACCAGCGGGCCGGGTCGGCGGCGCGTACGGCGAGCGGGAACCCGGCGTCGCGCCAGGCGGCCCGCTCCTCGTCGGTCAGTTCCCACCAGGCCAGTTGCGCGGCGTGTCCCGCCTGGGCCATGGCCTTGCCGGCCGACATGCCGAGGTCCGGGTTCATCCACAGCACGGGGGCGCCCGGGCCGGCGTCCACCGGCTCCTCCGGGTCGTCCAGGTCGGTGCCGGAGACCTGGAGCCGGGCCAGGTCCTTGGGCCAGCCGTCGAGCGGGACGGGCGGGAAGACCCTTACCTCGGCCGTCTTGCCGCTGACCGTGATCCCGGGCAGGGCCTCGGCCCGCCGCCACTCGGCACCGCGTGCCCGCCGCACCACCTTGCGGATCCGGGCGTCCTGCCAGTCCCGCATCGCCTCGGCCCACGCGCCGTCGCCGACCGACCGCTCGTCGGCCAGGATCGTCAGCACCGCCCGCGCGGCCGTCTCCAGCGCGTCGGTGCGCGCCGGCGGGTCCGCCCGCTCGATCCGCACGACCAGCGGCAGCACGAACTGCGGCGCCGTGTCACGCGCCGAGGGCTCGGAACGGAAGGGGCTGTCACTCACGGGCGTCGGCTCTTCACTCACGAATCCCAGTGTGCCAGCCGGAAGATCGTGCAGGATGGCCGCATGCGACCCGACCTGTGCGTGGAAAACGCGGGCCGCCGCTACGGTCTGCGCGGCCCCTGGGTGTTGCGTGGTGTCGACCTGACGGTGGCGCCCGGCCGGCTCGTCCGCGTCGAGGGCGGCAACGGCACCGGCAAGTCCACCCTCCTGCGGCTGCTCGCCGGCATCGACGCCCTCAGCGAAGGCCGGCTCACCGGCCGCTCGCGCACGGCGTACGTCCCCGAGCGGTTCCCGCCGGCCCTGCCCTTCACCGCCGCCGGCTACCTCACCCACCTCGGCACCGTGCACGGCCTGTCCCGCGCGGCGGCCTCCCGTGCCGCGGGCGAGTGGCTGGAGCGCCTCGGCGCCGCCGCGTACGCCGGGACCCCGATGGCGCGGCTGTCCAAGGGCAGCAGCCAGAAGGTCGCGGTCGCCCAGGCGCTGCTGGCCGAGCCCGAGTTGCTGGTGCTGGACGAGGCGTGGACCGGTCTGGACACCGACGCCCGGGCCGTGTTGGAGAGGGCTGTCGCCGAGCGTACGGCGGCCGGGGGGTCCGTGGTGTTCGTCGACCACGACCCGCGCCGCCTCGCGGGCCTGCCCGACGCGACGTACGCCGTGCGCGACGGCAGCCTCGTCGAGCACCCGGCGCCCCAGCCGGTTCCGTCCGGCCCGCACGTGACCGTCGAGGCGCAGGGCCCGCCGGACGGGCGGCTGCCCGAGGAGGTGCGCCGGGTGGTCTCCGTGGCCGAGGAGAGCACGCCGGGCACCTACCGCCTCACCGTTCCCGCCCCAAACTCCGACGTTCTGCTCCGCGCCCTGCTGACGGCCCGCCCGCCCTGGCACGTGGTGAGCGTGGAGCAGCGGGCGTACGCCTCCGGAAACCGCCGATGACCGCCCTGACCCGCTACCACGCCGCCCTGTTGCTGCGCTCGCAGCGCTGGCTGCCGCCGTTCCTGCTGTACGCGGCCTTCCTCGCGATCAGTGTCCAGGCCGGGCAGCCGGTGCTCGACTCGCTCGGCTACACGGCCGCCGCCCTGCTGCCCGTCGCCGCCTGGCTGACGCGGATTTGCGCCACGGGCGAGCCGCACGCCGCGCGCGGCTGTGTGGCGGCCGCCGCGGGGCCCGCGCGCGCCCACGTGGCCTGCCTGCTGGTGGCCCTCGCGGGCGCGGCGGCGCTCGGCACGGTCGCGACCCTCGCCGTGACGCTGCTCAGTGACCCGGTCGCCTCGGACCACCGCACCCGGGTGCCGCTCGCGGCGGCCGGCGGGGCCGGACTGCTCGCCGCGCTCGCCTGCGCCCTGCTCGGCACGGCCGTCGGCGCGCTCACCAGCCGGCCGCTGCTGCGGCAGCGGGGCCGGGCCGTCCTGGCTCTGCTGCTCGCGGCGTTGCTGTCCCTGGTGGCCACCGGCTCACCGGCCCGCGCGGCGGTGCAGGGCCTGGTGACCGGATCGCGGTCGGGCACGGTCACGCTCCCGCTGTTGCCCCTGGCCGCGACAGCCCTGGTCACGGGCGCGGCGCTGGCCCTGGCCGGCGTGCTCACCGCGCGCAGGCCGGCCTGAGCGGGGGGGTGTTGCGCTGGGCCTCCTGCCCCCAAGCCGGGAGGCCTGTCACGTCGGTCAGGCAGGGGCCGTTCGCGTTCGTACGCCCCGCGCGGGCCGGTCAGGGCCGGTCGTGCACGGTCCGGATCAGCTCGGACACCTTCACGAACCGGAAGCCCTGGCGGCGCAGCTCGGGCACGATCGTACGGACCGCCCGCTCGGTCGCCGGGGCCGCGCTGCGGGTGCAGTGCAGCACGACCACCGACCCGGGCCGCACCCCGTCGAGCACCTGCCGGACCACCGCGTCCGGGTCGGTCTCGAACGCGTCGCCGCCGACCACGTCCCACTGCACGGCGGTCACACCGGCCGGCGTCAGCGCCCTGAGCGCCTGCCGGTCGTAACAGCCTCCGGGGAAACGGAAGTACGGCATCGGATCCGGCACGCCGGCCTTGCGGAACGCGGCGTACGCCCGGTCCACGTCCGCGCGCATGCGTTCCCCGGGAACGGTCGGCAGGCCGTAGCAGTCCGGCGTGAACGCGTAGTGGCTGTAGGAGTGGTTGGCGACCTCGAAGAGCGGGTCCCGGCCGATGGAGCGGGCCTGGTCCGGGTACTCCTCGGCCCAGCGCCCGGTCATGAACACGGTGGCGGGCACCTGCAGCGTCCGCAGCGTGGCGATCAGCCGGGGGTGGTCGAACCGCTCACCCGCCGCAGCCCGCTTGCCCTGTCCGGCAGTCATGTCGGCGTCGAAGGTGAGGGCGACGGTCCTGCCGTGCGTGCGGGGGCCGTGCTCGAAGACGGGGGTCAGCCCGGCGGGGCCGGGGGCGAGGGTCGGAGGCCTCGACGGCGGTGCGGGCACCGGCGTGGAGGCGGCCTGCGGGGGCCGGGCGGTCCCGCAGGCCGCGAGGGCCGTGATCAGGGCGCACACGGCGGTGACACGGCGGAGAAGGGAGATCACCGTATGAAGATGTGAGCGGGATCGTCGCCTTATGCCTGCCGGAACCGGGAGTCACCCGGCCGTCAGATGTCCCGCTGCTCCAGCGGCTTGGTCGCCGGGCCCTGGATCACCTTGCCGTCGGTGTCGAAGCGGGAGCCGTGGCAGGGGCACTCCCAGGCGCGCTCGGCGGCGTTGAAATCGACCAGGCAGCCCAGGTGCGTGCAGCGGGCGGAGACGGCGTGGAGGGCGCCGTCGTCGTCCCGGGAGACGGCCAGGCGGTGGCCGTCGGCGCGGACCACCGCGCCCTCGCCGGGCGGCAGGGACTCCACCGGCGGCGACGGCCGTAGCCGGTCGCCCACGAAATGCCCCGCGACCTTGGCCTGGGTCCTGAGGAACGACGGCGCCTCCCGCACGGCGGATTTCAGCCGCCGCGGGTCGTACAGCCCGCTCCACTCGCACTCCTCACCGGTGATCTGCGCGGTGAGGAGGCGGCCCGCCATCATGCCGCCGCTCATGCCCCAGCCGCCGAAGCCGGTGGCCACATGGGCGTGCCGGGTGCCCGGGTACAGCGGGCCGACCATCGGCACCGTGTCCGTGGGCTCGGTGTCCTGGGTGGCCCAGCGGTGGGTGACCTCCAGGTCCGGGAAGTGGCCCGTGGCCCAGGCTGTGAGGCGTTCGAAGCGGGCCCGCGGGTCGCCGGTGCCGGGCGTGAAGTGCTCACCGGTGACGATGAGCAGACGGCGATCCCCGTCGAGGGGCGCGGTGCGCACCGAGCGGGTGCCTTCGTCCGGCGTGATGAACATGCCGTCCGGGTCCTGGTCCGCGGGGACCGGCCCGGCGACGACCAGCTCGCGCCGCGCCGACAGCCGGGCGAACAGCAGGGCCCGGTCGAAGATCGGGTAGTGCGTCGCCACGACGACGTCCCGGGCCCTCACCGTCGCCCCGGTCGCGGTCGACAGCCGGCACGGCTCGCCCTCGTCCAGGCCGAGGACCGTGGTGTCCTCGAAGATCCGCCCGCCGCGGCCGACGAGGTCGGCGGCGAGGGCCAGCAGGTACTTGCGCGGGTGGAACTGCGCCTGGCCGGTGACCCGGACCGCGCCCGCCACCGGGAACGGCAGCCCGGTCTCCGTGACGAACGAGGCGGGCAGCCCGGCCTCGGCGGCCGCCCGTGCCTCGGCCCGCAGTTCCTCCACCCGGCCCGCGTCGCAGGCGTAGGTGTAGGCGCTCCTGGTCTCCCAGTCGCAGTCGATGCCCAGTTCCCCGGCGATCCCCGCCGCGCGCTCCATCGCCTCTGACTGGGAACGGGCGTACAGCCGCGCGCCCTCGGGGCCGCGGGTGCGGCGCAGCTTGTCGTAGACCAGCGTGTGCAGGACGGTGACCTTGGCGGTGGTGTGCCCGGTGACACCGGCCGCGACCCGCCCGGCCTCCAGGACCGCCACGCTCCGCCCGGCCCGCGTCAGCTCCCACGCCGTGCACAGTCCGGCGATCCCGGCGCCGATCACCGCCACGTCGACGTCCAGGTCCTCCGCCAGCGCCGGATGGCGGCCGTCCGGCGCCGTCTCGAGCCAGTACGAGCTCTTGACCTGCTGGTTCTCGCTCATGAACCGCCGAGTACCCCGGCTGGCCCGCGTCAGTGCCGGGCGTGCCGCTTGATGGGAGGGGCCTCTCGGTTTACAGGAGGGGCCGACAGGGATAACGTACAACCAAATGGTTGTAGATGAGCTGGGCGACGAGACCGTGGACCGGTTGTTCCACGCCCTGGCCGACACCACGCGCCGGGACATACTGCGCCGCTGTGTGCGCGGGGAGCTGTCGGTGTCCCGGCTGGCCGAGACCTATCCGATGAGCTTCGCCGCGGTGCAGAAGCACGTCGCGGTGCTGGAGCGGGCGGGGCTGGTCACCAAGCAGCGCAGCGGACGGGAGCAGCTCGTGCGCACCGACCCCGACGCGGTGGGCCGTGCGCGCCAGGCGCTCGACGAGCTCGAGACGGCGTGGCGCGGGCGCGTGGACCGGATGGCCCGTCTGCTCGCCGAGGACCCCGGAACCGAGGCATACGGAACCGACGTATCCCGAACCGAAGAGAACGACATCCCGGAAGGACCCGAGCGATGAGTGTCACCAGTATCGACAAGGACCTCGACCACCTCACCCTGACCCTGGTCGCCGACTTCGCCGCCCCGGTGGAGCGCGTGTGGCGGCTGTGGGCCGACCCCCGGCAGCTGGAGCGCTGGTGGGGTCCGCCGACCTATCCGGCGACCGTGGAGCAGCACGACCTGACCACCGGCGGAGAGGTCACCTACTTCATGACCGGGCCGGAGGGCGACCGGCACCGCGGCTGGTGGCGGGTCACCTCGGTCGCCGAGCCGACCTCCCTGGAGTTCACGGACGGCTTCGCCGACGACGACGGCAAGCCCAAGGACGACATGCCGACCATGTCCGTGACGGTGCGGCTCAGCGAGCACGGCGGCGGCACCCGGATGGAGATGCGCTCCCTGTTCGACTCCCGGGAGCAGATGGAGCAACTGGTCACCATGGGCATGGAGGAGGGCCTGAAGGAGGCCGTCGGCCAGATCGACGCCCTGCTGGCCGCCTGACCGGCCGGAGCCGGACCTCCCCGGGCAGGGGCCCCGCGCGGTCCCGTGCCTCACGCTTCTGTGCCGCACGGCCCCGTACTTCGACGGTCCGGCCGGGGCGCCGGGCCGCGCGCCCGGCGCCCCGGCCGGAGACCGGGCCCCGGCTACCGGCGCCAGGGCCCCGTCACCGCGAACGTGGTGCCGGGTGTGTAGCAGTTGACGTACATCGTGTCGCCGTCGGGGGAGAAGGTCACACCGGCGAACTCACCCCACTCGGGATCCTCCGGGGTGCCGATGTTCTGCCGGTTGCGGGCCATCGCGTACACCTCGCCGCGCCTGGTCACGCCGTAGACGTGCTGGGCACCGTCGCCGTCCTCGCAGACCATGAGGCCGCCGCTGGGCGCCAGGCAGATGTTGTCCGGCGACTCGCCCGGCATCTGCAGGCCGGTGTCCGGGCCGAAGACGATCACCAGGGTCAGCCGGCGGTGCTCCGGGTCGTAGCGCCAGACCTGCCCGTAGTGGTCGCCCGCCGAGCCGTCCGAGCGGTGCGCGAAGGACGACACGAAGTACACCGACCGGCCGCCCCAGTAGCAGCCCTCCAGCTTCTGCGCGTGGGTGATGCCCTTGCGGCCGAAGTCCTGGAACCGGATCGGCGTCTGCGCGGCCTGCGGGTCCGGCACGTCCACCCACTCGACGCCGTCGAACCCGGCGCCGATGTCCTGGATGGTGGACAGGTCGGGCACGCCGGGCACGCGCATGGCCTGGAGCCGGCCGCCCGCGCGCAGCGAACCCCGGCCGCCCAGCGGCTTGCTCGGCAGGAAGCGGTAGAAGAGGCCGAAGGGCTTCTCGAAGGCGTCCTCCGTCTCGTAGACCACCCCCCGCCGGGGGTCGACGGCGATCGCCTCGTGCTGGAAGCGGCCCATCGCGGTCAGCGGAACCGCCCCGGTGCGGCGCGGGTCGGCCGGGTCGACCTCGAAGATGAAGCCGTGGTCCTTGGTGTAGCCGTTGGTGCCGGCCTTGTCCTCGGTCTCCTCGCAGGTCAGCCAGGTGTCCCACGGGGTGGGGCCGCCCGCGCAGTTGACGGCCGTGCCGGCGATCGCGACGCGTTCCGACAGGACGTTGTTGCGGGAGTCGAGCGTCAGGGTCGTACAGCCGCCCTTGCCGGCCGGGTCGTACGTGAGGCCCTCGACCGCCGGGACCGGGACCCTGCCGTTGGTGCGGTTCTCGTGGTTGCGGACCAGGTGGATCCGGCCGCCCCTGCCGCCGAAGGCCGACATGCCGTCGTGGTTGGAGGGAACCTCGCCCTCGCCGGAGCGGAGCCCGTCCCCCTCGCGGGAGAGGATCCGGTAGCTGAAACCTTTTGGCAGGTCGAGGACATCCTTCGGGTCGGGGACGAGCGGGCCGTAGCCGGTGCGGCCGAGGGTCTGTGCGGCGGCCGTGCCGGCGAAGAGTTCGGAGAGGGCACCGGAGAACGCGATCCCGATGCCCAGGGCCCCCGTCCCGGCGAGTACCTGACGTCGTGTGGCGGAACGACCGGTTTCGGTCATGGAGCAGCCTTCCTGCTGGCGGACAGGAACTGTGATCCAACCGTGTCTATCACCTGGACCTGGCGGCGGGAACCACGCGCGTAGCGCGAGTCACTGCTCGACGGCGTGCCGCAGCCCCTCCAGGGCCACCTCGGTCTGTTCCGCCTTGTCCAGCGCGTGCTCCTCCGGGGGCTGCTGCGGAGTCCGCTGTTCTCCTCCTTGCCGGTCCCCCTCGCCTTCCTGGGCGCCCCTGTCGTCTTCCTGATGGCCCCTCTCCAGGAACCGGAGCAGCTCCACCGGGATGGGCAGCACCAGCGTGGAGTTCTTCTCCGCCGCCACGGCCATCACCGTCTGCAGCAGGCGCAGCTGGAGAGCCGAGGGTGTGTCGGCCATCTGCTGGGCGGCCTGGGACAGCTTCTTCGAGGCCTGGTACTCGGCGTCGGCGTTGATCAGCCGGGCCCGCCGTTCACGGTCGGCCTCGGCCTGGCGGGCCATGGAGCGCTTCATCGTGTCCGGCAGGGACACGTCCTTGATCTCCACGCGGTCGATGGTCACGCCCCACTCCACGGCCGGGCTGTCGATCATCAGCTCCAGGCCCTGGTTGAGCTTCTCCCGGTTGGACAGCAGGTCGTCCAGCTCGCTCTTGCCGATGATCGAGCGCAGCGAGGTCTGCGCCATCTGCGAGACGGCGAAGCGGTAGTCCTCGACGTTGACGATCGCCGCCGTCGGGTCCACGACCTTGAAGTACACGACCGCGTCGACCCGCACGGTCACGTTGTCACGGGTGATGCCCTCCTGGGCGGGGACGGGCATGGTCACGATCTGCAGATTGACCTTGCGCATCCGGTCCACCGCGGGCACGACCAAGTTGAACCCGGGCCGCCGCACGCTCCCGTGCAGACGTCCGAGCCGGAAGACCACCCCGCGCTCGTACTGTTTGACGATCCGCGCCGCCGAGGCCAGATACACCAGTCCGGCGGCCCCGACCGCCGCCCCCGCCGAGATCAGCTCTTCGACCATGCCGACCTCCCCGTCGGGGTCCGGTATTCGTGCACTTCTGTACTTATATAACGATATGCCCGGAACGGCGTGCGAGGCCATGGCCCGGGAGCAGGGGCATGACCGGGCGGGACAATGCGAAGGTCCGGGGCGCGCACCCTGCGCGCCCCGGACCCTCGGTGCTGCGTCGTCTCCGGCTAGGCGGCGGTGAGCTTCTCCGCCGGGGCCTCCTCGGGCTCCGTGACCTTCACCGGCTCGGTGCCCGTCGCGCTGTGGCGTGCGGCCCAGTTCTCCAGGGCCGTGCGGCAGGCGTGGTCGAGGTGGTGCAGGCCCGAGAGGTCCACCTCGACCGGGCGGTCCTGCGGCAGGCCCTCCAGGGTGTCGAGGATCTTCGGCAGCCGCAGGAAGGTCGCGTTGCCCGACAGGTACGCCTGGATCGGGCCGGCGCCCTTGTCGATGATCTCGAGCTTGACGTGCGAGGCCTCCCAGGCGGTCTTGATCACCGACAGGGCCAGACCGATGAGCACGCCCTCGAACATGTTCACCGCGACGATCGACACGGCGGTGACGACCAGGATCAGCGCCTCACCCTTGTGGGCCCGCCACAGCGCCGTGATTTGGCGGAACGGGATCAGCTTCCAGCCGGCGTGCACGAGGATGCCGGCCAGGGCGGGAATCGGGATCAGCGCCAGGGCCCACGGCATCGCGGCGGCGAACAGCAGCAGCCACACGCCGTGCAGCACCCGGGACGCCTTGGTCTTGGCGCCCGCGTTGACGTTGGCGGAACTGCGCACGATGACCGCGGTCATCGGCAGCGCGCCGAGCAGACCGCACAGGGTGTTGCCCGCTCCCTGGGCGATCATCTCCTTGTTGTACTCGGTGCGCGGACCGTCGTGCAGCCGGTCCACGGCCGCCGCGCTGAACAGGCTCTCCGCGGAGGCGATCAGCGCGAAGGCGATGATCGTGCCCCAGATGGCCGGGCTCGCCAGCTCGCCGAAGGCCTCGGACCCGGGCAGCTGGATGACGCCGAGCAGACCCTCCACCTGGACGGTGGCGACGGGCAGGCTGAAGGCGAGCGCGGCGACGGTGGCCAGGACGACCGCGGCGAGGGCGCCGGGCACGGTCTGGACCGCCTTCGGCATCTTCTTCCACAGCACGACGACGGCGATGGTGCCCGCTCCGATCGCGAGGGAGGTCAGGGCCTTGGTGCTGCCGAACGCGTCGGCGAACGCCCCGGGCAGCCCCGCGATCTTGCCGATTCCGGACTCCGGCGCCTTCAGGCCCGCCGCCGCGTAGATCTGACCGGCGATGATCACCAGTCCGATGCCGCAGAGCATGCCCTCGACGACCGAGACGGAGATCGCCCGGAACCAGCGGCCAATCCCGAGGAAGCCCATGGCGAGCTGGAGCAGCCCGGCGAGCAGCACGATCACGCCGAGCGTGGCCACGCCGAACTCGCTGACGGCCTCGAAGACCAGCACGGTGAGGCCGGCGGCGGGTCCGGACACCTGGAGGCTGCTGCCGGGCAGGAGCCCGGTGACGAGCCCGCCCACGATGCCGGTGATGAGGCCCAGCTCAGCGGGAACGCCGGAGGCGACCGCCACGCCGACGCACAGCGGCACCGCGACCAGGAACACGACGATGGAGGCGAGGAAGTCCTGCCTCAGATAAGGGAACTTCGACAGCATGGTCTCCGGCCCCCTCAGAGCGTCTCGAACGCGTCGGACTCCGCGCGGTGTTCCCGCACGACGCCGGTGTGGACCTCGTAGTACCAGCCGTGCAGCTGGAGTTCACCCGCGTCGAGGCGCTTCTCGACGCACGGGTAGGAACGCAGCCGCAGCAACTGGGTCAGCACGTGGTGCTGTACCGCCTCGGCGACCGTCGGGTCGCCGGGGTCGGAGCACTTGGGCTCGTCCGCCGCGTGGGCCAGCCAGTCGCGTACGGCGGGTACGGCGGTGAGGTCGTCGTGGCGCACCACCGCGCCGACGGCGCCGCAGTGGGAGTGGCCGCACACCACGATGTGCTGTACGCCGAGCACCTGCACGGCGTACTCGATGGTGGCCGCCTCGCCGGTGGGGGTGGCGGAGGCGTACGGGGGGACGACGTTGCCCGCCGTGCGCAGCTCGAAGAGCTCGCCGGGGCGGGCGCCCGTGATCAGGGCCGGTACGACCCGGGAGTCGGAGCAGGTGATGAACAGGACGTCGGGGGACTGGCCCTCGGCGAGGCGGGCGAACTCCTCAGGGCGCTGTCCGAACATGCGGGCGTTGTCGATGAGGGGTTGCATGAGTGTGGTGATTCCTCCTGGCGCGCAGTGGGGGCGCGTCGGACGGGCATGACAGGGGGTGGGGGGAACTGCTCCGCCGCTCAGCAGCGGAAGACCTGCAGCGCTGCCGGTGTGTGCGACGTCGAGGATCTCGACGTGCGTTCATGTGCCGGGCCGGGTCTGACCGGTTCGCCGGCCTTCGGCTGGATGTGCCTCAGGAGTGGCCGATCGGGCGCGGAGGGCGCCGAGTCGGCGGTGTGGGCCCGGTCGCGGGTCCGCAGGGGACCGGTCGGGTCCCCGTGGTGTCCGGCGCGGCATGCGGCGACCTCGTCACGCAGAGCCTTCCCGGAGGGTTTGATCCCCGGGCGTGCGGACTTGCCGGAGGGTTGAGTTCCGGGCTGAGCGTTGGCCTCGACGTGACGGGGTGTGTGCGCGGATGCGAAGGATGCCGTGGGTGCGAAGAACTGGAGGGCGAGCAGGACGGCGGCGAGGATCGAAACCACGGTCCGTGCCGTCGCACCTCGGTACATGCGCCCCCCTTCAGCTGACTCTCGCATCCAGCGCGGACCAATGATTGGTCAACGGCTGGTCAAGAAACACGTTAACCCTGCAAGGTCGTTTGCAGGGTCAACTTAACGTTTCAAGCTGAAGAGAGCCTGAAAAGCGCGGGTGGGTTGGCTTGAACCAACCCTTACCTCACGGCAGTTGGCACGGTATTGGGGCTGTGGTCACCGGGAGTTCGCCAGTTTGCCCGCGTCGCGGGCGAGGGCGGTGAGCCGGGAGATGGCCCGGAAGTACTTCTTGCGGTAGCCCCCGTTGAGCATCTCGTCGCTGAACAACTGGTCGAAGGGCAGGCCCGAGGCCATCACGGGCACCTCGCGGTCGTAGAGCCGGTCCGCGAGGACGACGAGCCGGAGCGCCGTCGACTGGTCGGGAACCGGCCGCACGCCGGTGAGGCACACGGCCTTGATCCCGTCGGTCAGCGCGCCGTACCGGCTGGGGTGGACGCGAGCGAGGTGGTCCAGGAGGGGCGAGAACGCGTCGAGTGAAGCGCCCTCGGTGGCGTGCGCCGTCTCGGTCACCCGGTCGTCGGAGTACGGCGGCGGCGCCTCGGGCAGGCCGCGGTGGCGGTAGTCCTCGCCGTCGATGCGCAGGGCGCGGAAGTGGGCCGACAGGCCCTGGATCTCGCGCAGGAAGTCGGCCGCCGCGAACCGGCCCTCGCCGAGCTTGCCGGGCAGCGTGTTGGAGGTGGCGGCGAGCGCGACGCCCGCGTCGACGAGCTTGCCGAGGAGCGTGGAGACCAGGACGGTGTCGCCGGGGTCGTCGAGCTCGAACTCGTCGATGCACAGCAGGCGGTGGCCGGACAGCGTCTGGACGGTCTTCTGGAACCCGAGGGCGCCGACCAGGTTGGTCAGCTCCACGAAAGTGCCGAACGCCTTGAGCTCGGGCTCGGCCGGGGTGGCGTGCCACAGGGAGGCCAGCAGGTGGGTCTTGCCGACGCCGTAGCCGCCGTCGAGGTAGACGCCGCGCGGGCCGGAGGGGGCCTTCTTCGCCGCCCTGCCGAAACCGAACAGCCGCCGCCTGCCCGGGTCGGCGCTCCCGCCCAGGCCGGCCGCGAAGTCCTCCAGGACCCGGACGGCCTCGGTCTGGCTGGGCTGGTCCGGGTCCGGGATGTACGTGCTGAACCGCACGGAGTCGAACCGCGGCGGCGGCACCATCTCGGCGACCAGCCGGTCGGCGGGGACGTGCGGCTCGCGGGCACACAGGGAGAGCGGGGCCGGTTCGGTTATGGGGCCGGTTCCGGACCGGGCTGGGGAAGAAGGCACGGTTCACCATGCTACGGCGCGTGGAACACTGCACGGCATGCGACGTCTGTTCCCTGTGACCGATGAAACAGCAGCTCCGGCCCCGGACGGCACGTCCGGCGAGGCTGCCGGCAGAGAGTGGAGCCCGTCCGAGCTGGCCGCCGCGTACGCCTATCCCGAGCCGGGGCACGGGGGGCCGGTGCCGTGGCTGCGGGCCAACATGGTGTCCACGCTGGACGGGGCCGCCCAGCACGACGGACGGTCGCAGCCCATCTCCAGCGCGGCGGACATGCGGATCTTCGGCACGCTGAGGGCCCTGGCGGACGTCGTGGTCGTCGGGGCGGAGACCGTGCGGCAGGAGGGGTACCGGCCGGCACGTGCGCGTGCCGACTTCGCGGCGGCCCGGGAGGCGGCCGGCCAGACACCCGCACCGGCGATCGCGGTCGTCTCCGCGAGCCTCGACCTCGACTTCTCCCTCCCGCTGTTCACCTCACCCTCGGTCCCCACCTTGATCCTCACGGGCGCCTCGGCCGCCCCGGACCGTGTCGCCACCGCCGAGAAGGCGGGCGCGCGCGTGGTGACCGCCGGGGACGGCATCGGCGTCGATCCCGCCCGTGCCGTCCGGGCCCTCGCCGGACTCGGCCACACCCGGCTGCTCACCGAGGGCGGCCCGCGGCTGCTCGGGCAGATGGTGGCGGCCGGTGTGCTCGACGAGCTGTGCCTGACCGTCTCCCCGATGCTCACCGCGGGTGGCGCGCAGCGCATCGCGGGCGGTCCCGCGGTCACCGTCCCGCACCGCTTCACGCTGCTGTCGATGATCGAAGAGGACGGTTTCCTGTTCACCCGGTACGGGCGGGCCTGACGTACTGAACCGCTGGAGGCGGGGTACAAGGTGTCGGCGGCCGGGGAAGCCCGGCCGACCGGTATGCCCGGAAACAGGGCCGATGGCCACCGTCGGCCCGTTCGCCGACGGAATGTGCCGTTCCGTTTGGTGTCCGGAGGGCACACTGGATCCGGCAGTACCCGTGCGAACACGGGGCAGGATGATGTCCGCAGGGCCCGGTACGGCCCACGGAGGAGGGGGCCACGGGCCCCCGGAGCAGAAGGGGCGCCTGGTGTTCACAAGCGTACTGATGATCGAGAAGGCCCTGACGTCCGCCGACGTGGAGTTCGTCACGACCTTGCACGGCGAGGAGGAGGTCTCCTTCCAGGTCCTGCTCCAGCCGCGCGGCGAGCAGGCGGACCGGCTGCTGCGGGCCATCGACGACGTGGCGCTCGGCGAGCTCGACGAGGCCGTGCGGGAGGGAGAGACACCGGAGGGGGAGGAGGCGCTGAGCGTGGGCCAGCGGGCCCTGGAGGTGTCACTCGCCGCGCTGCGGGCGTCGGGCAGCGCGGCGGAGGGACGGCTGATCGAGGACCATCCGCTGGACGCGCTGAAGTCCCTGGTGGACGAGGTCCGGGCGGACGAGGTCATCGTGCTGACCGATCCCCACTACGTGGAGGAGTTCTTCCACCGGGACTGGGCTTCGCGGGCCCGGCACAAGGTGGGGGTGCCGGTGCTGAAGCTGTTCTCGCACAGCAAGGCGTAGGGCGGGGTCGCGGTGTCCGCCGCGCACGGGCCGTGCGGTTGCCCGCGCCCACGCGGCGCGGCCGCACCCCGGCGCGGCCCCGCGCCCCTGAGTGGGCACAGCCCCGCGCGCTCCTGAAATAGGCTATGGGCGCTCATCGTCGTCACTCGCTCTTGGAGATCTGCATGGCACCCGGCCTTCCTCCCGCCATGGACCGACCGCACTTCATCGGGATCGGTGGGGCCGGGATGTCGGGGATCGCGAAGATCCTCGCGCAGCGCGGGGCCGTGGTGGCGGGCAGTGACGCCAAGGAGTCGGCCACGGCCGAGGCGCTGCGGGCACTGGGTGTGACCGTGCACATCGGGCACGCCGCGGAGCATCTGGCCGAGGACGCCAGCTGCGTCGTCGTGTCCTCGGCGATCCGGCAGGACAACCCCGAGCTGGCCCGCGCGGCCGAACTGGGCGTCCCCGTAGTGCACCGCTCCGACGCGCTCGCCGCGCTGATGGACGGCCTGCGGCCGATCGCCGTGGCCGGCACGCACGGCAAGACGACCACGACCTCGATGCTGGCCGTGTCGCTGGGCGAGCTGGGCCTGCAGCCGTCGTACGCGATCGGCGGGGACCTGGACGCGCCCGGCTCCAACGCGCTGCACGGCGAGGGCGACATCTTCGTCGCCGAGGCGGACGAGTCGGACCGCAGCTTCCACACGTACGCCCCCGAGGTCGCGATCGTCCTCAACGTCGAGCTCGACCACCACGCCAACTACGCGTCCATGGACGAGATCTACGAGTCGTTCGAGACGTTCGTCGACCGGATCACCGAGGGCGGCACACTGGTGATCGCCGCCGACCACGAGGGCGCCCGGGAGCTGACGCGCCGGGTCGCCGGGCGCGGCGTGCGGGTGGTGACGTACGGCGAGTCCGAGGACGCCGCCGTGCGCATCCTGTCGGTCGTGCCGCAGGGGCTGAAGAGCGAGGTCACCGTGGTGCTGGAGGGGGAGGAGCTGACCTTCGAGGTCTCCGTCCCCGGCCGGCACTACGCGCACAACGCGGTCGCCGCCCTGGCGGCGGGCGTGGCCCTCGGCGTCCCGGCGGCCGAGCTGGCCCCCGCCATCGCGGCGTACACGGGCGTGAAGCGGCGGCTGCAGCTCAAGGGCGAGGCGGCCGGCGTCCAGGTCATCGACTCCTACGCGCACCACCCGACCGAGATGACCGCCGACCTGGAGGCGATGCGCGCGGCGGCGGGCGAGTCGCGGATCCTGGTCGTCTTCCAGCCGCACCTGTTCTCGCGGACACAGCAGCTGGGCAAGGAGATGGGCCAGTCGCTGGCCCTCGCGGACGCCTCGGTGGTGCTGGACATCTACCCGGCCCGTGAGGACCCGATCCCCGGCGTCACCAGCGAGCTGATCATCGAGGCGGCCCGGGCGGCGGGCGCGGACGTGACGCCGGTGCGCGACAAGGCGGACGTCCCGACGGTCGTCGCGGGAATGGCGAAGCCCGGTGACCTCGTTCTCACCATGGGAGCGGGCGATGTCACCGACCTCGGCCCGCTGATCCTGGACCGTCTGTCGAACTGAGGGGCTGGAGGCTCATGCCGTACGACGTTCAGAAGCCGGACGAGCAGTGGCGCGCGGAACTGACCCCGGGCGAGTACGCGGTCCTGCGGAAGGCGGCCACGGAGCCCGCCTTCACCGGTGAGTACACCGACACCAAGACCCAGGGCGTCTACTCCTGCCGTGCCTGCGGCGCGGACCTGTTCACCTCGGACACCAAGTTCGAGTCCCACTGCGGCTGGCCGTCCTTCTTCGATCCCAAGGACACCGACGCGGTGGAGCTGATCGAGGACCGGTCGCACGGCATGATGCGGACCGAGGTGCGGTGCGCGCGGTGCGGCTCGCATCTCGGGCACGTGTTCGCGGGCGAGGGGTATCCGACGCCCACGGACCAGCGGTACTGCATCAACAGCATCGCGCTGCGGCTGTCGCCCGAGGAGGGCTGAGGCAGCGCTCAGCGGATCCGGCACTCCTTGAGCGTGAGGGGCTTCGTGTTCCCCGCGGTGCGGCTGCACACCACGCGGGGCTCGGAGACGCCGTCGCCGGTGCGGCGGACCTCCTTGAGGACGATGCTGTGCCCGGCGCGGTCCCCGTACAGCGGGGCGCGGGTGAAGTCGATGGTGCCGGTGGCCATGCCCTCGATCTTGACGTTCCGCAGGTTCACCCAGGTCGAGGCACGGCTCTGCGGCCGGTCGTCGCGGGTGGCCGCCCAGAACAGGGCGCGGGTCGCGTCATGGGCCAGGGCGGTCTGGCCGCTGGCCAGGGCGGGGCTGTCGTAGCGCAGGCGGCGGCCCTGCAGGCCCGGCAGGTACGTGGCGGCGTCCTGGTAGAAGGCCGTCGTGGTGGCAGCGGTCTTCAGCTCCGCGAGGGCGGCGTGGTACAGCGTGACCTTCGGCGCGACGGAGTGGCCGCCGCCGGCGAAGTCCGCCTTGGACAGGTCGTCGCCGGTGAGGATGGCCAGCGGCTTTCCGGCGCAACCCGGCTCGGTGCCCAGCCGGGCCATCAGAGGGTCGACGTCCTCCACCCGGCCCGCGAAGTAGATCACCGACGGGACCCGGCCGCCGCGGCAGATCTCCTGGGCGTGCGAGCGCAGCTCCGGCTTGCCGCCGCTGAGGGTGTAGCGGCGCTGTGCGAGCAGGGTGAAGCCGTGCCGCTGCAGCATCCGCCGGCCGTAGTGGGCCTGTTCGTCGGTGTAGAGGTCGTCGGTCCTCGCCGTGTCGCGGGCCAGGACGAGGGCGTACTGCCGCCGGTCCGGGATGCGCAACTGGGCGGCTATCAGGCCCAGTTGCCGGGTCTGCCACTCGTCCGTGGCGGCCAGGCTGAACCAGTTGGCGAACTCGCGGGGCAGGTAGGTGGCGGAGTTGGTGCCGGAGACGACGGGCAGGCCCGCCTCCATCAGGGTGCGGGTCGTCGCCCGGCTCGACTTCAGGTCGCGGCCGGTGCCGACGACCCCCACCACCGTCGGGTCGTGGGCGGCGTACGCGGCGATCGCCTCGGCCATCCCCTCCTGGTGGCCCAGGTCCACACCGCCGTTGGCGAGCAGGACGCGCAGTTTCACGCTGGAGTTCTCGTTGATGACGGCCTGCGCCAGGTACACGCCCGCCAGTTCCTCGACGCCCTTCACGAGCGAGGAGCCGTTCGCGAGGCCGGCGCTCAGCGGCCCGGCATAGACGACGGTGACGTACCGGCCGGCGTGGTGGGCGAGGACGTCCGCGTTCTGCCCGGCGATCCGGTCCTCCAGGTCGGCCACCGTCCAGGGCTCCTGGCCGCCGGCCGTGAGCGCTCTGACCTCCTCGCCGGTCTCCGGCGCGGGCAGCCAGTCGGCGAAGCGGACGCCGCCCGTCGCGATGCCGATGCACTCCGTGCCGCCCCGGGGTGCCTTCTCGAGCCGGGTGTCCCGGTTGGCGGTCAGCACGGACGCCGAGCAGTACCGGTCGTTCAGGGCGTCCGCCCGCATGACGGTGGCGGCGGTCAGCAGGGCGATCACCAGGACCAGGGTATGCAGCGCCCACAGCAGCCGGGCGAGCGTCGGCCGGGCGGAGGCCCGCAGATGGTGGCGGCCCTCCTCGACCGGACCGAGCTGGTCGTGCGGCAGCGGGACCTTCATCACCCACGGGAGGACGGACCGCTCCCGGCTGGGTGACTGCTCGGCGCGCAGGTTGCGCGCCCACTCCCGGTACCAGGTGCGCAGCCGGACACCGAACACGGGCGGCACCGCGTCCGGGCGGGTCGCCGTCTGCACGACGCTGCGCTCCAGGCGCGGCACGTCGTCCGTGCGCACCGCCGCGACCACGAGCAGCGGGTCGAGCTCACTGCGCCGGCTGCGGACGTCGCTGATGGCCCGGATCAGCTCGACGCCGCCGTTGCGGTCGTCCGCGTGGGGCAGGAACAGCATCGGCGGGCGCGGCCGTTTGAAGCCGCGCAGGTCCCAGCTCCAGCGGCGGTGGTTGTCCCGCAGGTCCTCCCGCAGCGCCAGCACGCACAGCTGGAGGTGGAAGTCGCCGCCCGCCGTGAGCGCCTCGGCCACCCCGTGGGCCCGGGCCGCGATCGCCTTCCAGGAGCGCACCGGCCGCAGCAGCGAGACCTCGGTGGGCTGTTCCTGGTCCGCGGCCCTGAGGAAGGTCGTCGTCATGAACCAGCGGCTCTCCCGGCGCAGCCACAGGAAGATCGGCGCCCGCCCCGGCAGGGCGTAGTTGAGGACGGTCAGCAGCAGCAGGAAGACCAGACCAGCGCCCACCGCCACGTACCACTCACTGCGGGCCAGGAGCGCGGCGAGCACCGTGACCAGGCTCGCCGGGAGGATGTGTGCCATGTCGAACAGCGGCAGCCCCGAACGCCAGCGCGCGGTGTTCTTCGGCCGCCAGCGCTGCTGCGCCAGCTCGTTCAGCAGCCGCTGCCGCTGGTCCTGCCCGGCCTCGGGGCTGCCCGGGGCGGGCGTCGGCCAGTTGTCGCCGAGGGCCGCGACCGCGTCGTCGATGGCGTGCACCAGCCGCAGCCGCGGGAACGCGTAGCGCCGGTAGACCGCCTTCGGGCCGCCCCACTTCCGCGGGTCGCTCAGCGCCCGCACCATGGCCGCGGCCCGGCGCACCTCCGTGGAACCCTCATGGATGTCCTGCGCCACCGCGCAGCGCGTACCGTGCGCCTCCTGCCCCTCGTAGAGCTGCCGGACCAGCCCGGCCACCGCGTCGTCGTCCCGGCTCTCCTGCGCGTGCACCACGAACACCGGCATCGGCGGCTCGCCGCTCGTACGGAAGTCCTGGATGAGGATCTCGAGCTGATTCTGCAGATGGCGCCCGGCGTCACTCTCCGGCATGCCCTCGTGGCCCCCAGGGCAGTTCGGCGGCGTTCGATCAGCGTTCACCATGGGCAACCCCCGTTAACCGTCGGTGACTTACGAGGTTAGCCGGTGCCGATGGGGTGCGAGTGGGTGACGGACGAACTTCCGGAGCGTTTCGGCGCGTCGGTGGGGCTCGGCTCCACGGTTCCCACGTGTTCCGCCCGGGTTGGAGCCCCTGCCGGACGACTGACGCCCGGGGGTACGCCGTCCTTCGGCGGCCCCGGAGCTCTCGGCTACGCCGCCGCCTCAGCCGCCGGGAACCCCGCGCTGCGCAGCACCCGCCGCCGCGCGTCCACCGCGAACACCTCGCAGTGCTCCCGGGACGCCGCCCACTCGATGCCCTCCGGCCCCAGCGCGAACGCCGCCGTCGCGACGGAGTCCGCCACCGTCAGGGTCGGCGCCACCACGGTCATGCTGAGCAGCCCGGTAGCCGGGCGGCCGGTACGGCCGTCGATGATGTGGTCCCCGCGTTCGTAGCGGGCGGACGTCGCGACGGCCCGGTCCGTGAGGTCCAGGACCGTGCACAGGCGGTCGGCGTGCTCGGGGTGGCGCACGCCGACCCGCCAGGGACCGCCGGAAGCGATCACGTCACCGCCCGCGTTGAGGCAGAAGCGCCGTGCCCCGGCCGCCCTCAGCAGCTCCGCCCCCTTCTGCACCGACCAGCCCTTCACCACGGCGCAGGGGTCGAGGCCGCGGCCGGGCAGGCGGACGTCGAAGGCGCCCCGGGTCGCGAGCCGGTACTCCTCGCACAGGTCCAGCACCTCGCGCAGCTGCGGTCCGGGCTCGGGCACCTCGCCCCGGTCCAGCCGTGAGACCTCGCTGTCCGGCCGGAACGGGCTGAACCGCGCGTCGACCTCGCGCAGCCACGCGAACAGGCCGTCCACCGGCGCCCCGGGGAATTCCTCGTCGTCGATCCGTACGGACACCGGGAACCCCATGACGTGCTCGACGCGCCGCATCCCGTCACCCCTTCGCGTCGAGGGCAGCCTGGAGCGACTCCCGGTAGCCGTCGCTGGTGATCGTGGCGCCGGACACCGTGTCGATGTCGGCGCTCTGCGCCCCCAGCGTCTCCTCGATCAGCTGCGGCACGGCGGCCGCGGTCTGCGGGTGGTCCGGCTGCCGCAGCATCCGCACCGAGGCGATCCTGTCGCCCTCGAAGGTGACCTCGACCTGCACCTGCCCCTTCTCGGTGTCGACCGTGGGCCCCGACACGACCGTGGAGGTCGTGCCGCCGGACCCGGCGGACGTCGAGACCGAGGGCGTCGACGCGGGGGCAGAGGCCTCCGTGGCGGCCGACGACGACCCGGCTTCCTGCGAGGGGGCGTAGCGCCAGACGGGGATCAGGCCCGCGATGCTCAGGACGAGGACGGGTATGGCTCGCTTCACGACAGTCTCCTCGTCATCCGGCCAGGCTGAAGCGTTCGAAGTGGACCTGCGGCCTGGGCACGCCCAGCTCGCGCAGACTGCCGAGCACCGCCTTCATCATCGGCGGCGGGCCGCACAGGTAGACGTCCCGGCCGGTGATGTCCGGCACCAGACGCGCCAGCTCCCCCGGCGCCAGCCGGTCGGGCACCGGCGGGCCCGTGACCAGGTGCAGTTCGGCCCCCTTGGCGACCGCGAGCGCGCGCAGTTCGTCGTGGAGGACGGCGTCCCGGTCCGTGGCGACCCGGTAGATCACGACCGCGTGGCCGTGCAGCTCCTCCAGCAGGGCCCGGATCGGGGTGACCCCGACGCCGCCGGCGATGAGCAGGGCGTCCGGACGGGTGCGGTGCAGGGTGGTGAAGGCGCCGTAGGGGCCCTCGGCGAAGACCCGCGTACCGACCTTCAGGTGCCGCAGGGCGGCGCTGCCGTCGCCCGCCCGCTTGACGGTGAGCCGGAGGGTACGGCCGTCCGGGGCGGCGGACAGCGAGAACGGGTTCGCCTGCCACCAGCGGTCCTTCGTCAGGAACCGCCACAGGAAGAACTGCCCGGCTCGGGCGGGCAGCCGGTCCAGGTCACGGCCGGTGAGGTGGATCGAGACCACGTCGTCGTTCTCGGGGACGACGGCCGTCACGCGCAGCCGATGGCGGAGGTTGCGCCACAGCGGCAGCACCAGGCGGCCGGTGAACACCGAGGCCAGGGCCACGCCCCACACGCCGTACCAGTACGCCCGCGCCACGGACGACGAGGCGAACGTCGTACCCGCCGCAACCTGGTGCGTGAACGCCAGCACCACCGCCACGTAGGTGTACAGGTGGATGAAGTGCCAGGTCTCGTACGCCAGCCGGCGCCGGGCGTAACGGGCCGAGACGGCACCGATCATGATGATGATCGCCAGCGCGACGATCGCGCGCAGCACGCCCTCGACCGTCTCCGCGAGGTCCACCAGCTGGTTCACCGGGTCCAGGGACGAGGATCCGGCGTAGCCGAAGACGATGAACACCGCGTGCGCCAGCAGCAGCCACAGCACCGAGAAGCCGGTCCAGCGGTGCCAGGACGTCAGCCGGTCCATGCCGATCCGCCGGTCGAACCACGGCAGCCGCGCCACCAGCAGCAGCTGGAACGCCATGAGCAGCGCCCCGTACAGCCCCGCCAGCCGGCCCAGCACGATCAGCGCGTTCGAGGCGAGACCGGCCTGGACGAAGAACACGGTCACCGCGACCGCGTTGGCGAGCAGCACCGCGTACAGGCCGGTGCGGCCGACCACTGCGGGACGCACGCCCGGGCGGGTCGCCGCGGGAGGTTGATGAAGGGTCGTCACGCTCGGCAGCTCCTTGATCGGATCCTGGGACACCGAGCTTGACGCGGGGGAGCTGTCGGAAAGCTGTCGCACGACTTTCAAGTGTCTATCGATCCCGCGGCGGGAGGGCGGGCGGCTATGGCGGCACGGGACCCGTGCAGCACTATGAGGTCGTGGAAAAAGTACGACTTCTCGTCGTCGACGACGACCCGCCCATCGCCGACCTCGTCGCGACCGTCGCCCGCTACGAGGGCTGGGAGGCGGTCACGGCGTACACCGGCGAGGACGCGCTGAAGCGGGCCGCCGAGTTCCACCCGGACATCGTGGTGCTGGACCTGATGCTGCCCGGCGTGGGCGGCTTCGGCGTCCTGGACCGGCTGCGCGCCTCCGGCACGATGGTGCCGGTGGTGTTCCTCACCGCCCGCGACGGCGTCGCCGACCGGGTCGCCGGTCTCACCCGGGGCGGCGACGACTACCTGGTCAAGCCGTTCGCCGTGGAGGAGCTGATGGCCCGCCTGCGGACCGTGCTGCGGCGCAGCGCGGGACCCGCCTTCCAGCGGGCCGTGCTCCAGGTCGGCGACCTGACGATGGACGAGGACACCCGCGAGGTGCGGCGCGGCGAGAAGCTGCTGTCGCTGACCCCGACCGAGTACGAGGTGCTGCGCTACCTCATGCGCAAGTCGCCCACCGTGCTGACCAAGGCGCAGATCCTCGACCACGTGTGGGAGTACGGCTTCGGCGGCCGGTCCAACGTCGTCGAACTGGTCGTCAGCCGGCTGCGCCGCAAGCTCGACGAGACCGACGACGGGGCCGCCCCGCTCATCCACACCGTGCGCGGATTCGGATACGTGCTGCGACGGGCCTCCGAGTGATCGCCCGGCTGCGGCGGGCCTACCGCGGAATGCGCCTGGGCACCCGGCTGGCCCTCGGCCTCGGCGCGCTGTCGCTCGTCGTGTTCGCCGTCGTCGGCACCGCCCTGACCACGTCCATGCGGGGCTACCTGTCCGCCCAGCTCGACACCCAGCTCGCGCAGGCCCAGATCGGCCAGTCCAAGAGCATCGCCGACCACGGCACCCTCTCGGGCAAGAAGTACTACAGCTGGTTCTACGCCGTGTACGACGTCTCGCGGGGCACGCCCGAGCTGCGCAGGCCCGAGGACCCCGCCGACCTGCCGAAGGACGTCGACGACTTCGCCGGGCTGGCCGCGGCGCAGGCCGCCGCGGACACGGAGCTGCTGCGCACCGAGTACCTCAGGGGCGCGGGCACCTACCGCCTGCGCGCCTGCCAGGTCGAGCCCGGGGTGGTCCTGGTCAGCGCCGCGCCCATGGACGACATCCAGGACACGGTCGGACAGCTGATCACCCTCCAGGTCGTCGCCTTCGGGCTCGCCCTGCTGGCCCTCGTCGTCTTCGGACGCAGGATGCTGCGCCGGGGCCTGAAACCGCTCAGCGACATGGCGTCCACCGCGCACGGCATCGCCTCGCACAACCTCACCGGGTCGGCGGCCCGGCTGCCGTTGCGCGCCGACGGCCGGGACGGCGGACCGGAGGTGGACGAGCTGCGGACCGCCTTCAACACCATGCTGGAGCACATCGACGACTCCCTCGCCGTGCGAGCGGAAGCAGAACAGCGGCTGCGCCGGTTCGTCGCCGACGCCTCGCACGAACTGCGCACCCCGCTGATGTCGGTACGCGGCTACGCGGACCTCTTCCAGTACGCCGCCGCCAACGCCCCCGAGGAACGCGACCGGCACCTGGCCCGGCTGCGCGCCGAGGCCGCCCGGATGGGCGTCCTCCTGGACGACCTGCTGCTGCTCGCCCGCCTCGACGCGGCCGAGGTGGAGACACCGCTGCGGCTGCATGACGCCGACCTGGCGGAGCTGGTGGACCGGGCGGCCGACGCCTTCCGCGCGGGCCGCCCCGACCATCCGCTGACCGTGCTCGCGGGCCCGCGTCCGGTGCCGCTGCGGATGGACCCGCTGCGGATCCGGCAGGTCGTCGACAACCTCCTGACCAACGCCGCCGTGCACACCCCCGCCGGGACGAAGGTGTCCGTGGAGGTGCGCGTCGCGCCCGGTACGGCCGAGGTACGGGTCACCGACGCCGGACCCGGCATCCCGCCCGACGACCGGGCCCGGGTCTTCGACCGCTTCTACCGCGTCGACAAGGCCCGCAGCCGCGACCGCGGCGGCAGCGGACTCGGCCTGGCGGTCGCGCGGTCCCTGGTCCGGGCGCACGGCGGGCGCATCGAGCTGGACAGCGAACCCGGCGCGACGGTGTTCACCGTGTGCCTGCCCCTGAACGGCGCGGGCTCCGACGGCCGTTGACGTTGTGCCGTCTAGACTCGACCGGCGACAGCCCGTACGACCACGGCAGGTAGCGTCCGCCAACCCGAAGGGCCCCGGCGTCTTGATACGGATGGAATCAGTCACCAAGCGGTACCCGGACGGCACGGTGGCGGTCGACCGGCTGTCCCTGGAGATATCCGACCGCTCGATCACCGTCCTCGTCGGACCGTCGGGCTGCGGCAAGACGACCACCCTGCGGATGATCAACCGGATGGTCGAACCCAGTGAGGGAACGATCCTCCTCGACGGCGAGGACATCCAGCGCCGGCCCGTCACCACCCTGCGCCGGTCCATGGGCTACGTCATCCAGAACGCCGGCCTCTTCCAGCACCGCACGATCGTCGACAACATCGCCACCGTGCCCCGCATGCTCGGCTGGGGCAAGCAGAAGGCCCGGGCACGGGCAGCCGAGTTGATGGAGCGGGTGGGGCTCGACGCCGCGCTCGCCAAGCGGTACCCGTACCAGCTCTCCGGCGGCCAGCAGCAGCGCGTCGGCGTGGCCCGGGCGCTCGCCGCCGACCCGCCAGTGCTGCTCATGGACGAGCCGTTCTCGGCGGTCGACCCGGTGGTCCGCAAGGGACTGCAGGACGAACTGCTGCGCATCCAGGACGAGCTGGGCAAGACCATCGTCTTCGTCACCCATGACATCGACGAGGCGATCAAGCTCGGCACGATGGTCGCCGTGCTGCGCGAGGGCGGTCACCTCGCCCAGTACGCGCCGCCCGCCGAGCTGCTGTCCCGCCCCGCGGACGCCTTCGTCGAGGACTTCCTCGGCGCCGACCGCGGCATCCGGCGGCTGTCGTTCTTCCCCTCCGCGCGCCTGGAACTGACGACCGGCCCGGTGATCCCGGCCGACGCCACCGCCGAGCAGATCACCGCCCCCGACGGCCCCTGGCTCCTGGTCACCGACGCGGACGGCAAACCCCTCGGCTGGGGCGAGCAGCGCGACCTGACGGCCGGGGACATCAGGGCCGACCGGCTCGTCCCGCACGGACGGCCGTTCGTGCCCGGCACCGACTCGCTGCGGGCCGCCCTCGACAGCGCGGTGCTCTCCCCGGCCGGCCACGCCGTCGCCGTGGACGACGCCGGGCGGGTGACCGGCGTGGTCTCGCAAGCGACCATCGGCGAGGCGATCCGCAGCGCCCACGCGGCGGCCGGCCACGCCGACGAGGCCAGGGTCTCGTCGTGAACGGCTTCTTCGACATCCCGAGCGACCTCCAGCACAGCTGGCTCGGCCTGATCGGGCTGCATCTGCGCGAGGCGCTGCTTCCGGTCCTGGCCGGGCTGCTGCTCGCACTGCCGCTCGCCCAGCTGTGCGTCCGCTTCCGCTGGCTGTACCCGCCCGTGCTCGGCGCCACCACCGTCCTCTACGCGGTCCCGTCGCTGGCCTTCTTCGTCGTCCTCATCGACTACACCGGCCAGACCGAACTGACCGTGATGATCCCGCTGGCCGTCTACAGCCTCGTGGTGCTCGTCCCGGCCATCGTCGACGGCGTGCGGTCGGTGCCGCAGGAGACCCTGGCCGCGTCCACCGCCATGGGCTTCGGGCCCGTACGTCGTTACCTGCAGGTGCAGTTGCCGATCGCCGTGCCCGCCATCATCGCCGGGCTCAGAGTCGCCACCGTCTCCAGCATCTCCCTGGTCAGCGTCGGCACCCTCATCGGCAACCAGGGCGCCCTCGGCAACCTGCTCGCCGACGCGCAGAAGTACGACCGGCCCGAGCTGGCCGTGAACTCCGTGGTGACGACGGCCGTCCTGGCGATCCTGTGCGACGCCCTGCTGGTCCTGCTCCGCGTCGTCCTGACCCCGTGGATGCCGAAAGCCACCCGCGGGCGCCCGAAGACCGGGGTGCGGCAGCGGCGGCCCGCCCCGCAGGACGTGATCCGGTGAACGTACTGAACTTCGTCAACGCCTTCTTCAGCGACAGCGCCCACTGGCACGGCTACGACGGCATCCCGCAACGCCTGCTCGAACACGTCCAGTACGCGCTGCTGGCGCTGGCCCTCGCAGCCGCGATCGGCCTGCCCGTCGGTCTGCTGACCGGGCACACCGGCCGCGGCGGCAACGCCCTCGCGTTCCTCGCCACCGCCGCCCGCGCGCTGCCCAGTTTCGGCCTGCTGGTGCTGATCGTCATCGTGCTGGGCTTCGGCCTGCTGCCCGTGATGATCCCGCTGGTCATCCTCGCCGTCCCGCCGATCCTGGTGACCACCTACGAGGCGGTCCGCTCCGTCGATCCCTCCCCGGTGGACGCCGCCCGCGGCATGGGCATGCGGGAGTCACGGATCCTGCTCCAGGTCGAACTGCCGGTCGCCCTGCCGCTGATCCTGAGCGGCCTGCGCTCGGCGGCCATCCAGATCGTGTCGACGGCCACCATCGCCGCGTACGTCAGCCTGGGCGGCCTCGGCCGGTACATCGTCGACGGGCTCTACCAGCGGAACTACGAGAAGGTGGTCGGCGGCGCCACGCTCGTGGCCGTCCTGGCGCTCGTCACGCTGGCGGTGTTCTGGGCGGTGGGCCGACTGGCCGTGTCGCCGGGGGTGCGCAGAAGCTGACGTCCGAGTGGTGTCCGTGAGGAACCGTGACCAGGCCGCTCTTGACTGGTCGTCAAGAGGCTGGATTGGATCGGTGGATGACTTCTACCGCGAAGAGCAGCTGGTCCAGGACGAGGCACACCGGCGCGGCGGCCGTCGCGCTCACCGCCGCTGCGGCACTGCTCGCGGGCTGTTCGTCCGGCGACACCTCCGACGACCCCCTGGCGGGCGAGAAGGCGAAGGCGGGCACCGTCGTCGTCGGTTCCAACAACTTCGCCGAGAGCACCCTGCTCGCCGACATCTACGGCGAGGCACTCAAGGCCAAGGGCATCAAGGTCACCTACAAGCACAACATCGGCAGCCGCGAGACGACGTACGGCCTGATGAAGAACGGCTCCGTCACCGTGCTGCCCGAGTACAACGGCTCGCTGCTGGCCTACCTGGACCCCAAGGCCGAGCAGAAGTCCACCGAGGCGGTGAACGCGGCCGTCAAGGCCAAGCTCGACAAGAAGCTGACGCTGCTGCGGTCGTCGCCCGCCGAGGACAAGGACTCGGTCACCGTCAACGCCGAGACGGCCGAGAAGTACAGGCTCACCTCCTCCTCCACCCTCGCGGACCTCAAGGACGCCGCACCGGACCTGGTGATCGGCGGTTCGCCCGAGTTCCAGACCCGGCATCAGGGCCTGGAAGGCCTGAAGTCCGTGTACGGACTGGAGTTCAAGTCCTTCAAGGCGCTCGACGCGGGCGGCCCGCTGACCCAGGCGGCGCTGACCCGGAACACCGTCCAGGCCGCGGACATCTTCACCACCGACCCGACCATCGTGAAGGAGAAGTTCGTCGTCCTGAAGGACCCGGAGAACCTCTTCGGGTTCGCGAACGTCACGCCGCTGGTCCACAAGGACGGTCTCCCGAAGGAGGGCGTCGACGCGCTCAACGCGGTCTCCGCGAAGCTGGACACGAAGACGCTCCTGGACCTGGACGCGCAGGTCCAGTTGGAGAAGAAGGACCCACTGGACGTGGCGAAGGCATGGCTGACGTCGGCGGGCCTGGCCTGAGCCGGCCGCCCGTAGCGATGCGATGACGGGAGCGGCCGGATTCGAGGGGGATCGAACGCGGGCCGGGGGCGGGGCGTCACAGGGACGCAACCGCCTCCGGCCACCGCGAGCCCCTGGGAGAGCCGTGCGTACCGCCGCCGTCACGGGCGTCAAGGACGGCCCCCGCATGACTGAGCTGCGCGGCGAGAGCGTGACGGTGAATCTGACCGGCCGGTCGGCGACCGCCTCGTCCTGGACGCGTTCACGGACCGCCCGGTGCCGTTCACCGTGGGGCCCGCACCGGCGGGAGGCCGGGACTGAACCGTTTCCTTCAGGTCTGCGCCGTTGCCTTCAGGCCCGCACCGCCGACGCGATCAGCTGGTCGATCAGGGCGATCAGCACGTCCCGGCACGACTCCCGGTCGCGCGCGTCGCACAGCAGGATCTGGACGTGCTCCGGGACGGCGAGCGCCTCCCGGATGTCCTCGGGCGGATAGGGGTGTTCGCCGTGGAAGCCGTTGACGCCGACGACGAACGGGATGCCACGGCGTTCGAAGAAGTCGATCGCGGCGAAGCTGGAGTCGGGTCTGCGGACGTCGACCAGGACCACGGCGCCGAGCGCGCCGAGGGACAGGTCGTTCCACATGAACCAGAACCGCTGCTGCCCCGGCGTACCGAACAGGTACAGCACCAGGTCCCGGCTGATGGTGATCCGGCCGAAGTCCAGGGCCACGGTGGTGGCCCGCTTCTCCTCGATGCCGTCGAGGTCGTCGACGCCCAGACCGGCCACGGTCAGGGGTTCCTCGGTGCGCAGCGGGACGATCTCGCTGACCGACCCGACCATGGTGGTCTTGCCGACGCCGAAGCCCCCGGCGATCAGGATCTTGACCGTGTCGGGTGCCGAAGACGCGTCAGTGGCAAGCTCAGAGCCGGCCAAGGCCGTCCCTCACTTTCTGCAGCAGGTCCAGGTCCGGAGTGGTGCGGGAGACGAGGCGCGGCGGGCGGGCGGTGATCCGGCCCGCCTCCAGCAGGTCGCAGAGCAGGATGACGACCACGCTCACCGGAAGGTCGAGCCGCGCGGCCACCTCCGCCACGGCGAGCGGCTCGGCGCACAGCCGGAGGATGCGGGCGTGCTCGGGCTGGCACCGGGCCGCATCGGCCGGCGGCGGGTCGACCGCGGTCACCGTCGTGATGAGGGTGAAGTCGGCACGGCTGGGCCGGGTCCGGCCACCGGTCAGCGTGAACGGCCGGACCAGCCGACCCGCCGAATCGCCTCCGCTCACCTCACACGCCTGGGTCGACGACGGGTCCGGCCACGCCCCGCGGTGCCGCGCTGAGGTGCTCGCCGATCTTCTTCACCAGCATGTTCATCTGGTACGCCACTACCCCGACGTCCGCGCCCGGCCCGGTCAGCACGACCAGGTGGGCGCCCGGACCGGCGGAGGTGAGGATCAGATAGCTGTTGGCCATCTCGATGAGCGCCTGGCGCACCGGACCGCCCCGGAAGTCCATGCTGACGCCCTTGCTGAGGCTCATCAGACCGGACGCGGTCGCCGCGAGCCGCTCGGCGTCGTCGCGCAGGAAGCCGGTGGACTTGCTGACCACCAGGCCGTCCTCGGAGAGCACCACGGCCTGGTTCACATCGGCGACCCGCTCCACGAGTCCGGTCAGCAGCTGGTCGAGCTGGGTGTGCGTGGTGGGGATGGGGCGTGTCATTGCGTGTCCTTCGTCGGCGGTCAGCGGTCGGCGGGCGGAGTCGAGGGGACCGGGTCGGCGGCGGACCGCCGGGGTGGGGTGGCCGCCTCCGCGTCGTGGGGCGGCTCGGCGTCGTCGTCACGGGCCCGGAGCGTGCCGCGCTGGAAGCCGGCCAGGGAGGAGGCGGCGGCCTCCGCGGTGAAAGTCTCGGGGGAGCCGTCGTCACCGGTGGACGCGGGCTCCTCGCGCAGTTCCTCCACCAGGCTGGTCTGCGGTACCCGGCGGGGGAGCGGGGCGAGGCCGTCCCGGCGTGGGACGACCGTGCGGGCGGTGGAGGGCGCGACGGCGGCGGCCGTGCGGGCCGTGACGAGCGGCCGGGGCTCGCGGGCGGACCCGGCGGGGCGTCCCGCGCCCCGCGACGCCTCGGTGCCCTGCGGCGCCCGGTCCTGCCGGGCGTCACCCGGACTTTGTCCGTCCCCCGAATCCCGTCGTCCGTCCCCCGAACCTCGTCCGTCTCCCGAACCCCCGTCGTCCACCGAAAGCCGCCCGCTCTCCGGGGTGTTGCCGTCCTTCGGTCCGCCCCCCGCGCCTCTCGGGCCGGGTGGGGCCATTCTGCCGTTCGCGCCGGCTCCGCCCTCGGCCACCCGCTCGTCGGGCGTCCCGCCGCCCGGGGCCTCCCTCACCACGATCTCGTGCGGGACCAGCACGATCGCCGTGGTCCCGCCGTACGGCGACGGGCGCAGTGTGACGGCGATGCCGTGCCGGTGGGCCAGCTGGGCGATCACGAACATGCCGAGGCGCAGGTCGTCGGCGAGCGCCACCACGTCGAACTGCGGTGGCACCGCCAGCTGTTCGTTGAAGGACGCGTGGTCCTCCTCCGACATGCCGAGACCGCGGTCCTCGATCTCGACGGCCAGCCCCTTCGCCACCATCCCGGCCCGGACCGTGACGGGGCTCGGCGCGGGGGAGTACGCGGTCGCGTTGTCGATGAGCTCGGCCATCAGATGGATGACGTCGGCCACCGCGGGCGGGGCGACGTACACCTCCTCCTCGGTGTGCACTTCCACCCGCTGGTACTCGGCGACCTCGCCGACCGCGCTGCGCAGGATGTCGATCAGCGCGACCGGATCGGTCCAGCTGCGGCCCGGCCGTTCGCCGCTGACGATGACGAGGTTTTCCTCGTAGCGCCGCAACTGGCTGGCCGTGGAGTCCAGTTCGTACAGACCCTTGAGGATGTCGGGGTCGGTGTGCTCGCGTTCCAGCGTGTCGAGTTTGCTGAGCTGGAGGTTGACCAGGTTCTGGCTCTGCCGCGCGATGCCCAGGATGATCTTCTGGAAGCCGCGCCGGGTGTCGGCGAGTTCGACCGCGGTGTGCACGGCCGTGCGCTGGGCGGTGTTGAACGCCTGCGCCACCTGACCGAGTTCGTCGTGCCCGTAGTCCAGCGGGGTCATCGCCGACTCCGGGTCGACCGTCTCGCCCCGCTCCAGCCGCGCCACCACGTCGGGCAGCCGGTCCTGCGCGAGGCTGACGGCGGCCCGGCGCAGGCCGCGCAGCCGCCGGGACAGCGAGCGGGTGATCCGCCAGGACATGCCGACGCACAACAGCAGCGCGAGCAGCCCGCCGGCGCTCAGCAACGCCGCCTTGAGCAGCAGCGCGTCCGCCTGGTCGGCACTGCGCTCGAGCAGTCCGGTCGTCTGCTGCTGGATGAGGCCCGCGTACTGGTCGGACAGCTTGTCCATGGCGGCGTTCCACCGCTTCTGCGTGTCCGGCAGGCCGATGCGGTCGGCGGAGGCGCTGGAGTTCCGCGCCGCCAGCACCTGGTCCTCGACCGACTGCAGCGTCTGCCACTCCGGGCTCGCCAGGATCCGCTCGGTCTGCGCCTTGGCGCCGCCGGTCAGCTGGGGCAGCACCTGGTCCTGGACCAGCCAGCGCCGGGTGTTCACCAGCTCCGCGAACTGGACCCAGGCCTTGTCGTCGAGGTGCCCGGACGGCCAGGCCAGGGTCAGCTGCGCGTCCTCCCGGGAGACCAGTTCCGCCGCGTGCTCCAGGCCGACCAGCGGACCGGCCTGCGAGGTGAGGTCGCCGTCGTCGACCTGGGACAGCTCCTGGAAGGCGTGGATCTGCTCGTCGATGATCGAGGAGTACTGGTCCAGCGCCTGCTGCGCGGTGATGTCGGTGGGATCGTCCACCTGGTCGCGGTAATACTCCAGGCTCCCCACCGAGCCCAGCACCGAGTACAGCCGGTCGGAGACGCGGGACGGCGCCTTCCCGATCGCGTCCGCCTGCCCGACGAGCTTGGCGACCGCCTTGTCGGTCTCCTCGCGCTGTGCGTCGAGAGCGGCCCGGGAGCCCCTCGGCGTGGCCAGCCAGGCGGCCGACAGGCTGCGTTCGCGCTGCAGGGCGAGCGTCGCGTCGGTGCCCATCGCACCGGTCGACCGGCTCAGCTCCGTCTGGTCGCGCAGCCTGAGGCCCTCCGAGAACATCTGGATCGTCGTCACGCCCCACATGGCGGCGAGGGTGACGCTCGGCACGAGGGCCAGGAGGACCAGGGAGATGCGTATGGATCCGAGACGGCGCCGGGCACCTGTCCGTCGAGACATCGTCGTCCTAGGGCGATCAGCGGGGGGCGTGGAAGAGGGAGGCGGAACGGTCGGAGAGGGCGGGGGACGGGTGCGGAGGTGGGGGAGTGCCCTGCACGGCACATGGGATGTGCAGGATGTTATCCGTACAAGTGGACGTAGAGGCCGGGCCTGACCGAATCTTTGGCGACACCCTCACAGGAAGAGCCCGGTCACCGGGTCCCGGCGGCGGCGAACCGTGCCACGGCGGACACGTTCGACCTGGTCACGAACGCGGGACCGGTGAGGACCGGAGCCGTCCCGCCGCCGCTGATGTTGCCGTTGGTCCGGTACAGCCACAGGGCGTCCACCGCGAGGTAGCCCTGCAGGTACGGCTGCTGGTCCACGGCGAACCGCACCTCGCCGCCCCGGACCGCCTTGACCAGGTCCTTGTTGAGGTCGAAGGTGGCGACCTCGGCCCTGCTGCCGGCCTGCTCGACGGCCTTGACCGCGCTGAGCCCGTACTGGGCGCCCAGGGTGACGACCTCGTCGATGCTGGAGTCCTGCCGCAGCCGGGACGCGATCGTGGCGGTCACCGCGTCCATGTCGGTGCCGTCCACGTACAGGTTGTCGGTGTCGCCGTCGAACGTCTTCTTCACGCCGGCGCAGCGGGCCTCCAGCGCGACGTTGCCCCGCTCGTGCACGACGCACAGCGCGTGTTTGGCCTTGGCTTCGTCCAGCTTGTCTCCGACGGCCCGGCCGGCCACGGACTCGTCCTGGCCGAAGTACTCCAGGAGGCCGGTCGGCCGCCAGGCGTCGATGCCGGAGTTGAGGCCGACCACGGGGATGCCGGCCGCCTTGGCCTGGGCGACCGGGCCCCGCATCGCCGCCGGTTTGGCCAGGGTCACCGCGATGCCGTCGACCTCGTCACGGACGGCGTCCCGCACCAGATCGGCCTGGGCGGCCGGGTCGGCGTCGCTGGCGTACGTCAGGTCGATGTCGTCCTTGGCGGCCGCCGCCTCGGCGCCCCTGCGCACCAGGTCCCAGAAGGCGTCGCCCTTGCCGCCGTGCGTGACCAGGGCGACCTTCATCCCGCCGCCGGACCCGCCCGCCGCGTCCCCGTCCGGTCCGTCGTCGGCCGCCCCGAGGGCGGAGCAGCCGGACACCAGCAGACCCACGGCGGCGGCCAGGGCCGCGGCCCGGCTGAGCCTCGGGGAGGTGTGCGACGGGGGAGGAGTGTTCATGAGGAGCGGACCTCGCTGTGCGCCGAGCAAGAGCAGGGTGAGAGCGCAGGCGGGGCCGCAGGGTGTGCGCCGACCGGATGGCTCTCGCTGGCCCGGAGCCAACCGTGTGTGACCACCGGTCGTCAAGTGAACGGCCACATGCCGTGAGTTGACGCTGCCGCATCGTGATGATCTGTTCGACTAGCCGAACAGTGGGTTCCGGTTACGGCTCGCGCCCCACCGCCCCGTACGGCGCGAGGTCCTCGTCGCGGATGCCCCCACCTCCGCTTTCCGTACCGTCCAAGCGGTTCGGCCGCCCCCCTCGGGCCTGCGCGACGCCGGGTTGCACCGGGCCGGGCCCCGCGAATGGCCCGGCCCACAACAGGGCGACTCGGACGGCGGAAAGGTGACGGTGGCGGCGGCCGGCCGTGGTCTCGAGGACCCGTCCGCCGGCGTGCGCGCCCGGGCGGCCGCGGCCTTCGCGCTGCCGGCCTCGATTCGGCTGGAGGGGGTGCCGTGATCTCGGCGCCCGGGGGCAGGCCCTGCCGGCCGTGCCCGCCGATGACTCTCAGGGCTGCCGCACCGGCGCCGGGGACACCGCTTTCGCCGCCCGGGCCTCCTTCCGGCGCTGCCGGCGGCTGACGCGGGGTTCCTGGTTGGGGAGCCAGCCGAAGGTGAGGCAGCTGCCGACCACGCCCAGGAGCATCCCGACGAAGAAGCCGCCCAGGTTGGAGGTCAGCCAGGTGCCCAGGGAGACCAGCACCCCGATGACCGAGTAGAACAGGCGCTGGGCGGGGTTGAAGAGGATCAGCAGCCCGCACAGCAGCATCACCACGGGGAGCAGATAGCCGGCCAGGCCCTGCATCCCGACGTGCAGGATGACGTCCAGCGACGCCTTCAGGGTGAGCAGGACCTCCGCCCCGCCCAGGGCGAGCAGCAACCCGCCCCAGAACGGACGGCCGGCCCGCCACCGGCGGAAGGCGGGCCGGAACGTCCCGCGTGAACCGCCGGGCATCAGCAACCTGACCCGCTGAAGCCCAGTTTCAGCCCCGGCAGCTTGAACACACCGGCGGTCGTGGCGTAGTTGGTCTGCCGCAGGTTGGCGATGCGCACGGTGTCGGACTGCTGGCTGAACACGCCCTTGGGTCCCCGGCCCAGCGGCCCGGCCTTGTTGAGCGTGCTGGCGTCGTTGCCGATCTCGATGTTGGTGAACGCGGCGTCGCCGGACAGGTCGGTCGAGTCGGTCGTCAGATCGCTGGCGGAGACCTTCTTCGCGCCGCCGCCCGCTCTGATGACCAGGTTCGTGCCGCCGAGGTCCACGCTCTGGCACAGCTTGGTGAGCGTCGCGTTCTTGATCACGGACGTGACGACCAGTACCTGACCGCCGGTTTCGCCCGCGTTCGGGCTGTCCTCGGCCATCTCGTCCAGACCACCGAACTGTGCGAAGCCGGTGCCGTTCAGCTCGGTCGCGGTGACCGTGAAGGGCATGCCGGAGATGGCGAACTGCACACCCAGTGCCCCCTCGGCGGTGAGGATCGCGAGGCCGGCGGCGACCGCGGCGGCCGGCACCGCCATCACCGCGGCCCGGCGCGCCCGGACCCGCCCGCGACGCGCGGGGGTGTCACCGGCGTCCGGGGCGGCGGCGCCGTCCGGTCTTTCGGGAGTGTGCTCGGCGGAGGAGGTCATGTCTGCTCCAGGTGCGTGTCGGTGCGGATCGGACTTCGGTGGCACGTTGCCCTGGCGCGGACACCGACCGCGTACGTACGTCTCCCCGCAACTCCCGGCGGATGCAAGGGCTTTCTCGTTACGCCGCAGTAGCCGACTCGGAAGTTACCGGGGGTTACATGAAGGGTCAAGGGAAGTGTGAACGAAGAGTGCCGGTTGTGTGCCGCAGGTGAGTCACCGCCCACCCGGAACCCTCACCGGCGACACAACTCTCCTGCAAGGCCTTGACGTTGACGGACCGCCAGGTCTACAACTCTCCTCGTCCCACCGGGTCCGTGGCGCCGGATCCGTGGTGCCGGATCCGTGGAACCGGATCTGTGGAGCCTGATCCGCCGCGCGGCACCGTCCGCGTGTCCCGGCCCCCGGCCCGTCCCGTACGGGCAGTTCGCCGTCCGGTGCGTCCGCACGGGCTTTCCCCCGCCCGAGTCCCCCTTCCCCGGCACGCTCGCTTCCCCCGGATCCGTGCCACCAGCCACCCCCCGCCCGGCCCGGCCGGAGGTCCTCCCGTGTGCCTCTGCCCGGTCACCGGTGCCGTTGCCGGCCCGTCACGTACGGAGAAGGCGTCACGGGCCGGCAACGGGGGACGCCCGGCGCTCCCCTCCACCCCCCACCCCTCACCCCCCCCGTCAGTGAAAGAGGTACACCCGCATGCGTACACGCACCCTCCTCACGCTCACCGCCGCCGTCGCCGCCCTCGGCCTCACCGCCCCGGCCTCCGCGGCCGACACGCCGGTCCTGACTACGACCGACGGCGCGGCCGTCGCGGTCGGCGACGTCCTCGACGCGTCCCTGGCGAGCGGCACCGCCGCCACCTTCTACTCCAGCGCGACCGGCACCAGCGGCATCTCGTGCACCTCGTCGGCGTTCGCCGCCACCGTCACCGACAACCCGGCCGCGCCCGGCACCGCCACCGAGACCCTGACCTCGCACAGCTTCGACACCAGCGGCTGCACCGCCAACGTCGTCGGGGTGCTCGGCGTCAGCGGCATCACCGTCGACAACCTGCCGTACACCACGAGCGTGTCCTCCGACGGCACCGTCTCCGTGACCCCGGCCGCGGGCTCCGCCGTCCAGTCCACGGTCAAGCTGCGCACCCTGCTCGGCACGATCACCTGCGTCTACCAGGCCCCCGGCCTGACCGGCACGGTGAGCAACACCGACAACAGCATCGCCTTCAGCAACCAGCAGTTCACCAAGACGTCCGGCTCGTCCCTGTGCTTCTCCAGCGCCTTCTTCACCGCCAAGTACGCCCCGGTGACGAAGGGCGGAGTCGCGGTCAACGTCAACTGAGCGACTCAGAGAAGTAGTTCAGCGTCGCCGTAGCCGTACGGCCAGGGCGGCGCCGCCGGTGAGCAACAGCACCGCGGCGGCGCCGCCCGCGAGCGCGGGAGCCGACGGACCGGAGGCGGGAGCCGAGGTGGAGGCCAGCGGGGTGCGGTCGCCCTGCGGTCGCTCCGGCTCCTGTTGCCGCTCCTGCTGTTGCGGCTGCTCCGGCTCCTCAGCCTGCTGCGGGGCGGCGGATCTCGGGGCAGCCGCCTTCTCGCTCTTCTCCGGCTGCCGCGTCCTCTCCGGCCGCGGTTGCTGCTCCGGCTGCTTCTTCTTCTCCGGGAACACCACGTCCGAGCACGAGTAGTACGTGTCCGGCGTACTGCTGTTCTGCCACACCGTGTACAGCACGTGCCGCCCGGCCCGGTCGGACGGCAGGGTCACCTTCATGCGGTACGCGCCGTCCGTCAGGGCCGGGTTTGTCACCTCCGCGAACGGCTCCCCGGGCAGGTCGGACCAGGACAGCGGCCCGGTCGCGTCGTAGCCGGGCCTGGTCAGGTACATCCGGAAGGTGCCGGTGTGCGGGATCGTCGAGACGTACCGCATGGCCAGTGTCGCGCCGGGCGTCACCCGGGTCGACGGCCAGTCGGCGCGGGCGAGGTCGAGGCCCCGGTAGGCGGGCAGGCCTCCGCTGCACAGCTTCCCGTCGGGAACGACCTCCCGGTCCCGGCCGTCGACGTTCGCCACCCGCAGGTTGTCCCATGCCGTGAAGGGCGCGCCGTTCGCGGCGACCGCCGCACGGCACGCCGCCGAGCCGGCCCGTTCGCCGCCCTCGGGAGAGCAGGCCACCACCCGGCTCACCGGATCCGTCGGCGCCCCGTGCGCCCGTGCCGGTCCCGCCGCCCACAGCGGCAGCAGCAGCGGGGTCGCGAGGGCGGCAGCGAGCGCGGCGCGGTGTGCGGTCGTACGGGACATGCGGCTGCGTCTCCTCGGCCGGGGCGGCGACGTTCGACAGTGAAGTACGGGAAACCGGCCGGGCGTGTTCACCTCCCCACGACCTGTTCGAAAAGGGGCCATTCGCGCTCAACGGCCCGTCATAGAGGGTCGGTTCCCAGCCAGATCGAGGGTTTCCCCCGTATCCCCGTGACCTGCCCTTTGCCTATCGTTCGAGCACAGCTGACCCACAGGTAACCCCGAACGGTCCGCTTCTGTCTCGCGCCTGGCCGGCCACCGCGTCGTTCTTCGCTTTTCGAAATACCCCCCTCCGCTTCGACGACGAAGCGACCCCACCGCCGCTCCGCTCAGCCCGGAGTCCGGCCACGAAAGGCAGACTGTGCGTACCTCCCCAACGCTCAGACGGAAGCTGATATCCGTCGCCGCCGTCTCCGCAGCCCTGCTGACCGCAGCCCCCGCCTCGGTCGCCGTCGCCCAGGAGTCCGCCACCGGCCCGGCCGCCGTCCCGGCCGCCCAGACCGAGGCCGCCCCCGGCGCCCCGGCCGAGCGTCTCATCGTCGGCTACAAGTCCGGCGCGAGCGAGGCCAGGTCCGACAAGGCCGCTGCCGCCGACGCCGCGTCCAAGGCCGAGAAGACGGGCGAGGAGATCGACTTCCAGCGCCGCCTCGGCACCGGCGCCGCCCTGGTCGAGCTGGGCACCGACCCCACCCGGGCGTCCGTCGCCGACGTCGTCGCCCAGTACGAGGCCGACCCGCAGGTCGCCTACGTCGTTCCGGACCGCCTGAACAAGCCGACGGCCGTCACCCCGAACGACACCGAGTACAGCAAGCAGTGGGACCTGTTCGAGTCCACCGCGGGCATGAACGTCCCGGCCGCCTGGGACACCACCACCGGCAGCGGCGTCACCGTCGCGGTGATCGACACCGGCTACGTCGCCCACTCCGACCTGGCCGCGAACATCGTCGGCGGATACGACTTCATCTCCGACCCCGCCGTCGCCGTCGACGGCAACGGCCGAGACAGCAACCCGGCCGACCCGGGCGACTGGTACAACGCCAACGAGTGCGGCCCGGGCATCCCCGCGTCCGACTCCTCCTGGCACGGCACCCACGTGGCCGGCACCATCGCCGCCGCCACCAACAACGGCAAGGGTGTCGCCGGTATCGCCTACGGCGCGAAGATCTCCCCGGTCCGTGTCCTCGGCAAGTGCGGCGGCTACGACTCCGACATCATCGACGCCATCACCTGGGCGTCCGGCGGCAGCGTCTCCGGCGTGCCCGCCAACACCAACGTCGCCAAGGTCATCAACATGAGCCTCGGCGGCGGCGGGGCCTGCTCCACCGCCACGCAGAGCGCCATCAACGGCGCCGTCAACCGCGGCACCTCGGTCGTCGTCGCGGCCGGCAACGAGAACCAGAACGCCGCCAACTCCTCCCCGGCGAACTGCAACAACGTCATCACCGTCGCCGCGACCAACCGCGCGGGCAGCCGGGCCTCCTACTCCAACTACGGCTCGGCCGTCGACATCGCGGCCCCCGGCGGCGAGACCCGGTCCTCCACCGCCAACGGCATCCTGTCCACGCTGAACTCCGGCACCAGGACGCCGTCGAGCGAGAACTACCGCCACTACCAGGGCACCAGCATGGCCGCCCCGCACGTCGCGGGCCTCGCCGCCCTGATGAAGTCGGCCAACTCCGCCCTCACCCCGGCGCAGATCGAGTCGGCCATCAAGACCAACGCCCGTACCCTGCCCGGCAGCTGCTCCGGCGGCTGCGGCGCGGGCCTGGCGGACGCCGCCAAGACGGTCCAGGCCGTCAAGGGCGGTTCGTCCACCGGCACGACCTTCTCCAGCACCACCGCCGTCGCCATCCCGGACAGGGGCGCGGCGATCGAGTCGCCGATCAGCGTCACCGGCCGCAGCGGCAGCGCCCCGTCGGCCCTGCAGGTCGGCGTGAACATCACCCACACCTACCGCGGCGACCTGGTCATCGACCTGGTGGCCCCGGACGGTACGGCGTACCGCCTGAAGTCCGCCTCCTCGGACTCCGCGGACAACGTGAACACCACCTACACGGTGAACGCCTCCAGCGAGAGTGCCAACGGCACCTGGAAGCTGCGCGTCCAGGACACCGCGGCGCAGGACACGGGGACGCTCAACAGCTGGAAGCTGACCTTCTGATCCCGTCGGTCCTCGGACGAGGACACTGAACGGAGCGGGCCACGAGCGGGGGGGGGGGGGGGGGGGGGGGGGGGGGGGGGGGGGGGGGGGGGGGGGGGGGGGGGGGGGGGGGGGGGGGGGGGGGGGGGGGGGGGGGGGGGGGGGGGGGGGGGGGGGGGGGGGGGGGGGGAGGGGGGGGGGGGGGGGGGGGGGGGG